>JBHLPG010000130.1:0-10158 GCA_048939725.1 Promethearchaeota archaeon | reverse complement strand
TATTTTGACTCCAAATAGCATCTAATAGGATATATTCTAACCCGTGATTTGAATAACGGTAAAAATATCCGTCTATGCACATACCTTCGTCTCCCCTTACATAAATCAATTGTTCATCGTCATATACTATATATGGATTCATCAAGGTTCCGAAGTACCATTGAACAGTGAAGGAATTGATGGTGGTCTCATTATCAATAGGAATGACCATTCCATTTACGTTTCCCCAGAAATTATAATGATACCAATCACTTTCGGCGAAAACAATAAATGCATACGATAGATGTTCACTCACAAACCATTGCCAGTATGAGGTGATGTTCATTGGAATTGACACATTGAAGATGATTTGGTCTTTCTGATCTAAGAGTATCCAAAACGTTTTATTGTCAAGAAAGAGGAAATCTGATTTGTAAATTTGTGAGAGACGCGTTGGTAAGGAAAGATTGACAGGATTATCGTTGGAGGTTGGTGATACCAATTCATGAGTTGTTGTATCGATGACAAGGTTTTTTCTCTCTTCGCTATTGTGTGATTTTAGCTCGACTAGGAATCTAGTCGGATTAGCTGTGGGACGAAGGTTTTCGAGATAAGGACAGGCATGATAGTACTCACACGCGAGGCCGCTCGGCAAATTGATGAGGCCCACTATTAGGAGTATAACACAACCTACTACACGCACAGATTTCCCTCAAAAATTATTAGTGATCCACTCATAAAAGAAAGAATTTTTATTATATAATAAGATTTCTTTCCATGAAATGATTAGACTGACTTAAGGAGTCGTTAGCTTCAAGTAGCGAGCATTCGGTCTGGTGTCTGTAGGCTTTTTTGTCATTTCGGAGGAAAAAAATAGAAGTGGATTGTGGAGCGACAAATGGTCGAACAGGAATTTTTCGTCAAAATTTCAATGCCCTGTTATCCTGACGAATTGTTATTCCCCACTTTGCTTTCTTATGCAGATCGCTCCTTTCATCCCTCTACAAGGCTTACTGCAGGGGCCACTCTTCCCAGTAAGCAGATTAAGCTTGAAAATAACCTTATTCGTCTTTTTCTTGTTGATTTCTCAACTAAGCGCCATTTTGCTCCACTTCGTCTTAATTATATTCGTGGGTCTTCTGCAGCCGTCTTTGCTTATTCTAAAAACAACCGCAAGTTTCTTGATTCAGCTATTGCCTTGTATCGTTGGTTCAAGCGACACACACCTCATCCTGTCCCTATTGTTGCCTTTCTTGGTCTGCATGCTGATCCTGAACTTGTTTCTCAGAAAGATGGTGAAGCTTTAGCTCAAGAACTTAATGTGGACTTCTATGAAATGGCTGTTGATGATCTCCAAGCCTTAGATACAATCTTGATGTTGCTTTTACGCAAAGTAATTGTTCTAAAAACAAGCTGAAGCTCCCACTAATCGCCCAAGGGCTCATTTTTCTGAAAAATTGTGGAAATTAAGCTTTTTTCCTAAAATCTATTATCAGATAACTTAAGGAATTGAGCTTCTTATTTTAATTTTCGGAGAGCTGTGAGAGAAATGAGGTGAGAGTAGGGTTGTTTGGAAATCGTTGTTGTGCTTCTGTAAGTGTTGCTTGGGCCTCATTTCGCTTCTCTAGTTTCATTTCACAAAGAAATTTTAGGATATAGTCTCCAATCTCTACTTTATGATCTGTTTTATGTAGATCCCTCTTCATGACGAATGAAATATCTGTATAGGCTTTGTCATACGCTTCTTGATGGAAATAACATCGTGCTCGTAATGATTTAACCATTACATTTCCTCTCATGTTCAGATTACCAGAGTGTAAGGCTTTATCTAGGAGGATTTGAGCTTGTTGATATTCTTTAACGCCTAAAAGCGTGATTGCCTCTTCTAACTCTGATGTTGTTTGTTGTCGTTCTTGTTTTCCACGTTCTACTTTTCCAAAATTACTAAGTCCATATATTATCAAAAGACCTCCTCCGATAAAACCTCCTATCCAGATAGTCTCTGAAGTTTCACTAGCTAGGGTGAATAAGCCTCCGATAATAAAAGCAATCCCAGCAATGAAGAATCCCCAAGTGTAAATGAACTGTTGGGCTTTTCCTGTCATTTAATTCCCTTCTCTATTACCTTAAAGGAATCCTATCATTCAGTACTTATAAGTCCTCCTCAGGTTTAGATGCCCTTTTTAAAAACAGTGGCCAACTAGTGAATAATCCTCATCTCTTACCGTGGGAAAATTGCGATTTTTGCTCAAATCTTTCCTCAGGTGGCTTAAGAAGTCAATTATCTAAATAATCTTCAAGTACACGAGCAGTGGTCTGGTGTCTGTCTGTTGTTGTTAATTTATGGGAGAGGATGATATTATAGCTAGGTTTAAAACTTGAAGTTCTTCTTTTGGTTCACCATTCTGTGGAGATGTAATTAATGCCCCCCAGTACCCTTCAAGAGGAATTTGATGAACTTCAGAGAATCCAATTTCTCCTGCCTAGTGACACGATCAGTGATATCCAGTTCGACTTTCATAAAACTGCAACTTGGGCTGAAGTGTTTTGGCGAAGACGGTATATCCACGAAAGGCGGGAGGATCCTGAACTTACATTCGTTTTTCAACAAAATCCTTCTTCTGTCTTGGAAGTCGGAGCGGGTTATGGCAGAGTTTTACGAAAGCTCGTTGAGGGAAAAGAATGGAACCTCGAATCAATTAAATTTCAAGGGATTGAGACGTGCCCCCATTTTGAATCGTATTTTCAACGTTATCAAAGGGAATATCGTTCCCTCCAAAATTGTGATATTGTCTTTGAAGACTTTTTAACTACGGCTGCTTTTGAAAAGGCTTTTTTTGATGTTATTCTTCTCCCTATGAATACTTTCCCTAGTTTTTCGTTTAATATCCTGGACGCGTTATTTACGGCTGTACGAAACCATTTGAGTGATGATGGGATGTTTTTGTTTTCCACCTATAAAATTCCCGCCCAATTACCTGCAGCTCTTAAACAAGGGAAAGGTCACGATGGGGAGTTACTCTTAGAGTTAGGAATGGGGAGTATTGCTGCGGAATATTATGAGTTTCCTGCAATTGAAACAGAATATGGTGCCTATTCTGTGACGTATATGTGTTACAATACGTTCACTCATGATTATACTCTGAAATCCAGAGAGATATATCGATATACTCTAGACTTTGTGTCTCCGTCTATTCTTCAGAAAGTTATTGAGACAGCGGGCTTTTCAATCAAGATTCTTGATGATTCAAGTCATTCTCTCGTATATGGCTTGGTTTTTAAAAACTAGTTTTGGATTACAAAAAGTAGCTAATCAACGATTTCAAGGGCGACTTGAATGGAAATTGAGATTTTTTCCAAAAGCTATCGTCAGGAGTCATTAGCTTCAATTTCTGAGTATGTGATCTGCTGTCTGTACGCTTTTTCGTATTTTCGGAAGAAATAGATTGTAGAGCTACACATGACTGAGTAGCTTTATCTGGTAAAAAAAAATAGTCCTCTGAGTTTAGGGTTGCCCACTTATAATAAAATATGCCAGTGGGTATGAAAAAATACTTACTAGACACAGGAGTATGATAGTTAAACCCAATTTCCAGAAAACGATTTTTTGTTCGTTCTTCACAACAATTGTCTCAGCTGCTTTATCTAAAGGTCGTTGAAATTTGTCAGTTTCGATATACTTTCCAATGATTAATTCAGGTAGAATTAGGCCAGGGATAGCCTTGGATAAATTACGTATTATTGCTTGACTCCATGTGATTCGAATCCCAGAGTGGTCACTGACAATTAGCCCTAGTAATCTTTTTCCTATAGTCGTTGAAAAATACCGTTCAGTAATCATTTGATGACAGAAGGCTCCAGCAAGGATAATCCAAGCTAAATTAAATAGAATTACAGAAACTTCATGAAACCCAATTATGGCGAAATAGGTGGCTAAAGTGTGTCCTAAAAAACAGAGACTAAAGATTGTAAAACTAGCTATTAAATCTACACAATAAGCTAATGTTCTTCTTCTAAACCCGACTTTTTCGACTCCCCATTCGTAATTTATGCTATAATTTCTCGCTACTTCCTGAGGATGCCCAAAAACCTCCTCTGGATCATCTTTTTTTGAGTCTTTCAGTGCTTCTTCAATGTCTTTCCGTAAATTCATAATAGCTTCAGTTTTTTTATTGGTTGAATACGGAAAAAATTGTTCAATCTTGTGTAGATATTCAGAAATTGGATCAATCAAGCTATTTTTTGTCATGAATTCATATCAACTCCTTTCAGATTGATTACCTCATGTAAAACATTAATAAAACTGTTAATGGAAAAAGTGATACTCTTTGAGAGTTCTAATCCTTTCTTAGTAATGTGATACATTATTCTCCGTGTTTTGATGTCTTTATTTTCAGAAATCATTCCCTCCTCCTTGAGATTCTTGAGAATTGGATAAATATTGGAGGTAGCAATCGAAAGTTGGCCCTGTGTGATTGTAAAAATTTCTTTAGTAATTTGATATGGATAATTTTCCTTCTCAGTGAGTATCAATAGAATCAGAGGTTTTGCAAATCCTTTTTTGAATTCGATTTCCCATTTTGACTGCAGTTCTGAGATTTCCAAGAAAGCCACCTTTATCTATAATTCTATCTATAGATCTATTAATAGATTTCTATATAGCTTTCTTACTTAAATTTCTAGCATCCAAGGTCTCCCCCTATCACAAGGGTTACCCGTGTGGAAATTAAGCGGAACTATTGTCAGTTGGCTTCAAGGAGTCAGTAGCTCCAATTAGAGAGCATTCGGTCTGATGGCTGGATGATTTTTGTCTCTTTTCGGGTTTTGAATCCCTTTATTAGAATGAGTATTCTAGCCATTCCATGTGGTGAATAAATTTTTAGACCACAACTTGGAATGGAGATTTATGAGACACATTTTGGTTATAATACTAGTTATTCCTGTTATCTGCAGCTCCTTCTATTCTATTGAGTCCCTACCTGAGTTCAATAGAGGTTTAAATACTGAAGTTTCCCAAACTTCCATGTTTCCTAAAAATAATATCTTTTTGAAGGAGCCCAACAATCTTATTGACATAAAGAGGTGTGACCAATATTTAGAATCGTCACATAATAATGAATATAATGTTCATGTTCCCCTTTGGATCAGTGGGAACGACGATTTCGCAGAACAGGTAGATTCAGAAGGGTGGTTTGGCAATGGAACAGCGTCAAGCCCCTATATCATTGAAAAATTAGAAATCACTGGAGGAACATTTCAAATCAGGATTGAACATACGAACGTCTATTTCGAGATAAGACATTGTCTGTTACTTAATGGGGCTGATCATGGCATCTATTTGTTGAATGTCACCCATGGGATGATTCGGTCCACGAGTATTTTGGATATCACTGACAATCCTGTCTTTATGAGCTCTTGCAGTTTTATTAATGTTTCCAATTGTGTTTTCACAAACAGTTCCATGGGTGGAGGTGTTTCTATCCATTCCAGTACAAATATTCGGATTTCCGATAATTATTGTGAATTATTAAAGATCTATGTAAGTAGTTCAAGCAATAAAGTTGTCATAATGAATAATGAAATAGTCGGTGCTTATAGAGGTATTGCCATTGATGGTGGGTCTTTTGATGTTCGTGTCCATGCCAATGTTGCGCGTTATAATGATATTGGCATCTCGATTTCTGGTTCCAACATTAACCTTACTGAAAATTATGTTTGCGATAATTTAAACCAAGGGTTCTTTGGAAATGCTATGGATAACAATTTTTCTCGGAATATTGTCACTAACAACTCTATCGGGATTCATCTTTCTGGTGGTCAGAGAGGAGTTATCTGCGAGAACTATATCTACAATAATTCGAATGATGGATTAGGGGTGTATGAATCCCATTATTGTCTTATTTCTGGTAATGCGATTGCATTCAATAATGGTCATGGTATCCGACTTGAGTCAAGTTTTTGTACCGTCGTTGAAAATTTCTTATTTCAAAATAACCAATATGGGCTCCATGCAGGGGAATCAGATCATTATATCTATCATAATAATTTCGTCTCTAATAATGAAGGTGGGGTTCAGGCTTATAATTCTATTTCTCCAGATAATCATTGGGATAATGACTCCGAAGGTAATTACTGGAATGATTGGACCAGCCCAGATGCTGAGGGAGATGGAATTGTAGATTCTCCATATATTCTTGACGGTTCAGGAGCTGTTACTGATTATTATCCTCTTACCGACCTCTATCCTATTTTCTGGAATGCCCATATTTCTTTATTCCCAACTCCCACTTCAATATTAGCTCCATTTCAACAAGTGAATGCCACGATTCTTCATCCGTATCTCCAAAGCGCTTTATATTCTTGGAATGATACTAGTTTTCAGAATTTAACAGGTTCTTCCTCTCTCTTTGCACCAGGGGCTGAAGGCTATTATGAATTGACAATACTATTGACAGATGTGTTTGGTTGGTCCACATTTAAATGCTATTCGTTTATTATCAATTCTTTTCCCAGAATAACTCCTTCTATATCATTTAATGGTTCGATAGTTACCTCTGGAACGTTCCTTAGTGTGAATTTCACTGATAATATTGGTGGTTTACATTGGATCTGGTTTCAATGGGACAATCAAAATATTCAGGTTATTGCTAATTCTGGTTATTACACCTTTTCTACTTTTCAATATGATTCTTTCTTAGTTCCTTCAACAGAGGGGCAGCACTACCTCACTATCAGTGTTAATGACACTTATGGGTTTGTTAATGTTATTTCCCTTGAAATTTATGTTGATGTGACCCCACCGATGATTATCCTAAAAAATCCCCAAAATAATACGATTATCGATAATGCCGTGATAATTGATCTGGAGATAAATGACTATTCCCTGAACTCCGTTTGGTTCAACTGGATTACTCTCAATACGAATAATCAAACATCAGAAAGTCCGTGGGATCTCGCTGTTCCAACTGAGGAGGGTTATCACTGGTTAGTGGTTTATGCTAATGATTCTGTGGGACATATTGCAGTGCAAAAATACCAATGGTATATAACTGTCCTTTCTCCTTCAACTAGCACAGAACATTTCACTACTTCTCAGAAAATACTCACTAGTAGCAACAAATCTACTCCCGTAATAACTCCAAGTTTTCAAATAATCCCTTTAATCATCGGATTAATAGTAATTATTGTATTATTTAATCGATCAAGAAGATAGATTCCTCCCACTAATCGTACCAGGGCGACTGAGTGGAAATGGAGATTTGTCCCAAAATCTTTCGTCAGTTAGCTTAAAGTAGAGAGCAAACGATCTGGTGTCTGTACGCTTTTTATGCAGATTTGAATATCTCGAATAACCCACTTCTTCTCTGTTACCACTAGTGATAGCTTTTTATACACCAATTTACGTGATCCATGGGTCACGTATTTTATCGGGGTGATAATTTCATGGAAAGGAGCAATCCACCGATAAATGTTATTTCATCTTGATAATTTGAGAAACAACTTGGGACCTGAATTTATTGTCCTTACAAACTAAAATCACTCAATATATTGCTGATTCTAAGGTCGTTACCGCCTTTAATTTGTACATCATAGCGATAATTGTCCCACTAGGTGCTTTTCTTTTTCATCTTATCGAAAACTTTGATTGGTTGGTTAACCCTCTTTTTGACACCCCACCCGATTATATGTTTTATGTCTATATTTTAACTGTGATTGTAGGATCATACGCATGTTATCGGTTAACCCACTTCTATTTTGAATTAGGATCCACGGACTACTTATTATTGGCTTATTATTGTTTTGCTGTGGTCTTATGGGCCATAATGAACAATATTTGGGGACAATATTTATCCCCGTGGCAATCTTATTGTGTGACTCAAAATCCAGAATTTTGGCGACTCTATCCTGAATGGATTATTATTCGGCAACCATATTGGTGGATCCCTGTTCTCCTCTTCCTACACGTTGTTAGACTTAAGGGGTGGGATAGTTTTAACCGTCCCATGAAAGTACTAATTATCATTCTGTTAATTGATACTGTGTTATCTCATCCGATAGGGGACATTTCGACTCATCTTGTCCATTGGCAGACTCGATTGTTTTTTCCTTTTAATGTCCCCTACTATGAAAGTCTTTGGTATTTGAAGCATAGTCTTACTGCTGTGCTATTTACATGGACTTATGGGATTTTTGTTGAGCAAATTCTTATTTTTATTTTTTTCTTGTATGCTTATGTGACACTTAACTCAAAGCAGAAGACACTAGGCATTCAAATTTCTCAAATTGGGTGGATTTGTACTGGAATCATTTATATTTTCATGAACATTGTAATTATCTCTGATTATCTTTATTCGGATTTTCCAGATCAATATTTGGCTATTTATAATACATTCTATTTTCTACAAGGTGTATCGATCATCATTATTATGGGTATCTTGTTACTAATCCCTGAAGCTTTACTCATTTCTAAGTATCAATTATTTAAGGCGACTAAACTGTATACCTTTGTTGAAAATATTCCTGAACAGAAAACAGAGTCTTCTTTGCCTTGGGACATGTTATCTTACAAGGCTCGAGTGAAGGAATACGTTCTTTCGCTCCCATCAGACATTTTAACGGAAATTGGGCTAGATAGTCCTGAGAAGGGAAAGTTCAGTGGTTCATAAAGAGACTCAAATTTGTGAATATGATTTCCATTCAAACCAAGTTAACTCAATATCTTGCAGATTCGAAGGTCATTACTGCCTTTAATGTATTTATTATAGCATTCTTAGGATGTTAAATCCCCATTTTTCAATGAAAGAGCTTGACAAGGGCTATCCGTGTGGAACTTTAGTTCCGAAATTCTTTGAGTTGTTAGACAAATGGGGCGACAAGGATAAGGGAATCTGCTGGAGGAGTCGTATAGGAAGGGCCTTCGAAACTTTCGCCATGTCTTACTCCCACTCCATTCCCCTGATTCTTAAGACCATTCATCAGCCATGGTTAGCCAAGATTAATGGGTAAGACAGTCATTCATTCCTTTTTGAAAGCCATTATTTGAAATGCTAAGTACACTGGGATTTTTGAAAACCTTTTAAAGGGTGAAACGAGAGTTAGTAGAAACATTTCTCTTCAACTAGCTGTGAAAGGAAGGTAACCTTTAAATGAAGAAAATTCTGATAATATTTTTACTGCTGTTTACGCTAATTTCCCTTAGCGGTTGTACTGTTCCAATCATGAATTTTGAATACGCGGGAGATCAGACGCCCATCAATCTGTATATGGGCTCATATAACGGCGTTATATTCGATTTTAAACTCTCAGTTGGATCAATTACCTTAGAAACCAATCCAACAACGGAGAATTTCTCTGTTACCAACAAAATCTCCATCCGAGAGGGGTCTAATGCCCAATTAGAGGAGGCAGAAGAGGTATCCTATGAATTCACATTCGGAATGAAGCACCAGTTTCGGTTTGATTCGAAGGATGAAACTGGGGACGTGGATTACAAATACGATATTGTCGTCAAAGTGCCAACGAAGTCACGACTCGAAATCAACTTCAAGGTTACCACGGGAGACATTTCGCTTACGATTTCCGATCCTACCATCGTCATTACCTCCCTAGATTTAGTTTCTACTACTGGTTCTCTAACGGTCGCGCTCGAAGATGTGGGCTTTGATGACCCTACTGTAAAGATTGACACAACCACTGGAAGTCTTGACCTTACTCTTACATCTCTCAATTATACGATGGCCGTTACTTGGGACGCTAGTACGACAACTGGGGATATTAATTTGACGATCTCTGCAGCGGATGCCCCAAGCAGTCCGTCAAGGGTCTATACCTTCAATCTTGCTATTACTACAGGCGATCTCACGGTTACAACGACTCTCCATGCTGATTATGGTCTACAAGCGGCCGCTTCCGTCGCTACTGGAACGATCTCTCTTCCAGGTGGTGGTGAATCCTACACTTCCTCTAACTATGCCTCCGCGGCTCAGAAATACGATTTTGATCTCTCTGTCTCGACAGGGGATATTACTGTCACCGTCTAAACAAATGCTGAGCTCTACTCGAGGTATTGGCCCTCATAAATTTTGAACATTTTGGCCTTAATTATTTCCTTCAACCGAGGTTTCTGCTTCTCATGTGCTTCAATTAGCAAGCATTCGGTCTGATGTCTGTACGCTTTTT
>JBHLPG010000129.1:0-10162 GCA_048939725.1 Promethearchaeota archaeon | reverse complement strand
AATAATCGTTTTAATGACTTTTCCAAAATTTCCTGCATCATCCTCAACCCCTATACTGATATCTACCTCTTCTTGATATGGAAAACTATGAGTCTTATACCAATTACGGAAGATGGGATCATAGTCCATTGTTGTCTGGATGGTTGTTGAATCAGAACTTAGATTGATATAAAATTGATTATTAACGAGAGGTGAATAGGGAAACTCATCAGTGGCATAAGCTGTGATTGTGATTTCCCCATCATTAAGGGTAGAGTTTTCGATTGTATAGAAGATAGTTGGTGCGATTTGATCCGTCACGGTAATATTCAAATATTGATCCGATGTTGGTTCATTAATATTATCAGAAGAGTCATATGCAGTAACATAATACCAGATGTCTTGAAGCAGGAAATACGGGCTGTATTCACGTTTATGGAATTGTGATTCCGAAATTTTATTCATAGTTACGTTAGGCCATGGAGTAACAAACCAGTTCTGTGTGAATGATATGACTGCAGATGTTTCATTATTTGGCCAGTCTAGAACCTCAGCATAAAAATCTACCGTACCATTCCCCCATTCTTCAGCCCTATAATGTACAATGGGTATTGCATTATCATCAATGACGAATGGGCCATGTTTAATCCCTGGATTAATGTTTCCAGCTAAATCAGAGGCGTTAATCCAATAATAAATAATATCCTCGAAGTTAAAAGTAAATACATAATCATAGAATGATACACCCCGTTTCGTCATAGGATAAGAGGTATTAACTCCATTAACTGAAAGAGTTAATTCAACTGAACTAATATTAACACCACTTTGAAATTCATTCCAATCATCAATATAACTTGTAAATGTGACATTTCCATTTTCATGAGTGGAGAACGTATCTGTTACTCCCCATATGTGAGGTTTAATAGCATCTTTTGGAGTTGTGATACCAAATTTAGGTGTTAAGGTATATAGTCTCGTACCATTTTCATTTCCAATGCTATCATTAGCAGACCATATAGTGTAATTAAGAGTGATGTCATAATAAGCCTCAGTACGATATATCCAGTATCCAGAAGCGTTTAAATGCATTTGTATGTAGCTATCATTAATTCTAAGAATAACTGGATCCTGAACATCGCTTTGTTTATCTGTAATATTTGCATAGAATTCCAAGGTTCCATTCTTATAATCCGTGACGTTATACTCGTGGATTATAGGGGGAGTAATGTCTCCCAAGAGAAAACTATAATTATCAGAAATTCTAATATTTCCTGCAATATCAATGGCTGTTATATTGTACGTTACATTTACCGCAGTTAAATCTTGAGCGGCGCTCTCATTGTAGTAGAGAATTCCATTGGTTGTGACCATTGTATAGTTTTGATTTCTAGTAAAGGACGCATTTGATGCGGTTAAACTGAGGTTTACTGTTACTAGAGTACTTACGTCACTGACATCGGCGTAAAATGTGCGGTTTGAAGAAAAAAAGCCAACATTAGTAATACTTGGTGGTTCATTATCGATATATTCATTGATTCTGACATTATAATCAAAGTCAGCAGTCAGGTTGAAAGTTTGCTGACCAGTGATGTTAAGAAAGACAAAGGTATCATTGATTGAGTCTTCAAATTCCACGGTAAGATTATATAAACCGTAAGGAATGTTTACAAATGTAGTTTGACCTGCCACAGTGGTATTTTGGCTGTATTTTTGAGTTGCATCAAAAGAATGGGTGAGATTGACTTCTGCATTAGGTACATCTTGATTATCAAGATCTTTAACACGAACATTTATTGATGCACTACCATTTATGTCATCATATAAAATCCATTGAAGAGTTCGATTCCATAATTCCCAACCTTTTTGATTTAGAAAGTTCCCCTGTGTAGCTCCCCAAAATACTCTTCGTTCCGCGGCTGAAACGTTATACCAATCTTTTTTCCCTTTTTCTAAGGTTACTATTGTTCTTTCATTTCCATGTTGAAGTGTTCTTCGAGCAAGACTATCTACTTCAGAGTCAGGAGGCTCTGCAGTATAACCTTTCATAAATTGGATATCACCAGCGACTGAATAAACAGTAGTAAAAGCATTGATCGTCTCATTTTTTGTAATATAATGACTTGAATTCATAATATATAGATCTGTCCCACTTCCAGAACCACGGCCCGTAGCGAGCTGAAAATCTGTGTAGGTAAATGATTCCATAATCAAGACTGGAATTGATTCATTTACAAGAGAGTTAACTTGATCTACTGCAATCGAATCAGAAATAACAATTGCATCATATCCTGTATAGGTATAACTATTGTTATCATCGTGCAAGGTTACATTAAATCCTAATGTTTCATTGACGAAATCAACGAATGGTTTATCATAACTAAGGTCAAGAGAAGTAGGATCTGCTAAAATAAAAAGAATATGTGGGCTTTTAGATGAGTGAATGTCAAGAGATGGGAAATGTTTGGGATTCTCTAAGGATCCTTCCTTAGGATTGTCTTTAAGGGGTGAAATAGATACTGTATCGGAAGGAAAATTACTAATTTCATCTTGATGTCTTAGAAATACATTGAAAAGAATTGTAAAAGAGATGATAAGAATTACTATCAAGGGAAGGATTCGATATTCATACCTCGATGATTTTTTTCGATAGTTTCTACTTGATAGTGTCAAAGAGAGTAGTCCTCCATGAGTAATTAATCTGTTCTAATTATACTCTTTTAAAATTAGCCTAATTATAATCAAATCCATTTGATATTTTGTCAATTTACACTCAAATCTGCAGAATGAGGCCTTCCACATTCATAGAATTCTTGAAAAAGAGGTTGTTGAATCATAATAATAATAGAATCTTTGCCTTCTAGTCATGTAAGTAAAACGACCCTCTAATGTAAACTTGCATTAAGGAAGCCTTCATTGAGGGTTTATAATTATCTGAATCGCGAGATTATGCTAATTGATAGAAAATTTTAATTCTGTATTTAAATTCATTCACGCGGTATAAAATCAGGGCAAGCTCTCTCATCACGTAACATAATAGCAAAGTTGTTATGTAGTACGAATAGCCGACAAAGTCCTGCATCTTTCTCAGTTATATCAGCATATTTTATTGATGCTTTATCTGTTAGATATGCGCATTGTCCGCATGTCTTATCCTTAAAATCAAAGTCTGATTCATCAAATTCTTCCGCCATACTAATCCAACTCCATCAATTAATAGTAGAATATTCAACTTTTTTTTTTCGATTATTAAAAAATATTTTCCATAATGACAAAATCCATAAGTAATTTCACTCCCCATTTTACTAAGTTTAAGGTGAAACTTAAATTGTTCTTTGACAAATTGATTCGTAAATTCAGTAATCAGGACGATATTGTTAGCTTAGAAGATTTTCAACAGAGACTCGATCAATTAATTGTAAGACTTAAACAGGAGTATGATGATTCTAAGGCTTCAGAACAAGATTATCACCAAAAATATGAAGAAAAATTATCAAAACTAGATTTTGAAGGCAGTAAAAAAGCTGTTGAAGACAGTAGACATCAACTTGCAACGAGTTTAGAATTAGATGTGCAACTAGAATTTCTGATGAAGCTTCAAAGCATAGCAAATAGAATACCACCTCAGAGCTTTCAGACGCCTAAAGAACTAGAGAAATTCACTCAAATAGCAACCCAAGCATTTGATTTCAAGAAAATAAGTTCTCAGTATGGTCAAAGGATGATTTTAAAACAATTCAAAAAGTTTTTACCTCCTACAGTAGAAGATCCTACATTAGACATGACATTAGGCGAAAATGGACAGACTGATGAGATCGAACGAATTCTCCAAGAAGTTAAAAATGGAACTATAGATGATAGCACGATAGACAACGAAATTGAGAAGATTATTGAGGAGGTTCGAAGTAAGAAAAGGAAACCTGAAGATTTCTAGATTGATGACTTCGATAGTAATTTTGTGTTAATGAGGTAATCTGATTGAATGATACACCAACAATACGCCCAATGACCATTAATGATTGGGATGGTTTCCAAAAAAGCGATAAAGAGATCTTTCCTGATGACTCGATAAATGAGGAATGGTTTAAAAAACGGATTGAGCGTGATGGCTTTTTTGCATTAGATTTGGATGCTCGAATTATCGGACAGTTAATTCTAGCCTTATTTGGGGAAAGTGAAGGGCATCTCGGACGTATTGGTGTGATTCGAAATCATCAAGGGGAGGGTTATGGTAACCTACTGATGAAGTATGCAATTGAATGGTTTCGGAAACAGAAAGTGGTCGAACAGATTAATCTTTATACCCAAAATCACAACAAAGTTGCGCAAAACCTCTACAAGAAGTATGGCTTTAGAATTTCAGGAAATACTTGGCATTATTTCATTCCATACGACTCGCTGAAACCTATCAACAGATATACATGTCAAGAGATTCTAGAACATGAAATTGACATTGTTGGAGATAAATATGCAGATACCCTACCTGCTGCCCAGATTAGACAGTTTCTCTCTAATGAAGATTTTCATGTTCTTACTCTAAAAAACTTAGTAGGCGAGATTGTAGGAGCTTGTAGATTTACTCCGAGTTTCCCTGGATGTTTCCCGTTTTTGCTGGATCATCTCGATTCCTTTGATGATTTCCTGATTGGTTTAAGGCCATTTAGCCTACCTGATTATGATTATTATCGTATCACGTTCACTGATTATCCAAAATTAGCCCAGGTATGTGAAGAACGAAACTATAAGCTTCATCACAGACTGTATAAGATGACTCTAGTACTGCCTGAATCATAATAACTATATACATAGGATTGAAGCCAAATTTCATTCAAAACAACTTGGATTAGCAAAAGAAATGGAATTAATTTCGTACTTATAGGCTTCAGAGTATTTTACTAATTAATTTTCCAAAAAAGTATCCTCTCCCAAAAGTTCAGTTTTTTCATACTTCTGTTGATAGGATAAGATGATAGCAGAAACATGTTTTCTTAGTTCAATAACCTTGTTAAGAATCTTCTCCTTTTCTGTTGGTTCATCAGTCATAAGCATATGAATTTCATGTACGAGCTCTTGAAGTTCTTCTTTGAACTGACTAATGAATGGAAATATTTCTGGAATAATTAGGATATTAATTGTATAATTTTCCGCTCCTGCTCTCGCTTCAGGATTCTCTATTGAATAGCCATAAGACATTGAATTAATTCGTAAATACGATTCTAGAGCAAAATCAAAACTAGAATAATTTTCGGATAAGAAATCTTCTACAAACCCACAGCTATTAAATGACCTATCTGATAATGAAATAAGAGTTGCTAAATTATCCCTCAATAAGTCAGGGATGACTATTAGAGGAACTGGACCAGAACGTTGATCAAAAAAAGAAACTACAATTCCCACGGTGTGAAGATCTAGGGAATTCAAAACCTCTTGTTCGTTTATTTCTTTAATATTTTTTATTACAACTTCTTTATCTAAACCGACAAGCTCAGGCTTACGAATGAATTTAATATAGACAACAGATCCAGCAAATATAACAAATACAATAAGAGTTGCTATTATAAGAACCGATTGTGGTAAACCTTGTGGTTGATAAATAAATCTGTTCTCACTGATACGCTGGGGGAAATTTCTGATATCAAATGCAAGTGGATTTTCGTTTCCAGAATTATCTTTTGTTTGAATATAATAAATAATATCATAGTTGGATCTGTTATGACTAAAATCAATTGTGACAGTCCAATATTCAAAATCTTCCGTGCTATTCTTAGCTAGAAATTCCATTGGAGCTGTTAGCCATGAGTCAGCAGCACCAGAACCTTCAACATATGGTTGAAAGTGATAATTCAAAATAACTTCGGCTATTCCAGAACCATAATCTTCTGTTTTTGCATAAAAAGTTAGAGAGGTGGGATTTATTTTGTTATCTCTTTCAAAATACGCATCAATTACACGAGGAGCAACATCATCTTTTATAAGATGATTCAACGTACTAGAATTAGCTATTTCATAATTGATGGAGTATGTGACCGAAGTTATCACAGTGATCTGTATCACGAGTTGAGTACCTAAATAAGAATAATCCTCAAGCTGAAAATCTACTACCCAAAAATCATCAGTACCATTTTGCTCCGCCCATCTAGTTTGATCTAGGGAAATATTACCAAAGAGAAATTCGAAAAATACTTCAGATATAGGATTGCGAGGATCAGTCACATTTACCCAATAAGAATAATGGCCCTCTTGATCAGTTCTTACTTCGATTCCCCACGGGTTGATTGTTGGACGACTTTCAATTGCAATTGTCAAATTGATAGAAGATCCAAGTAAGCTATTGTCATAGGGTTGAATTTCAACTTGCCAAATGTCTCCTGGTGATGTTGCATTAGCAGGGATTACTTTCAAACCATCATATTGTGGATAGTAAGTCTGATTTCGATACCATTTAATATAAGAAACATCAGTATCATTGTCTATGTCTAGAAATGTGTAAGAAATCTTAAGGTCTTCATCTTCAACTAAGAATTCTGAATAACTATTATCTATGAAATGAAGATTTGTTATTTCAGGTGCTTTGTTGATGATTAATATTTCTTGGGAGGAGTGATTTTCTGACCAATCCTTTCCATCAAATATCTGCACAAAAATGAACCAGATTTCATTTTTACTAAGCTCTGAAGCAGGTATCTCAGTTTGGTCTTCATAACTATGTTGTATTGTATCATTTTTTACCCAATAAACGGCATAACCAAAGATAAGATCGTTGTCGGGGTCATAGAAGGTTATATCATCATTTGGTGTGAAAGAAAGGCTTGTATCTGCATAACTATTATTAATATCTCCATTGAGAGACACTCCTAAGATTTTTGGAGGAGTATTCAGAATTATATTAGGTGATGAGATATAATTGATGCTATAATTCATGTCATCAAATACTTTCAAATGAACAATCCAAACATCATTTGCTGAAGTATAATTGGCATCTATAGTAGTAAGATTTTCCAGATTTTCTTGCGGTATTCCATTCCAAAACCAAGATATTATCCAATTAGGGCTTTCTTCATCATCGTCCACATCAAAGAAATCATAAGAAATTACAAGAGGATCATCAGTATATGATTTTGTGGGGAATATTGCTATATTTCTTGCCTCTGGAATGGCGTTAAATACAGTAATTGATTCTGATACATAGAAAGAGCTATAATTTTCTCCGTCGAAAACACAAAATGAGACATTTATTATATCTCCTCTCTGAAACTTTAATTTTGATAAAACAGTCTGGTTTTCTGTTCCAGGGATCTCTATAGAATTATTATACCAATAGATTTTGATTTGATTCATCCACTCTGGGTCAGAATCATGATCAAAATATTTATAGCTAAATGAAAGATCATCTCTGGCCGTTGGTGTACTTGTACTCCAACTAAATGATACAATTTCAGGTGGAGTATTTCCTATTGAAATTGGTGTGGAATTCACCCAAGCCCCATAATCACCATATCGATCTCTAGGCCGAACACTTGCTATCCATGTTTCTCCTTTTGATAAATAATAAAAAGGAACAATTGGATCCGTTAATCCACTTACCAATTCATAATTTTTGTACCAGCGGTAATTTGCTCCGACTACCCATCCATTTTCATCAATTTCGATATCATAAACATATTGTGGGGAATCTAGGTCTATTGTTGAATAGTTAATGGAAATAGACGCTGCTGCATAATATTTCTGGCTTCCGTTATATCCCAATACAGTCGGAATACCAACAATTTCGGGGAAAGCGTTCCCTACTTGTAAATATTCAGATTGACTCATACTTCCAGAATCTTCACCATCGTGAGGAATTATTTTCGCATATAGAATGTCTCCCACAATAAAATAGATATTTTGAAGTTCTTTACCGTTTTGCCCAGGTATCATGGTGCCATTTACGAAAAACCACTGAATTGTACGTGATCCTTCATCTTCAGTATCATTATCAAAGTCAAAAAATTCATAATTAAGGGTGATATTTTGACTAGTATTTTCACCTCCTTGGATATCTAAATTCTGAATAGAAGGGGGACTGTTTAAAATGAAGGTTAAAGTTGAATAATACAATAATGAATAATTCTCTCCATCAAAAACTTGCACCGAATAATTCCAAGACTGGCCTTTCTTAGTTTCTGAAAAGGGGATTATTGTATAATTATAATACGAATCATTATAATTTCCGTCTACATACCACTTAATTTCATACCCCTCTTGAATGTCTCCGTCTCCGTCAATGAAGTTCCAATCGATGATTAAATTATTTACAGTTGTTGTATTTGATGTGAATTGTAGATCGGTAACCTGAGGAATTGAATTCTGGATTATTAACTTACTAGAAGGATATAGAATGGACCAATTTAATCCATCAAACACTCGAATGGTGTAGTTCCAGATCTGATTCTTACTGGTATAACTTGAGGCTATAATCAGTGAATTATTCAGAGATGGTCTTAAAGCCCCATTGCAATACCAAAGAATCTCCTCTTCTACTGGATTTGGACGGCCATCAGAATCTAAGTAATCATAACTAGCTAAAATATTTTCAGATGTTGTATTAGTATTTGCATTTATTGTTAGATTTCCAGCTACTGGTACATTGTTTATGGCTGTGTCAATTTGAACAATAATTGATGTATAATTTTTACTATAATTAAAACCATCGTAGATTTGAATTATATATTGCCAAGATTCTCCTGAAGAGGTTTCTGTACTTGATAAAATAGTTTCATTCGTGATTGAAGAATAAAATGTACCATTTCGAAACCAATATACGATTCTATTATTAAAATCTTCTTCGTCTCCATCAATATCCATATAATTATAAGTGATATTTATTGTATCCGAAGTTGTCACACCTGTTGTTTTATTAAAAGAAGGATTCCCTGTTAATACAGGTGGGGAATTTAAAATTGTTGTATTTGGAGAAATATAGGTATTAGAATAATTTTCACCATCAAAAATTTGTAATGTATACCTCCAGATTTCATTCTTGTGAAGATTGCTTGATCCTACAATACTTATATTTGATAAACCTGTGATTAAGTCCCAATCACTCCCCGTCCAATTGTACCATTTGATGATGGTGACGTCAAGGTAATTGTCTGGATTATCTCCATCGATGTCGTAAGAAGTCCAACCAGTTGACAAATTTTCACTACTTGTTGGATTTGATGTTATTGTGAGATCAATAACTTCAGGAGGAGTGTTTACTACTGTTGTAGTAGGTGAAAAGTACTGTGATGAAAGATCAATTCCATCAGAAACGCGAACAGTATAATTCCAATCTTCCCCCTTCGCGGTTTCACCTGAAGAGATTGATTTCAAATTATCATAAATCGATTGATAGATTCCATTTTTGTACCAGTGGATAATCCACCCTGAAGATTCGTTATCCCCATCGACATCATAATAGGTCCAGTTTGCTTGTAAAGAGTCATTTGTTCTCGGATTAGAATTAATAGATAAATCCAAGATTTCAGGCGAGTGATTCGGCCCAGCTCCAGAGTGTTCTAACGAAGTATATGAGTTTCCCGCGGTGTCATTAACAATGATTGTAAATCTAAATGGAGTGTCTTTCTCCAAAAATATTGAGTCGTTGAGATAACCTGAAGTGGTATTGACCATTATTGACCATAAATCGTTACGGGGTGTTCCATTAACCTCGGTGATATTAAGAATAACAGTATCAATTTTCCCCCAATTATCAGAAACATTTGCATTAAATGTTCCATTATAACCCAAGTCTGCAAAAAACTCCCAATCATCTACACTTGGGAGGGTATTATCAAGAGAAAATGTATAATTTTGCGTTTCAGAAGGAGTGGAAATATAATTTTCGGCTGAATCGGATGCATTATCAATCCGATAAGAATAAGTTCTATTGAAGACGATAGGAACTTCAGAAGCTTCAAAGATCCAATGTGTGCCATTATAAACCATGTTAAATACAGTATTATTAACCTTTAATTTTACAGTTTCAATACTAGATTGGGAATCAGAAATATTTGCCCAAAAAATCCCCGTTCCTGTTCCTTGATCATTTAAACCAAAATCATTTATTACTGGAGGAGATTCATCAGTGTCCCATGTGTGTAGTAAAGCGATATCGACTTCCCATTGATCTTTTGAGGTATCTGAACTTTCAGCAGTTCCTCTA
>JBHLPG010000474.1:0-2549 GCA_048939725.1 Promethearchaeota archaeon | reverse complement strand
TTCCATGGGTGGAAATTACTTCAGCGGAAGACTATCATTTTGCAAAGCCTCATATTGAATATTATGAAGAACTTTTAGAAAGAATCAATAAAAAACCCTCTGAATGTATGATAATAGGCGATGATCCTATTAATGATATGGTCGCAGGGAAAATAGGAATAAAAACCTTCTTAATCAAATCAAATGGCCGTGCATTTGCTGATATAATCGAGACTGATCCTAAGTATAAAAATATTGATTTTCCAATAGATTATACTGGGACTTTAGAAGATCTCTTTGAATCAATCAGATTAATAAATTGATTAATTAATAGAAAGTTTTGTAATCAGTCTAGAGATTGTTTCGCTTCTTGAGAATTCTTTAATTCCCATAATACTCCTAGTAAAAAGTAATAACCACTTGATGCTCCTAATGTCCTTATCTTTCGAGCTTCAAGTTCAAACTGATGAATAGTCTGATTGTCGTTCTTTTGAATTTTTAGAAGTTCAATTAAAGGAATTATTTCAGAAGGAAAATTTTTCGTTAAAATTTTGCGAATTAACTGGGCTGATTTATGTGT
This sequence comes from Promethearchaeota archaeon, assembly GCA_048939725.1. Taxonomy (GTDB): domain Archaea; phylum Asgardarchaeota; class Heimdallarchaeia; order Hodarchaeales; family Hodarchaeaceae; genus Hodarchaeum. Next base: position 1,990 of record JBHLPG010000474.1, on the reverse strand, counting down.
TGTAAACCTCTCAAAAGGGAACATTGACAAATATTTACAGTTTTCATCTATGTTTTTATTCAAACAGAATTTTGCAACCAGAGTTCCCATAAATATGTCATCAGACTCAGGTGTGCTTCCTAATCCATATCCTAATATTAGAGATAAATTCCTTTCAACAATTCTTTTTTCTCTGAGATTAAAGAAATCTCTTTGAAACTCTCTTAAAGGACCCTCAATTCTCTGGAGTAGATTTACTCTATTTTGCTGAGATTTTATAAGACCCTCATAAGAGGATTCGTAGGTAAGAGGATTTAGTACTTTTTCTAAGCATTGGATATAATTATTGACCACTTCTAAATCCTCAATAAATAAAGTGAGTTTCTTCTTCCTCTTCTTATTTATTAGTACTTTTATCCCAAAAAATAATCTTGAATTTGAGAGAGATCGAAAAGTAAATATTAAATCAGTTTTGTTAATGTGGTTTCTTGTAGTTTTAAGCGGTAGATAAGAAATGACAAAGAGATTAAAAGAGATTTATAATAAGTTTTGGGATTTTTACCAAAAAACCCTTACTAGACGTTTATTAATTGGATTATACGTTGGGAGTATGGTTTGGTTTATCATTTTTACAGTTACAAATCTATTAAGCATTATAGGAATTGATGATATCTGGCTGAGGACATTTCTTCATGATCTTCCTCTTATGGGAGCGATTTTAGCTTTACTTGTTACTCTGCAAATTTGGGGACTGTTACCTCAACCTACAAGTAGTAATCTTGATGTTCTAAATGATTTTGAAGTGGAACAATCTGTAGCCAATCATAATGTGACAGAAACAGATGAGTGAGAAACATTCCAAAGATTTTCTATCATCAGTTCGCCTAGTTCTATTCGGAGGAGATATTTGAGGTTTCTTCTTCATACTCTCTTCTATTCACATAAGATAATATAGAAACCACTGAAAGTAGAATAATGGCACCGATTATTTGCCATTCTGTTAAAGTGAAGCCTAAGAAAATAAAATTAACGAATATTGCGAGGAGTGGAAAAGCGAGTTCTGCTAGTCCTCCAACTGAAGCTCTAGACCATCTCAATCCAAAATAATATAGAGATAAAGGGATTATTCCACCTGTGAAAATAGTAACAAGGACTATTGCCAATAACCCATTCATAAGGATTTGAAAATCAGAGGGTAGAAGATCCCGTGGCCAAGGTACCCAAAATGTATTGATTGTCTCATTTAATAGCGTAAAATTTGAACTTGTATATGCACCGACAATGAGATTAAACCCTACTAGGATTATAGTTCCACCAATATAACGTATTGTGGTTAAATTCCAATAATCCACTTTGTCTGTAAGGATTCGGCCCCACACTGTATTTGATCCCCAAAAACCAGCCGCTATTAACGAGAAAAGTGCTGCTAAAAGTTCGTTTGAAGATTCTGCTCCAAATGATTCGAAGACCATGAAATAAATTCCCACTAGTGAGGCAACAAGAGCAAGATAATAGAATTTTGATGGTCTTTCACGGATAAAAACCATTGCAAATGCTAATGTGATTAGTGGTTGACTTTTTTGCAATAGAATTGCTATTGTTGGATTCCCATAGGCAAGCGCTAACATGAAGAAATAAAGGCCTAACCCCGAACCCATTGAAACAAGGACAAATGAAAGCCAATCACGCGTATCAAAAGATTGGAACTGTTGAAGAAGTCTTTTTTGTGCTTTCCTTGAAAATAATAAGATTGTGACTAGTATTGTCCCGATTATATGCTCAATTAGTACAATGAAGGCCGACCGGGAAGATACGAGTGGATCTGTCATGTCAAGAGAAAAATTCTTCAAAATCAAAGGATATCTGACAGGGGCATCGAATGCTCGTGTTGCATTCGCTACAGCAACAACTGCTGGACCAACGATAACTTCTTTTCTTTTTTTTGGATCTATCATTTACACCTTCTATTATGAAGAAATTCTCAAGATTGGTGATATTTCAAGCAAATCTA
>JBHLPG010000128.1:0-10211 GCA_048939725.1 Promethearchaeota archaeon | reverse complement strand
GAGAAGCATTCTAACTTCTTTATATCGAGTTTCAATTACCAAGTTCGGCACTCCATGAGAAAAGGTAAGTGGGTTTGGCACTATACATACACATTGTTAGCTATATTACATCTTAAATAGTCTATTCTAAGATTTCAAAGAAAAACTTTCTTTTTTTATCAAAATAATTTTCCTATAGCTTGGACGGGTCAGATTACATCTGTCTTTATGGTGAGAGTTACTCTGAGAAAATCTAACTCATTAACCTCTGTATCATTCGGCATGCTGAACATTTAGGATCAGGTGAGTAAGATGTACAGTCTTTACACCTATAAACATTTTCAGTTCTTGTCTCGTTTGATTCCTTCTTTCTAATAGATGAAATGATATTGTATAGAACATGTGGATCTTTTTCTATCATTGAATTTAAGAAACTTCTAATTTCAGAACGCAAAGATCTATTAGCAAAACTACAATGAGTATTTAAAACAGGAATTTGATGAATTCTGGAATATTCCTGAATTGTATTCTCCGAGATTTTTGAGAGCGGTTTAATTCTAGTAGGTAATGATTCTCTATCAACTGGTTCATAAAGGATGTTTTCACGATAGTTTTTAGATGGATTGCCTCGTATTATATTCAGGAGGATCGTTTCAGCCTCATCTTCAAGAGTATTCCCCATTACAATATATTCAATCCCTTTTTTTAAAGCTACCATTAGAATTCCATGCCTACGTAATACACCACAAATTGTACATGGAGTAAATCCTGATTCTAGTTGGTCTGACCGTTTTACTAAACTAGGTAGAGAATACCTGAATAATTCTGTATAAGAATTCTGAAAAAATTCAATTCCAGCATACCTTGCCTTAATTTTCTTTATAATCAATTCCCGGGATGATTGTACTTCAGGAATTTCTTCCTCCAAGATTATTGCACCTAAAAGAGGAATTCTTAATTTATGTTGGTATTTGTGGAAAATATGTAGTAATGTAGTGCTGTCTTTTCCTCCTGATAACGCTAGTGCTGTAGTATGCCCTTTGATGGATCTTGGAATGCCGTTTAATATCCTTTTTTCAAATTTTCTTGAAAAACAAGTAGGACAGAATGATTGTGAGGCTAGTGGGAATTTGAATTCACCACGTAAACCACAGTTACACAGAGGACTCATTCAGTCTCATCTAAAAGGGTAGGTCGGTTGCCAGTTCTCGTCATATCCCTACGAATGCACGCGGGATCAGGCGGTAAAACCGTCGTCATTCCGTTGATAAAATAGAGCCTTTCACTATTTATTAGTTATTATGTTATAGATCATTAAAAGGATTGGTAGTTACGAATCCATGTCCTTTAATATGTTGTCCACCATCAAGTAGATGCATTCCATAAGGAAAGAGACCAATTCTGGCATTCTTAGGGATGATAGTATCTTGATATGCAAGTTTCCCATTAATGAAACAATCTCCACATTCTTTAGAACTCAATCCAAGACGTTTGAGAAAATCTTGAAATTTTTCATTTTTTTTGTTAGGAAGGCTAATCACTGTATCTTCTGCAAAAGAAGCATTTGGTTTAAATTTCTTCCTAAAAATACCATAGAGATGAATTTCTAGCATTTTTAAAAACTTTTATTAGGGTTTAAGGTTCAATCGGGTATTCTAGTGCTCTTTTCTTTAGCTTCATTTGATAACTTCTCGCCTATCTTAACAAAGTAAGGATTTTTATTATTCATTACTTGATAATCGTAATTGAACGAATATCTTAAACAAGAAATCTTTCTTTATAATCATCATTCAATTTAAGATAATAATAAGAAAACTGGTGGTAATTTCTTTGTTTTCCCCAAAAAATCCTCTTAATCTATCTATCAAACCTCTCATTGGCATGGTTCATCTTTTACCGCTTGATACATCCGTATCTTCAGACCACTCTATTGAAGACATATATAAAATTGCAATTGAAGATGCTATCACATTAGAAACGGCTGGTTTCGATGCTGTTATGATCGAAAACTTCCATGATACCCCCTTTCCCAAATATCGAATTGATGATTTGAAATTCCTTCTTTTCAGTTCGATTGTTGAAAAAATTGTTTCAGAAATTAATATCCCGTGTGGTGTTAATATTCTCAGAAATGCGTGTGTTCAGGCTCTCCTAATTGCCACAATCAATCGTGGAAGTTTCATTCGCTGTAATATTTATGAAGGAGCTTATGTGACTGATCAAGGGATAATCGAATCTGTAGCAGCAGAAGTGCAGCAAAAATTCAAGGAAATCAATTCCAAAGTGAAAATACTGGCAGATGTTCATGTAAAACATGCAACTCCTTTGGGTAGGTTCTCACTAGAAGAAGCAGCAACTAATGCGATTGATCGTGAGGGTGCTTCTGCGATAATATTATCTGGTAGGGAAACAGGAACCCTTATTGATCTAGAAAAGCTAAGAAATTTTGTACAATCTACCAAGATTAAACCGATTTTAGGGAGTGGTTTATCAATTAAAAATTTACCAACTGTCTTTCCATATATTTCTGGGGCAATTGTCGGTTCTTCAATTAAGATTGATGATATCTCTTCTCCAATTGACATAGAAAAAGCTAAGGCACTCGTAAAAGAATGGAAAAGCCATCTTCAATTAGAAAAAGGGGATACACAGTGATCAAGAAGCTGGATATTGAAGATTATCCGAAAATCCAAGAGTTATGGGAGTTATCAGGATTATCTTGGAGACCAGACGGAAGAGATCATCCTGAAAAAATTGCTTTGCAAATGGAAAGGAAAAATATTTTCTTTATGGGGGCAGTTAAAGATAATGATCTTCTCGGGGTTATTATGGTTTCTCATGATGGACGCAAGGGCTGGATAAATCGTTTAGCTGTACATCCAGACCACCGTCATAAAGGAATTGCACAAAAATTACTAGAAGCAGCTGAAGACCAATTATTAAAAACTGAAGGCATTGAAGTATGTTCTGCATTAATCTTTGATGATAATAAGCCTAGTTTGTCACTTTTTGAGAAGGTTGGCTATGAATCTTGGATAAACGTACGATATTATTCAAAACGAAAAAGGCCAGAGGCTTGAGGGCCAGGCAGACATAACTAACTGGGGATTCGAGTATTGAAAATAACGATTGACAAGAATCTTTGTCAAAACTGCAATTTTTGTAAAGTAGCGATCGCATGTCCAGGCGAGGAGAACTGCATAGCCTGCGGTTCTTGTGTTGATGCTTGCCCATATTCTGCTAGAAGACTCTTAATCAATGATAACAAACGATCAACTGTAATTTACACAATTGATAGCAAGCTGATGGAAGTTCAAAGTCATCAGAGTGTTCTTCAAGTATTAGAGTCATTAGGTTTTCATATTACTTCCTATCCCCAAAAAAATTCCAATTAATCGTCCCATATACAACGATATGTTCCAGATTAAAGATATTTTGGAGAGCTCTGGTTTAAAAAAGTCATTTGTCAAACTTCGGGGGATTATATTCGATAAGTAATTAATATCGTCAAGAACGCGAACCGTGGTATTCTGAAATAAGTCAAAACGGTGAGTTCACGGAAAATCATCTAGTTGATAATCATAGCAGAATCATTTAAAGCTAGACCATCTGATGGGATGAAAGAGAAAAATATCTCGGGTATTCTTATGATCCTTCAAGAGTCAATAATAACACTTGATACAATTATAATTGCTTTAATGCTAACGGGTTTTGCTGGATTAGCAACAACTATTGGAGCAGCATTCGCTTTTATAACTGAAAAGCCTTCTATACGACTTCTGGCCCTGGGGTTAGGTTTTTCAGGTGGAGTGATGTTAGCTGTATCATTTATTGAGTTATTACCGAGCGCAATCGATGAATTTTCTAGTGCAGGGCTCATTGAGAGTGACGCTTTCCTTTGGGGAAACATATGGTTTTTTGTGGGAATTTTTGCGATCTTTTTAATTGATTTTCTTATCCCTCACTTCTATAAAGAAGAAGATAGTACCCATGAACATTCCCATGACTTAACATTTAAAGCTGATAAATCATCTATCTCTAAAGAAGATATCCATAAATTGGGAATTTTATCAGCTATGGGTATAGCCGTACATAACTTCCCTGAAGGACTAGTTACATTTACTAGTACTTTGCAGTCAGTTGAGCTTGGAATAGTCTTGGCTATCGCAGTTGGTCTCCATAATATCCCCGAAGGACTTTCTGTTAGTATACCTATCGTGACTGCTACCGGTGACAAATGGTATGCTTTTCGTCTTGGATTACTCTCTGGACTTGCAGAACCAGTGGGAGCCTTAGTAGCTGCGATTGTCTTGTTTCAATTCTTAACTCCAGCTGTTATTGGGGCATCCTTGGCTTTCGTTGCAGGGATCATGGTATTTATTTCTTTTGATGAGTTATTACCAGCTGCTAAAAATGCAGATGAATCCCATCTTATCTCTTTGGGGATTATTGCTGGAATGATTATTATGGTCTTAACCTTGTGGTTATTCACTTAGGCATCAATAATCTGTGTTATCATAAAACTCGTAGAATCAGGATGTAATGATGTGTCCGTGATAAATAACATTGTTGTGCTATTTATTATGCTTATTTATGGTGTAATGAGTGGGGGGTCAGCAATTATCCTTAAAGTTGGAATTTTTAAAGCTGGTGGAATTAAAATCAATAATTTCATTCGTGATGTAGGCCCTGCAGCTTGGCGTTTAATTAGGACACCTATTTGGTTGCTGGGTGGAGTAGCTGCGATAATTGGATTTCTGATATATACTGTGGCTCTCAATACTTACGATGTGTCTGTTGTTAAACCTTTAGTTAATACAAATTTATTATTTACCTTTATATTGGCCTACTTGGTCTTTAAAGAGAAATTAACCAATATCGAATGGTTTGGGATCGGGGTTCTGATAGCTGGGCTATTATTAATCGCTTTTTCCCCAAACATTGAGTCAACAGACTCCATGAATTCTCCACTCTTAGTGGGAATATTACCTTTGACTGTTATTTTAATGGTCATCATGGTTTTCATCATGTTTGTATCCAAACGAGGTCGTGCTGAATTTGTGTTTCCCATATTTGCGGGATCTTTTTTTGGTTTAGGAACTCTATTCACAAAAAGTCTTTTGATTACTTTAAATCAATTGAACACTGGAGATTCATTAATCTTTGGTATGTTTCTGTACTCAGTATTCATGGTCTTGCTAACCTATTTTTTTGCGCTTACTGCACAGATGTTAGCTTTTGAACAAGGGAGATTATCAGTAGTTTCACCTATTACAAATGCATTATCAGTCATAATCTCTTTTATTGGAGCGTACTTTGTTTTCTATGAGGATCTTATACCTCAAATTGGTGGTCAAATTATTTTTCAATCTTTTTTGAAATTAATTGGTTTGATATGTATAGTAGTAGCACTCTTTATCCTTCGACGGGAAATTACTCCAGTAAAGGACTCAAATAGTATTAAATCGAATCTAATTACTTCTTTTTGGCATAATAGCTAAAAAAATAGTAAGAAATGCTCCCTCTTCAAGTGGATCGTAGAGAAAACTAGTTTTTAACGCGTTTTCGCCGAAGTTTTCCAGCAAATAGGATGATAAAGATTAAACCAAGGAAGACTGAACTTATACTAAAGGAAGAGGATTTCTGATCAGCAGTTTCTTCCGTAGTTGTTGGTGGAGCCTCTTCTACTGTGATCTCAGCTATATTGGAAACTTCACTTTCACCTAATTCGTTTATTGCTACAACGAGATATTTATAAGTCCTTCCGCCGACAACCAATGGATCTATGAAAGTTGTTTCATTACCAAGTACCCTTCCACGTGGAAAATCAGCTTCCATTTTAATCGTAGGATCATAATAACGCCTTTTAATAGCATAAGCCAATATAGGGAGGCCACCGGGATCACTCACTTCCCAAGTTAGAGTTACTTTCCCTTTAGCTCCAGATCCTTGAACAACTGGGGTACTTGGTTTTTTACATATTCCATACGCTGTGTTTACAATTAATGGAAACGATTTGAATCCTTCATTTTCATTAGTATCGGTAGCTGAAACATGATAGTAATAGTAAGTATCAGGGAGTAAATCACCATCTTCATATTGGTTGGTGAGCTCTTGTGAGAGAAAAGACTTATTTCGATAGATGTCATAATGGGAAAGATCAGATTCATTATTCGGAGCCCATGTAATGTCAACTCCAGAAGAATCAATCATAGTACCATTAACCTTATAGACCCTATTCGGGGGGCGAAGGTCTATTGTTGACGCATCCATGTTTATAAAAACGTCTAGAGTGCGGTGATCTGAACTAGCAAAGCCACCTTGCTCTTCAGGGGTATCGAAAACAGTCGTATTGATCAATTTATCAAAGAAAAATTCATTCACGAAAATGTGATCAATTCGACTTTTATACTGATCATCATACCAGGTAAAACCAGGATTATATGGGTCTAATTCACGAAATACATCGAGAAAAGTATGATTTTTAGGAGCCAGGGTGTGAGACTTATTTAATAAAAAAGTTATTGGACCAATTCCTAAATTAGCACCTAAATTTGTCCCAGGATTTGGGGCTACGTCTCCAACATCATAAGGAGAAAAAGAATTGAAATCCCCTAAGAATATAACGGGTACGGGGCCTAGAGAGTCAATAAAATTGATGAGGGCTTCCATATCATTTTCTCGGTCTTCATCAAAACCATTGCAACATTTCAAATGGACTCCTACAAAATGAACATAAGTTTCGCCTATTTCGATGATGGCGTGAAGAGCATCCCGATAAAGTTCGTAATCAGTACCATCATCAAAAACTCCATGTTCAACCGTTTCTATATCAACAACGGGGAAACGACTCCAAATAGAGTGACCCTCTGTTATTGCTCGACCTACATCATACTCTGCAATGTAAGGTTCCTCATCAGAAAAATAATCATTTAGTTCATTCAAAGATTGAGTAAACATACTTGGAGTATCAGTCCAATAGCCAATCTCATCTAGAAACATAATATCCGCATTTTCTGCTTTAGCCACTGGCTTCCAACGGTCATCGTTTTGCCTATTACCATCGATATTCCAATTCAGAATTTTAATGACACCTGAATCATAGTTACGATCTACAGTAACTGTCATTTCTGCTTCTCCCCAGTTATTAAACTCATCCATTGCTCTGGCTTTCAAAGTGTGTGACCCAGCTGTTTCCACATTCGTATTCCAATAATAGGTAAAGTTATCGTTCTTTTGAATTATGTCATTAGGGTCTACTGGAACACTATCGATCTGGATTTCATAATCAACAATATTACTTTCATCTGCTGCGTCAAAATGAATAGTAACAGTATCTCCCACAATGGTTTGAGCTGGATTTATTATACTCACTGTAGGAGGGACACTTTCAGCATCTATCCTACTATAAGTAGTATTTATTCCCTTTAACAATGATAAAGGATTAATAAATACTAAAAAAATCGAAATACCCACAATTAATCTGAGTTGAGGCTTTTTCATTCTTTACTCCTCTTATGAATCAAATTTTGGATATCTTATACTACTGTTGTATAATACATATTAGAGTTTCTATACAATTGCTATAGCTTGATTTCAAGCAAATTTATTAGAGTTATATGTTATATACCCGTAAGCGCTTCAGATCTACTTTTTAGGATAACATTAGTAATAAATATCGAAGCCGCCTGAATAAACATCAAGATAATACCTAGGACAGCAGCCATTGGGTACCCAAACTGAGGGAGGGGATCACCATAGATATCCCAGATTTTCCATGTAGCTGTGCCAAATTTACTCTTATCAAAAGTATAATCGAGGAGAATAATTGTTGTTGAAACTTCTGACATGCAATAGACTAGAGAAATTAAACCTCCAGCGAAAACACTGATTGCTATCATAGGTACTGTGACACTTCTCAATGTTTTAAGGCGACTTGCCCCAAGATTGAAAGAAGCTTCTTCTAATTGAACATCTACTTGTTGCATGCCAGCAAACGCCGCTCTAATTGTAAATGTGAATTTTCTCACTGTATAACCAATTATTAAAAGTACTACCGGATTAAATGCCGGATTAAACCAATCTTCGACTAGAGGGATAGGTTGATTGTAAAACATTATAAAATACCCAAAACCAATGATAATACCTGGAATAGCTAGGGGAAGTGTCACAATGGTGTCAAGTAACTCTTTACCTGGAAAATTCTTTCTTGCTAAGAGATAGGCCGTAACTGTTGCGAGGATAACGATTACTAGAGTTGCAATGAAAGAATAAAGGAACATATTCCAGAGAGATGTTAATATTCCTTCTCTAAAGGCTTCTGCCTGACTTGGAACCTCTCCAATGCCGAAATACGCCAGAAATGTTCTAAATCCTGGTTGGGTTTCCGCTACATAGCTCAGTCCTGATATGATACCACTTATGATAAAAACAGCTATTCCTATAAGAAGAAGAATGATCCCAGGGATACGTTCAGATCCGTTTCGATTTCTTATTAAATAGTAGAATATGGCTATATTAGCCACAATTATTCCCCCTAGGAGAATGAAAATAAGGAAACCATCCTCTCCTAGGCCATAGATCATTGTACCAATGTGTGGTATAAGTGCAATAGGCAGAAATGTTATTAAAATCAGAATTATAATTATAGCTAAGGTTTTACCTGCTGGTGATGTTCTAGGTTCTCCCACTCTCCCCTTGGAAATCATAGCAAAATGTCTTAAGGAAACAAATCGTCGAATGACAATAAATCCGATTACAGCAACAATAACAAGGATCGCTGATAGAGCTGCATATTTTCCAATAACAGTGTACCCCAATTCCGCTCTAGGAGTTAAATTTATGAGATTATGAAATATTAATGTTGGCATATATTCAAATTTATCACCAGTTTGCAAGGTACTAAAAATGAGAGGTGTACCTAGATCTTCAATTGCCAAAATAAACGCTAAAATGGAACCAGCAGCTAATCCTGGCATTGCCAATGGGAGTGTAATTGTACGGGTAAGCTCAAATCCTTTAGCTCCCAAATTTTCTGCAGATTCTTCAAGACTTGGATCTATATTTAATAATGAACTATAAACGTTCAAATATACAAGGGTATAGAAATGCAAAAATTGTACAAAGACTATTCCAACAGATCCACCCAATACTATATGGATATTGAATAAATCATATAGAAGATTGTTAAGAATGCCAGTTTCACCCATGATTCGATGAAATCCAATAATAGATACAAATGGTGGTATTATTAACGGGAGTAGGAGAAATGGTCTGAAAAAATCTTTACCTGGAAATGTGTATCGTGCCATTATATAAGCAAAAAAAACACCAAATACTGTTGATAGAATGGTTGTAGCAAGCGCTATTGTGAGACTGTTAAGAAGTGCTCCCATATTGGGGCCCTGAATGATAATTTTCGTTCCTCCACCTGGAATCGGCTCATCAAAAACCATTTTGAGTTCAGTCCAGAAATAGAAAATAAAACCAATTAAAGCGATAAAAAGAGAACCCCATATGAGCCAACCAAGGTATCTTCCTGAGAAACTCTCTTGAGTTTGTGCCTTAGGTTTTATATAACGATAATAAGCAAATAGTATTATAATTATCCCCAGAAATCCCCACAACCAAACTGCTGAAATGGTTGATTTATCTGCGAAAGCTACTCGCGTACTAAAACTACCCCCCCAAATACTTTCATCTAGAAAAATGTCAAAAAAAGGTTTGAAGAGGTAATCCGAGGGATTTTGACCCAGCAAGTAGTTAAAAAAACCCGCCAAATCAGAGAGAACGTCTCCTGAGCTTGTAAAAGACCAAAACATAATTGTAAAGATCGGAATAATAAGGAAAAAGCCAAAGAATATGAATATAAACGTTAAGAACAATGAAGGGCCACGGCCTAGCTCGAATCTTAGCTTTTGGATATTTTTTGAGATCGTTGTTAATGAAAGTCCCACTTCAGTAACCTCCTTTACTTCTGGAATGAACTCATCTAAAAAAAATTGAGAGAGAAGAATTAATTTCTTCTTCTTTTACTTAGAAATATTGAAATACCTAGTAAAGTGGCAATCCCAAGTATCGCGCTAATATAGTCGAACCCAGGTCCACCTTGGCCGTTTGCTTCCTTAGTAGGCCTCTGGATAAATACCTTCACACCTTTATACTGTGTATTACTGTTTTCATAATACGCTATAGCAAATATTGTATAATTGCCACTGAGATTTTTGGTACTA
>JBHLPG010000473.1:0-2557 GCA_048939725.1 Promethearchaeota archaeon | reverse complement strand
GTTGGTAAATGTCTGCAACACAATTTAAAGATAACACCTGTTTATGAATATGCTGAAAATCCGTATGTTTCATTCTTTTATCGGATCAACGAAAAGGATTACAAGGTAAATGTTGTGCCGATTGCATATGTACCTAACAAAACTATGTTGAATAAAGCACTAAAAATATCAGGCATGGCCAGAACGCCATTTCATACAACCTTTGCCCAAGAAAACCTAGAGGGGCTAGAAGATGAAGTACGATTATTAAAAATCTTCACAAAACGTAAGAAAGTGTATGGGATTTTTGGATTAACGGGCTGGCTCTGTGAATTATTAGTACTTAATTTTGGTTCATTTATCAACGTATTGAAATCTGCTGAAAGGCTAGACAATGCACCAATCGATATTCTCAATCGGCATACCACTGAGGAACTAAAAAAGAGATTTCCCCATGATCACGTTATAATACTAGACCCTATCGATGTGGATCGTAATGCTGCCGCTGGCATACAAGGAGTGATGGGTGAATTTAAGCTAAAGCGTTTTATCGCAAACGCTCAAGAAGGACTAAGAACTCCAGAGGTTCTCTTTCAACCTCTACAGATCCCCTACAATGTTGAAATTACTTTTAGAAAATTACAAACAGAGATTATTGAAACCAATCTCTACACCTTTCTAGGTGGGGTTATTGGAAAACTTAAGTCTAGTCTTTTACCTTATGGATATCATCTTGAGGATGCTTACATCAACATCAATAAACCAAGTATTTTACTTCTTTTTGATAAAGTAAAACAATCCATTGGATGGAAAAGAGGACCCCCGTTATCAATGAGTAAAGCAGTTGAGCAATTTAGAAAAACCCATAGGAATTCAAATTTTCGTCAAAATAAAGGATACATCTGGATTAAACAAGCACCAAAATATGTCACGATCGAACAAGCTATCAAAGACCACATCGAAATCCTAAAAGGGTATCTAAAGATTCAAGCTATTAACACATATGCAATGATTAAAATAAATAATTTACAAGAAGAAATATATTAAACAAAACAAATATTCGATTTCTTGTGAGAAAAATACAAGTGGTGAATTATCTTTGGTAGAAGCAAGCCAATTCATTCAAAATGCAAGGAAGGCCAGGGAAAACGGTGAAATTGAACAGGCCGAAGATTTTTATGGAAAAGCGTTAGACATGGTTAAATCTAAGGGTACTGAGGAACTCATCGCAGATATTAGTACTGAACTAGGATTGTTTCTGGTTGGACTAGGACGAGACAAAGAAGCTGTGGATTTCCATAGGACTGCACTGGAGAGTTACACGAAACTCAGGAACAAAATCGGAATTGCTGATGCCAATTACAACCTTTGCATCACCTTACTCAACAGTGAAGAGTATGAAGAAGCACTAAAGCATGCAGTTAATTCTATAAATCTCTACAAGGTCTTGAACAATGAACTTGGTATCGCTGATTCACACTATGCAGAAGGATTAATCCATAGTAGTATGGAAGAAATGGAAAAAGCAAAAAATGCGTTTAATGCTGCTATCAGAATATACAAGAAATCGATGCAATTAGAAGGCGTTTCAAGCGTATTGTTAGATTTAGGCAACCTGTTTGTAGAGACCAAGGATTATGAGAATGCCGTTAAATCCTATAAAAAAGCCGTCAAAATATTTCAGGATATGAAGGACTTAGGTGGAAGTGGAGACGCCCTTACTTCATTAGCAAAACTGTATGATGAAAAGGAAGACCTCTCTCGCAGTAGCACCTATTACGTAGAAGCTGCTGAGTCGTATGTCAAAGCTGAACTTTTTGACTTGGCACAAAATAATATCAGCATCGTCGAAAATAGTCTCATGCAATTACCAAAAGCAACGAGAAAACGCTTAAGAAACAAAGTATGGGATTTAAAAGCGAAACTCCCAAAGGGGACCTAAAAGTAATCATAATTAATACCTCTACTATTTGATATTTATTCATTTATTATTCAACACTAGTTTCCTGAATATGATTAAATTTATCATATAGTCGACTATATACCACGAGGAAAGACATATAAACTGGATGATGAATTAACGCCAAGTGAGGAAAATGGAGATTTCAATATCAGCTGAAGCCAAGGCATTTAGGGAAAAAATCCAAGAGTTAAGTGGTCAGGATCTTTCTATGTGTTTTCAGTGTGGTGAATGCTCCGCTGGTTGCCCCACTGCTGATAAAATGGACTATTATCCATCTAAACTAATCAGATTAGCTCAATTGGGACAGAAAGAAATCCTTGAATCAGAGACCATATGGCTCTGTACCTCATGTTTTACCTGTTTTGTGCGGTGCCCAAGACAAATTGATATAGCGAAAGTTGCAGAAGCCTTACGTCAGATCAAACTGAGGAAGAATATCGACAAAGTAGATCTGAACAAGCTCTCCGCGGAGGAGAGGAGACGTCTCCCACAAATCGCTATCGTTAGTAGTCTCCGAAAACTCTCAGCTTAGGAGATAAGATATTGAAGATCCCTTATTTTCCTGGGTGTTCCTTGAAAACGACTGGGAGAAATTTTGAGCAGACAGCCGTTGAA
>JBHLPG010000127.1:0-10264 GCA_048939725.1 Promethearchaeota archaeon | reverse complement strand
AGCAATCCTTAGAACGTAAACCAATCGCTAATCAATTACAGAAGAAAAAACATTGAAAATTCCTACTTCTTAAGATTCAGGAGAGGGACGCCATTCAAACAAAGATACGAAATCCTAGTCCAAGAGTTATGCCAATAACAATAGTCACCGCGTAGAACGTGAACGCAAACGCGCTTAAATTTAAGTGCCACGAGTTTTGTGGGGTTAATCCCTTGGTTTTGAGTAACCCTGTTACCCCCGTTCCGATTAGTCCTATCATACTCAAGAGAGCGATAATTCCATGAAGAGAATAGAAGACACTCCCTTTGAGTAAGAATGTTTGAATTGTCCAGTAGATGAATGTTACGATCGCGACTAACAAATAAGCAGAGGTAAGAAAGAAGTGGAACTTCCTACTCTCGATGAATTCAGGTAAATCTAAATTATCTATCTTTCCCACTCTCCTCAGACCCGATATGATTGAGAATCCTCCTAGGAGAAAGGTTATGGAAAAGAGGGTGGCGTGAAGTACCCAATCTTTAAGTGAAGTGTAACTGGCATCATCACTCCATCCTCGTGTTTCCCAGAACCCTTTATAGTCCCAATCAACGATCTTTATTTCATATACCCACATGACCCACTTATAGCCCGCGTGTCCTGGTGCAACGACTCTTACAGGAAAACCCTGATTGACAGGTAAGGTCTCGCCATTCATTTCAAAAGCTAAAAGAACATCATCCTTAGTAGCTTCTTCTATAGTTAATGATGATGAATATCCGTCCCATGCTTGGAAAATTACATCTTTAGCTCCATCTTTAACTTGAGCTAAGTTTAAAATGTCCCGTACCCGTATTCCACGCCATTCTGCTGTACCTGAATACCCTTCAACACATCTTATAGTAGCTATTTCCAACATGGACTGTCTGGAAGTGAAATTTTCATAATCAAAAACTAGCGGGGATTCAACATGACCGTAAACACTTAAAGTCCACCTTGTAAGATTAATTTCTGGGGGAGGGCTTATTGAATTCGTAAAAAACTCATCGTTAGGTGTTATCTGGAGTTGTCTACTGACAATAAAACCAACTGCAAACAAGGGCAAAGAAAATAGGAAAAATAAGACCAGGAAGTTAATAACAGACCTATTCATCTTCCAAACCTCAAAAGAACGATAGAGGCATTGATCAAGAATTCAAAGTCTTTTGTATTCGAGAAAGGGATAGAATGATTTTTATACTACTTGTAATTTACTTTATTCTTGTTCCACCACTCTAGCCATTTAATTCGACTTGTATCCCGATTTTTCTTTTTTAGGCCAGCGACAAAATAACCTCCCTTTCCTAATTCTCGTTTTACTAGATATATTTGGCCAGTATGTCCTAAGAAGTGTAGAGAAATCCGTTGAATTAATTCACTTAATGTCTCAGTATTCGATTCATCATTATGCTCTGGTAGTTCAGTAAATTTATCTTCAGGCAAGTTATAAAGATAATTAATACCCCCTTTCGAGAACTTAAGGAATATATCAATTAACTCTTCGTAAGTAAGAGGGAAGGATTTTTCTGTCTCTCTCTCCAATCCAGTGATGAAATAATCCCGATATTCTTGACTTAGCAGTCTTTCACCAAGGCATAAGTAGTTAAAAATTGTATCCATATGCATGGTAAGGTGGCCAATGATCCATCGAATAGGATTAAGCTTTGGTGTAATTTGCTTTTCTAAATCGTCAGGTTTCAACCGAAATATCGCTTTTAATACATTCCATTCTGCAATCTCGAATGTTTCTATAGCAAACGTCTTCAAATTCACCATTATCACCAGAATTCATGATTATTTTCAATTGTCACCCCAATCTGCTTATGCATATATTAGTCACTCAAATGCTTCTACTGAATTTTCTTTTTCTATCTATTTATACGAAATACTACTTGTTTTTGCTTTGTGTTCTATTACAAATACAAATAGAGTTCAAAATTCAGAGCTACTTTCTTATCAATATCTATCTATCTATCTATCTTTGGTCTCTGGAGCAAATAAAGCATGATAGAGATGAAGAAAAGGACAATAATACCAAATGCTACGTTCCATGTGGGAGAGGTGTCTAAATAAGGAAAACTATCAGTAGATGTCGTCAATGTCCAGGTAGTAGTAATTATACTATTAGGGATAAATTCAAAATTATCTATCGGATACTCATTGGTTGAGTAACCGATCCAATCGTCTGAATAGCAGAGATTATTGGTCGAATCAAAAATGTTTATTGACCGTAATTCGACCCGGAAATAGTCATATTGTGGAAAGTATAGCATTTCCGCGTCTATCAGCAAAATTATGTAGATGTCAATGCCTTCCTCAAGATATTGTGTAATATAGGTGTCAAAGGAATAAGAATCCCAATTATTCAAGCCTTCATCCCACATGGACACTTCAATTGCCAAGTCTATTCTATAAGTATCCGTTTCTGTAACATTGATCCCAATGTAGAAGTGAAGCTCCTCAAATTTATCATCATCATCGGTATCTTCACCATAATCAAAGAAAATATCAGTCAAGAACATTGCTGGGGGATCAAACGCATATAAATTGTAAGCTTTTGTGATCCACGTGTCAATAGAGCGGTCGAGTAGATGATATTCAGAATCATAAATTCTAATATTTTCTATAAAAAAGCGAGGGTTTCCATAAAGAGGGAATAATTGTAAAGTATTAAAAGAATGAGAAATGTTATGGACTCCTTCTTCAAAACTATAAGGGAAAGATTTTGATTCTGAATACTCCCAGTACTCTGAGTGTATGAAGAATTCAACATTGTAAGTTCCTGATTGATTAACATTTAGCTCTATATCAAATTTCATTAAGTCATATCTACCGCTGGCGTCAGTATCAATTCCAGAATCCCAGAAATTTCTCGTTAGTGTAGCTCCTGGGAAATCAAAAGCGAAGAATTTGTATTTCTTTGTTATATAAGCATCTTCAAGACTATCAATTTCTTCCCAGTCCCATTCTGTTTCATAAACTCTTATGAACTCGATGATATACGCGGTGTCTAATCTTAGCACGTAGGGGAGAGTCACATATAATTGAACTGAGATATTCTGGATACCTGGAGCATAATTAATGCCTTCTAAGGAAGATCCCCAAAAGTACGAATCCCAGACAGGGATATAAGGTCTTAACTGAAGCTCAACAAAGTAATCACCTTCCTGTGTTACATTTACCTCTGCATCAATGACTATTTCGTCAAATTTTCCATCAAAATCTGTATCTACTCCTCTATCCCAATACTGACCAGTCAGATAAGCACTAGGAGGAGTAAACTCTGTAAAGTTAAAGATTCTTGTAGAATAGTCAAAATAGCCCTGGTCGACTCTATACCACTCATAATTTGATGTACGGTAAATTCGGTAGCTATTAACTATATACGATGAATTTAACCGATGCCAAAATAACTCTGATCCATCAATTTCAATCTTTAACCAATGGAGTCCTTCCTTGAAATATTCGTTTACACTCCACCAATATTGAAAGTCACCAATTACTGATCTTACTTCAATTTGGATTTCATAATAATTACTTTCGGTTACATTGATCTCAATATCAAAAATAAGACTTTCAAATCTGCTATCAGCTTCAGAATCATATCCTTGGATCCAATAGTTCCCAGTAAAAGCAGCATCAGGAAAATCAAATTCAGAATAATTGTAAACTCGAGTAAGATAAGGGGAGGAATAATAATCTATCTCATTCCAATCCTCCCATTCACGAATCCGAACATATTCTAGTTGGAAGGACGTATCGTTACGAAGTGAATAAAACTGGTTTGCATCAATTGAAACACTCACATTACTAACTCCCATACTCCAATATTGGTTGAACTCCACGTATTGACTCCAATCTCCCCAATCAGTTCCAAAAGGATGCACATTAAGCTGGAGTATATATGTCCCAGTATCAGTAGCGTTGATTTCGGCCGTAATAACTAATTGGTCGTATTTTCCATCAAAGTTGGTGTCAACTCCCCAGTCCCAAAAATTACCAGTAAGAAATGCTTTGGGAATGTCAAATTCAGTATAATTATAGACACGCGTAGTATATGGGGAGGAGGCTTCATCTATTAGATCGGAATAACTCTCATCCATGATTGATATATACTCAACTTTGAAGGAAAGATCACTACGATGTGAATACAATAAGCTAGCATCAAAATGGAAAGAGAGATTATGCAAATTCACATTAAAAAAGTCATTATGGTCTGTCCATTCATCCCATCCTCCCTGATCGTAATTAACAGTTGTTAAATGCATATCTAAATTATAAAATCCAGCGAGAGTGATATTCACCTCGACAATTATAACCAACTGGTCAAATTTGCCATTAAAATTATTATCAAGTCCCCAATCCCAGTATTTACCAGTTAATTTCGCATAAGTAGGAGAAGATATGAAGTAAGAATTAATTGTTTGAACTTCTGTTAAAAACTGCATAACTATTCCATATAATTCAAATTTTATGTAGCTGACATTTAGAGGTCCATGAAGATCATTATCTAGAATGCTTATCTTCATGACAATTGAAGTGCTTTCTGGTGTCAGGAATCCCCCCCAGTGAAATTCTTGCCCTAAACCTGCAAACGGAGTTGAGGAGTCAAGGGACATTACTAGGTTATACTCCCCAGGATCTTTAATTTCGACAGTGAAATTAAAGACTATTTCATCGATGATCTCGTCATCGTCAGAATCATTTCCAGAATCAGAAATTCCTGTTATTTGGCCCCTTGGTGTCTCAAAATCTTCTGGATTATAGTCAAAAGTGGTTATGTAAGAATATAGCATTTGTAAATCATACATTTGCCCCCACCATCCAGATTCATAGGTTCCAATCCAAAGGCGATAAGAACCATTCTCACCATTCATATTGATAGGTTGACCTGGGAATGAGACTAAGATCTCTGGTAATGTAAGTTGCCAAGGAGAGATTCGAGTAACTCCCAGTAAATTCCCTTTACTATCATTTAAGACACCGTAAATCCCAAAGTTTTCATTTAATGATTTGGGGGGGCCTAAATTGATAATAAGACGGTCGTAATACCCATTTTGATCGTCATCAATAGGATAATCTGTCCAAGTACTGTTATCAGGTAGAAATTCTGAACCTATCTGAGTAGATCGTAGAGTATTCCCTAATTTTGTGGAAGTCTTAAGATCAGTAGGTTGATAGAATCCATTTAAACTATTTAGATTAATTCCCAGTAATACGAAAATGCTGAGTATGAATCCTATTCGTTTAAAACAGAGCATCATTCCATCACTTCTGATAAATCCCACTTCTATTTATTGGTGATTGAATTAATTCCTGGTTAAATCGATCAAACATTTCCGTCTTTCCTTAAGGATACCTCTGACAATTTCTTGAGTAATCCTTGTTGAGGTTTCAAGAGTGTTAGGTAGATTATAATACTGAGTTAAGTCAATAGGAGGACCAAAATAAATTCTAATTGGAGTATGAAAATTCAAACGGAAAAATTTTCCGATTGGAATGATGTTATTAGTCCCATACACAAAAACTGGTACGACTTTTGTTTGAGGACCGGCTAATTTTGCAATCCATCCTGCACCGACTTTGACTTTGTCCACCTGGAATTCCCCTGTTTGAGACCTGCCACCTTCGGGATAGATTCCAACTGATTCACCACTCTCTAACAAAGCAAGAGATATTCGGATGAATTTTTCTCGTTCCGCGGGGCCTCGTCCGACGGGGAAAGCTAACTCGTATTTTGTCCATCGAAATATAATTTTTCGCATAAAATCAGCCGCGCCCGTAAACCGAATGGCTCGTTTAATAGGAAATGCTGCCACTGCTGTGAAAACGGAGTCAACGTGACTTAAATGATTAGAAGGGAGTAAGGTTGGTATTCCTTCAGAAGGTAAGTTGTCTTTGCCATACACTTCAAAAGGAATCGCCCGAAAAAGCAATCTAGCTAAATTTAATAGAAAATAGTGGATGAATCGTCTTCGAAATCCAAGTTTCTTTCTAATAGGATAAGGTTTCACTTTCTATTTCTCAAAAACTGTGATTATACTTTCTGTTTTATATTTCTTATTCGATAAAAGATGAAAAATCCTTGAAAATAGATGTTGGTGGAATTGGTAATTAGACATATACCTACTATTTAATAAAAAGGGAGAAAATATTGAGTGCTATAGATGAAGTTTTTATCATTCAAATTGTATAGGATTTCCTCTTTGGGGATTCTAAATATCTTTTTAGCTGGTCATCGGGAACATTAGCTAATTTTCTTTGAATTTTCCTAGTTCTCCTGATAGTAACTTCTGTTAACATTTCTAAATTAATGACTGAATCCAGAATATACTCTAGAAATTTAAGAAAGTACTGTTCTGTTGATTGTAAAAGAGCTCGAATTTCACACATAATTTGGTTAACAATCTCTCGAGAAGCGGTATAGAACTTATCATCCTCTATCCACCCTTTCTCTTTGGAATATTGTTGAAAAGTCATTACTTTCCCGAAAACAATTTTTACTCTAGCTTTATACTTGGGTACTATTTTTCCTGCCCCCAATGCCTCCGCTGATCCCTTTATATAAACTGGAATAACTGGAACCGACCCATTCATTCTGAGAATTAGCCGACCGACTCCTGTTCTCCCTTCCTTGTGTAGTCTTACATAGTCTTCTAGAGTAGTTCGAGCTCTACGACCCCCTTGTGGGCTTATATATAAAGCCAACCCCGATTTCAATGAAAGTAATGCATATTTTAATGCAGGTTCTGGATTTTCGGGAAAAACAGGAAAAGCACCAAAATAATGCAAAAAACCAAAGAATGGATTCTCTTTCATTGCTTTTCCAGAAGCCATGAAAGCCATATAACGCCTTTTCCAATTGGGTCTAGCTAAGGCACACCCAAAGATGATAGAGTCTAAATGTGACCGGTGATTTGCACAGAAAATAACTGGGGTTCCTTCAGGCGTCACATCAACATGTTCAAGACCAATATATTCAAAATTGAAATAATTGTTTAAAAGAATAGGTGCTGCTGATAAAAAAAGTCGATAGAAGGCTCTATGTAGAAACGACCAACGTTTTAAGGCTCTAGGCATCTTTTTCAAATCATCAATTTTGATTTTCTTCCGTTCGTAACACTTTACGATCAATTTTCCCAATTCCAGTCTTTGGCAATGGAGTTGATCGAAATTCAATATATTTTGGAATTTTATATTTGGCTACTTTATTTTGAAGAATTGTCTTGATTTCACTTTCATTAAGCATCTCACCTTCCTTCAAGACTGCAATTAGTTTTACGGACTCACCTTGATATTCATCTGGTACCCCAATTATTGCTACTTCCTCTATTTGAGGAAAGAGTTTTTCAATTAAAGATTCCAATTCAGGTGGAAACACTTTGAATGCAGAGACGATAATCATGTCTTTAGTACGGCTACGTATAAAGAAAAAACCAGATTCATCCATAAAACCGACATCCCCAGTATGGAGAAAACCATTTTCATCAATAGTTAATTTTGTAGCTTCAGGCTTATTCCAGTAGCCTTTCATGACTTGTGGCCCCCGTACACAAATTTCCCCTGTTTCTCCTTGAGGTAAATCTTTTCCTGTATTGATATCAACAATTTTCATTTCAGTATCAATAATAGGTATCCCTATACTCCCGAATTTTCGATTATCACGCTCAAGAGGATTTGCAGAAACCATTGGAGAAAGCTCAGTCATTCCATATGCTTCCACCACAATTGCACTCGGGAAATTTTCCTCTATTTCCTCAGCTAGCTCTGCAGGCAAGGGTGCCCCTCCAGAGAAAATGATTTCCAAAGAACTCATATCATATTTAGCGAAGTTTTTGTGCTTCATTAATGCTTTAAACAATGTAGGAACTCCATGGAAGTAATTAATTCCTTTATTATGTATAGTTTTTAGTATGGACTCAAATTCACGAGGATTGGGAATTAAATATACTGTACTGTCGAATTGCGCTGTAGCAAGAAAGACAGTTGTTAAACCTATCAAATGGAAGAATGGAACTGCTCCCATAAAATTCTTGTGAGTCTCCTCTGGATGTGCTGCAATTGCCCATTCACGTGCCTGCATCATATTCGAAACAATATTTCTATGTGAAAGCATTGCACCTTTAGGGGTTCCAGTCGTCCCCCCTGTATATGCTAATACCGCTAGATCATCAGGATCGCATTCTATAGAAATTTGGAGGGGTGTATGTTGATTAATTAATTGATGAAGATTTATAGCATTTTCAGGTAAGGGAGGACTGGGGGGAAGCTTACGAAATAGTCTAGCTAAAAAACGTTTAACTGGGGATAATAAGTCTCCTAAAGAAGTAATTATTATATTTTTCACTGCGGGACAATTAAGGCACGCTTCTTCTAAGGATGGATACAACAGATCTAAAGCAACCATTAGTGTTGCCTCAGAATCCTGAATTGTATATCGTAAATCCTCACTTCCTAAGAGGGGAGAAATGGGGACAACTACTGCACCTGCCTTTAATATACCAAAGAATGCTATAGCCCATTGGGGAATATTTGGGCAAAATAATCCTATTCTGTCTCCTTTCTTAACGCCTAAACCAATTAATGCCTTTGCAAATTTGTTTGCTGAATCATCAACTTCTCTATATGAATAATTTAGTCCTAAGATCGATAAAAAGGGATGATCAACATTCTTTTCTACAATCTTTTCAAAATGCTTGTGTAGGGTAATAGATGGATACTCTATCGTTTTCTTAACTTTTTTAGGCCATGAATCATACCAAGGAAACATATTTCTCAATTCTCTCCTAGATCCTCCATCAAAGTTGAAAGTTTTAAAGATTATCTTTGCTTTTTCATATACATTTTATCATATTAAAGGAAAATACAGCCTCATGATAACCCAATTACGAAAATATTTACATAATGGAGATGAACTCTTCTTTCAGGAAAGGATCAAAATTGGACAATCGATTACTGTTAAATAATAAATCCTAGAATCGTTATAACTATAGTCACAACCGCACCAATGAAAATTGATTGTAAAGTGATTATTATTGCTTTATTCCGATCTTTTCTCCGCTCTATTTCATCTTCTATCTTCATTGTCGCTCCAAGATGAACTGAAACATTAGTTACAGAAGAAAAACCATATGCAGCACAAAATTTTTGGCGCGCTTGTATGAAACCAATTGCTGCGATAGTACTGGGAAAAATAAAAAGTATTCCTAGGAGTGGGGAAAAATTCAAAGAAAAAACGCCAAACATGTATATTAGAAATCCAACTCCTAATATCGCTAAAGCAATAAAACCTATCCTTCTTCTTTGAGCAATTTCTGCACTTCCGATATTACAGTTTCCTGCAATGTATTCAGCATTTGAAACCAATGTTCTCACATTCAAATATAATCTAATTTTCTTTTAACTCTTGAATCCTCTGGTCTAATCCACACCGATTACAGATAGTTACTCCTTCTCGAATCTGAAATCCACATTGAAGACATGGATTTTCTTTAAGGGAAGAACGGGTCCTTAAAACCAAATTAACAGCAATTATAAATCCAATTATAAGAACTATTGTGCCTAAATAATAGGGGTATGCAGCATCTAGTTCAAAAAGTGCAGTACCAAGTAATGGACCTCCAATTCTCATAAAGGAGCCTACGCCTTGATTTAAGCCTAAAATTGCTCCTGCATTCTCTTTTGGAGTTTCTTTTGATAAAAATGCTCCTATAGTAGGATTTGAGATTGATGATCCAAATGCAAGTGGAATCACCCAGAAACTCATTTCTAAAAGAGAAGTAACAGTACTCAAACCCAAAAAACCAATTATTAAGAAAAAAATTCCTGCTGTAATAAGAGTTGTATCCGAGAAGCGATTTGATAGTGGGGTAATTAGGCCTGCTTGAGTGATTATAACAATTATTCCCACTACAAAGAAGATAAGACCTGCAAGAGATTCATCAAGTCCAAAACGAACATTTCCTAGCAAAGCTAGGGTTGCCTGCATTTTTGAAAACGCTAAGGAAATACCAGCGAATAAAATTATTGTTAAGAAAATATTAGGGTTGTGTAATAGAGTGTCGCGTAAGCTGATTTCAGCACTAGCTTCATGAGCGATTATATCTTTTCTTCTTTCACGTTTTTCTTCAGTTAATGACTCTGGTAGATATTTGATTGCTGCAACGAAATTAACTATAGCAATGACTGTCGCAAATACAGCTGGAAGTGCATATCCACCGAAAAATGATAGAAGTCCCCCAATTCCAGG
>JBHLPG010000472.1:0-2567 GCA_048939725.1 Promethearchaeota archaeon | reverse complement strand
CGCTCAGTGGAATTTTCAATAAAAAACCTCGATAACCTTGTCTGGTTTGTCCAACTAATATTTTCAGAGTTGTATATTTTTGATTATTGGATCACTTTTTTGGTTCGATTGTTTTGGTTTCTAAATCTTAGAAAGATCAAGGTTTTTACTCTGCTTATTTTCAGGATGAAAAAAATGAAGTTCTAAGCGGAGAATTTTCTTCTTAGTGTCTAGGGATAGAAATAGTAAATTTAGATCCATGACCTAAACCCTTGCTATGAGCAGTAATAGTTCCACCATGGGCGTTCATGATTTCACGACACAAGAATAAACCAATTCCAGTTCCAGCGGCCGAAAACTCGGTTTCAATGGATATAAATTGCTTAAAAATTTTAGTTAGGTTCATAGGATCAATACCAGAGCCATTGTCACTAATAACAATTTTAATATCAGTTGGGGAGCCTTTTACAGTCATTTCGATTTTTCTTTGGTCTGGATGGGTATTTTTAACCGCATTATTTAGAATATTATCGATTACCTGTTGGATTCGTTCTTTATCAATTTTAATATTATATGATTGGTCAATGGAAGGAAGGAATTCGAATTGCTCCCCTAACAATTGCTGGTAAGCTTCTATCGCTTCATTAAGGAAACCAATAAGATCAATTTCTGTTTTATAAACCTCTAGCATTCCTCGCTCTACTTTCGAAATCATAGTCACATTAGTTGTTAATCTTTCTAAGCGGTCAATATTATTGGCCATTACTTTGAAGATTCTGTCAATCTGATCGTTATCAAGACTATCAAAGTGTTGCTTGAGAAAATCAAGATAACCAGATAATACAGTTATGGGGGTTCGTAACTCGTGGCTTGTCATCCAAACAAAATTATCCCGCTGTTTTTCTAGTTCAGTTCGCATGATTTCAGCTTTTTTTCGATTAGTTATATCGCTGGTGATCATTCCCACTCCATTGCCTACTTTGAACGCTCTAACTGAATAGTATTTATCGCCAAATTTTTGATGCGGGGTAATACTATCGATAAAAAAGGGTTTTCCTGTTTTTATCACTTCTAAGTATTGATCATATCTCCCTGAGGATATAAGATCAGGTATCAATTCTGTGATATGTTTACTGATTAAGTCTTCTTTCTTAGTGGCCTCTGGGAATTCATCGACAACTGCTTGATTGCATTCAATTAAATGAAAATCAGAATCCCAAAGCTCAATAGCATCCGTTGCAGAGTCTAAAAAAGCCCTCAGTCTCTCTTCTGATTCTCTAAAACGTTTTTCACTCTGACGGAGTTCTTCTTCTGCTTCTTTTTTATCTGTGATATCCTCTACTGAACCTTCATAATACAGGATGTTTCCTTCTTTATCCGTGACCGCTTTCGCATTTTCCCTGATATACATGAAGGTGCCATCTTTTTTTTGCCAGCGTACTTCCAATCCTCGTATTGAACCGTTTTCATCTAAGTGTCGTTTAAATTCAGAGCGTGGGTATGATGAGTGAAAACGTTCCGATTCTTTCTCCAAATCTAATGTTATTAAATCTTCTAAAGACTTATAACCTAACATATCCACTAAATAGGGATTGGATTCCAAAATCTGGCCATCAGGGGTAGTACGATAGAGACCGATTGGGACTTCCTGATATAGTGTTTGGTATCTCTGAGCGATAGTTTGATCAATTTTTTGTTGTTCAAGCGCGCGTTTAATTATAGTCTTAACATCACGGGGAACATCGTCTCTTTCTAAAAGTGCTTCTAAAGCAGATGAATTTTCCATATGTTACCTATACTTTAATGAAATATAAGGTTTAGTCTTTGTTTCAAACTAGCTTCCTCTTTCTATTGAAAACAAATACTAAGAAAAGCATTGAAGTGAGAATTACATGATTTATCCAGCTTGTTGTAAATGAGGTGTTTTTTGATTTTGATGAAGAGGCTATGGATACTTTTGTTGATGCATATGACGTTTCCATTGTTGTTATAATAGGAGATAATGGAGATATATATCCCTCAAAGAAGATATCAAGCGACCCTTGAATGTATTGGGAGAACATATCGAATGTAGAATTCATTGTATTGAATAACAATCGATAAGTATGTCCTTCGTCCCCTCGATGATAATAATGTTTAATATCATTTACTTCAAGCATTCTGGAAAAATTGTCATAATAATGGTAAATATAGTCTCCTGTCCCTGTTGCTAAAAACAGTGCTTTATTCTGAAAAAGGTGAAGTTTATGATGAGGAGAACCGCTTAAAATTGCTTCATCGGAGGGCCATGTTCGTCTATAATGAATAAGAAATATTTCTTCTCTGAAATCAGGGATCCCTCCTCCAGAAAATACACCACTAAACAAATCTGGGTGCCGAACAAATATTGTAAATGCTCCCATTCCTCCCATGCTAAATCCATAAATAAACCACTTTTTACTAGGTAAATGGATAAATGAGGTATTAGCATCCTCCATACATGCTAAAACTTTCATCTCACCATTATCTGGAGCATAATAATCTCCAACTGCCCCTTCAGCAAAAACGATAGCTAATCCGTAAAGCCTTGCTGTCCAGATAAATGGGGA
>JBHLPG010000126.1:0-10280 GCA_048939725.1 Promethearchaeota archaeon | reverse complement strand
GTGTGCAGGCAGCTTACGATGACTTCATTGATTTTTTGATGGATGAGGAGGACAGCTAACCTCCCTTTTCTCTTTTATAGAAGTGATGACACATGCAAAGCGTCATGGAAGACAAAACTATAGTCGAAATGGTGGACTATGTAATCCCTATAATTGCTCGCGGACGAATCATTGAGGATTATAGTCTTACCTTTGGAGGTAGGCATGGTTCAGCGATATTTCAAACCCCCGACGCAAAAAAATACCTGGACCAGATAGTTCTCAAGAATCCCTCCCAGCAAAAGGCCCTCTATGACCTCAGCATCGAAGAAATCTTAACATTCATGAATGATCTCGGGCAACGCTTGGTGTTAGCGGAGAATGAATACTTACAGGACGCCTTCGCTCTAAATTGTGAAACCTCTGGGCTTACTAAGAGTGTACTATACGGTACATACCAAGCACTCCCTATGTTACTATCTAAGGAAAATCTCCGTGAGATGTTGGAACAACGGATCGGAATTAAGTACCTCGAAGACTGGGTACCAACTCAAATGAACAATGGCCAGACAGTGTCAGTTCGAGCGTTTGGAGCAAGGACTGTACATGTGATCGCGGGAAATGTGCCATTGGTTGCAGCAGGAACGATCGCACGGAGTTGCTGCACAAGATGTGATACTATTATAAAGTTACCCTCTAACGATCCTCTGACTGCGACAGCCATGGCTCAAACCATGATTGAGATGGAACCAAATCACCCCCTCACAAAGAGTATTGCAGTAGTATACTGGAAAGGGGGTGACACAGAGTTTGAAACCGCTTTCTACAAACCAGAGTATATTGAAAAAATCGTAGCATGGGGCGGTTATGCATCTATCAAGCATATTACCAAATATTTACAGCCAGGTATTGATTTAATCACGTTAGATCCCAAATTGAGCATGTCAATCATCGGTGCTGAAGCGTTCCAAAATGAAAAGACGATGCGGACAGTTGCACAACGAGCAGCGATCGATATTGGGGCATTCAACCAAGAAGCCTGTGTGAATAGTCGAGTGATCTATGTACAGTCAGGAACAGACGATATGGGGATTGAAAAATTGAATGAATTAGGAGCTTACCTATACTACGCGTTAGTAAACCTTCCCAGTCATGTCTCCACTCCTGCGAAAGAATTCGACGTAGATCTCAAAAGTAACATCGACGGTCTTCGAATGGATGATATGTTTTATCGTGTATATGGTGGTCACCAAAACGAAGGAGCTGTGATTGTCAGTCAGATGGATGAACCCGTAGATTTCTCAGATCAACTCTGCGGCCGAGTAGTAAATCTCGTACCAATTGATGATATTCGAATTGCACTCCAATCAGTAAACGCTTACACTCAGACTGTTGGAATCTACCCAGAGTCCTTAAAGCAACAAATTAGAGATGATTTAATCCTCCACGGTGTCCAGAGAATTGTATCTCTAGGATTTGCATCCAATGGAAGTTTCGCCACTCCACAAGACGCGATCGAACCCCTTCGCCGGATGTGCAAGTGGATTATGGATGAAAAATCCATACCATATTAGAAACTCTTTCCTCCTAGACATGAGGAACATGATCTTTAAATCGTGTCTGTACCTTGTTAAATCAAATGAGAAGACAGGATACCGCCTTAAATTTAAATATTGGATCAATAAGCTAAATCCCTGTCCTATTCGATGCAATTATTTCGTTATAGGTAAGGAAGGGAGATTTGGAGAAGTGGAAGAGAGTGGATATGATATTACATGTGTTTATTTCACACGACAGATAGCTGAAACTAGAATTCCAACTTATTATTGTACCTATTATCCCCAGAAAAGCACTTTGTGCAAACCCTGCTATTTTCGGAAGCATCATTTTGATGAGTAGTAGTAATTTATTCATGAATAGATTAATTTCTAATCTTTTGAAGAATAATCAAAACAATAGCAAGGGTAATTAATGCTATTACTCCATTCAAACCAGTAGAAAGATCTGTTGTAGTGCTTTTGGCCGTCTGATGTGTAATAGTATTAGTTTGAGAAGGTGTCTGGATTATGGAAATCTTAACGTTTATCAATGGTCCAAGTCCATAATTAGGACGAGTTACAATGGGGGTATTCCTTGACATAAAACTGGTTATCACATATGCTACATCAATTGAATTTCCTTGAAGGTGATCAGTGACCTGAATCTCCCTTTCATCATGAAGGTATTGGTAAATATGCCAACCAGCGGTGTCATGAAGAGCAACGGAGACACCAATTGTCTGATATGAGGCTTTGTTAATTTCTACTGTGAAATTATTATGTGGAGATTCCAACTTATAAATGTGGAACCCATAGTAGCGAAGTGGAATAGTTTCATTGACAAGGGGAAGTTCGGAAACAAGATCATATCTAGAAATTCGGGCATTTAGATTTTCAAAGCCGTAGAGGTTATCACTAAATCCTAACTCATCAATTGTCACAGCTGTGATCCAATTAAGATAGAGCTCATTAAAAGAGATATTATAACCAGCAGTTTCAAGAACATTTTCAAGTCCTATAGGACCATCAGCCGATTCAGTTATCAGGTTTCGGAGGATATCCACTCCATATTGTTCAGCGATATAGCAAGCAAATAAATAACCACCTCCGTAATCAATAGCTCTAGTTAATCCTTCCTCGCTATCAATATTAAAATGCAGAAGAGAATCTTCTGGATGTGAAAGGAAATCGTTGGTTCGTGAGCTGATGTTGCCAAAAGGAGCTAGGTACCCGCTATAATACATGGCATATTCTGCTAAAGCCTCTAGGATGAATTGAGGTTCATCCATTTCGTTGTTAAACCAAATTAAGTGGTGAAATTCATGTGCAATTGCCTGAAAAATACGGTAAGGCCATTGATACAATCTATAGTAGATATAAAACATCTCACATTGGTTTGAATACTCCAATTCCTGTTCGTTTCTCTGGGAATAGTAAGAAACCAATTCCCGAGCGAGTAGAATAATAATTCTTGGATCACCATCAATATCTCCTAATGTACCATTGGGATGTCCAGCTAAATCAGTAACTCGAGGATAAATTGTGCTATCAAATTCATCACGTATGGACTCAGAATATTCAATCGCAAATGATTCTCCTAAATCTGATATACAAATATTTTCCATGAAAATATAACTATACTCACCTATTGCAAGTATTGTCGCATTTATTTCATAGTGAGATAAATCTTCGAAATCCCAGATCCAGAAGGTTCGTTGATAACCAACTTCGTGCGTATCCATGTTCTTAGACACTTTTTGAGAAGTTAAGAGCTCATGGTTTTGCTGATAACGATTAGAATGCTTTAACATACTGCATTCTTTAAAATCTAATAATTTAGGTCTAGTTTGTCTTTGACTATGTTGAATATGGGATGTATGTTCATCTATACTTAAGACATTACTTAAGGGGAGAAAACCTATGAGGAGGAAAATCTGAAAAACCAACAAAAGAGATTTATTTTTATAGATCTTAACCAGAATAACCTCCAAAAGGACATTTATGCCAAAGAAGAGTGAGTCTAATAGCCTAGGTTTTAGAACATTCTGTACTAATTTTTCGATCATTTGATGAAAGCAGGAGATAAGGGGATTCTTGTATTTATTAAACGGATTTCGATGAATTGAGCTAGTAAGTTTAATTTTATTAAAAAAAAGGGGATTCTTGGGTGAAATCAAGAATCCCTCTTATGTCCGCTATTAATTTATTCGAAATGTACCAGGTGCGGTCTCAGGTGCCACTATATCTCCTGGCAAGATCTGCCATGTTATAATACCACTCATATGCACATTACGACCCGTCCACTTCCCGAAATCTCCAAATGCTTCTTCAATATTGCCATTCATGCGATATTTGCTGTTTTGAACATTTGTTTGGCCTTTATCATATCCCCATAGGGCTAGTTCATCTGGTTCATTAACTGGTAGCCAATATTCCCAATCAGCAGGATCATCACTTGGGATTAAAGATTTTAAGTCGAAGTCAGTGTCGTAGATAGCCCAGATTTCCTTAAAGAAGTGAACATTTCCCTTAAAATCATCATCGAACGCTTTTCCAGACCCAATGGCAAAGAATAC
Organism: Promethearchaeota archaeon; assembly: GCA_048939725.1. Taxonomy (GTDB): domain Archaea; phylum Asgardarchaeota; class Heimdallarchaeia; order Hodarchaeales; family Hodarchaeaceae; genus Hodarchaeum. Next base: position 6,187 of record JBHLPG010000126.1, on the reverse strand, counting down.
CATCCCATACTCCTCACCATCAATAGTAATGGTTCCTACCCAATCAGGAATTTGATCTGAAATGGGAGGGACTAACAGATTGAACTCCAGATCCATTGTACCACGAGGTTTTTTAGCGCTTATTGACACAGCTGGTAGTAATGTTAGAATGAAGACAGATAGAACGAGAACTGAAAGCTTTTTTCTCATTATTTTTCCTCCTTTTTATGATTTAGACGATATTATTGTACCCTTTTTTGGTACTCAATCGCGAGATCAGAAAAGTAAGAAAATTACTCTCTTACCCAGCTATTAGGTTCCCAATCTCAAGTTTCTGTTGAATCTCATAGAATGAATTTCAACAGAATGTAATGATGATATTTCTTATATTTATAGTTTTCACCTGAAAACATTCTAGAATATTTTATTGCATTTTGTGTCAATTTTTCGGATTTGTTCCGAATATCGAATTTTTCGAGAAAGGGAACAATTCTCTTTTAGAATAAAAAGAAGGGATGTTCACTAACAAAGAATAACATGGTAGGATTGGTATGGTTAGAACTGAATCTCAAATGCTTCAACTAGGGACACAAGCACCTAATTTCAATTTGAAAAATGTGGTAGATGACCAAGATGTTACATTGAGCGATTTCACGGGTGAGAAAGGCACACTTGTGTTCTTTATCTGTAATCACTGCCCGTTTGTGATCCACGTCCGTGATAAGTTTAAACCGCTTTATGAGGAATACTCAAGAAAAGGTATCTCGTTCATTGCGATTAACTCTAACAGTCTTGAAACACATCCTCAAGATGGGCCAAAAAGTATGAAAGCCTTAGCTCTGAGCATGGGGTGGAAGTTCCCGTTTCTTTTCGACGCTACCCAGGAGGTAGCCAAGGCGTATAGTGCTGCCTGCACACCTGACTTTTTCCTGTTCGATCAGGAAACAAAACTTTACTATCGAGGACAACTAGATGATAGCCGTCCTAAAAACGGTATTCCTGTGACTGGAAAGGATCTAAGAAATGCCATGGATGCTCTATTAGATGATACTCCACCTCCTAATGATCAACGGCCAAGTTTAGGCTGTAATATCAAGTGGACACCTGGGAATGAACCTCATTATTTCGCTAGTCAATTACTACTTTAAAATGAGTCGAGTTGTTCTTTAGGGATCGTCCTAATAGAAAGATAGTAAAAGATAAACGAGAACACTCCCACAGTTCCTAGAATCCAAGCTGTCAAAGAAATACCTAGGTTCTCAATTAAGTACCCCCCGATTATCATAACAGGAGCACCTGTGATTAACAACAAAGTTGGAATGAGCGAATAGATAGAATTCCGATTACGATCAGGAATAAGATCTAGAAAAAGCCGCTGACGGAGAACCATCCGAAGGTTGTGAAAAAGCAGCGATGACGCGTAGACAGTCAGGAGGAATAGAATTGCAAGGGGGGTGAAAGCATTCTTGTCAACTGGAAAGTATGCAGTCAAAAGAGCCATCCCCCAAAAAAATAGAGCAGTATTGGAGAGAATTAGCCACGGAATCCATTTTATACTGAGTTTTGTGGCAATTTTCGCAGCATAAAACGCCAATATCGTTCCAAGCATGAGAACAATGAATCTAAGAAAGCCAACCCCGCTATCTGATCCTGTATACCCAAAGTAGACGGGATAGAGCATCATCTGAATCCAAACAAGAGATACGGTCTCGCTGATACAAAGACCAACGACGAAGAGGAACATCATTTTGTTGAGAAGTACAAATTGAATCCCCTCTCCTAATAAGTGGAAGTAATTCCGAAGAGATCTTTTTGGTCGCTCAACTGAAGGGAAATCTTTGACTATCATTAAGAATAATATCGCAAGAGTAGCTAAACCTATTACCTGGATGAAGAATACTAACTTGCGTTCATATACTGTCGCCAAAACTCCTCCAAAGGCAATGGAAACCCCTGGAGCAATAAACATAAAGACTCTCCATCTACCCATGAAAAATTTATATTTGTCCCGTTGGGGATCATCAGCTACAACTTTGTAATTATTGTCAAGCCAAGTTGCAATCGCTCCTGATTGTTGAGAAACAGCAATGGCTTCAAGTACATAAACAACAAGCAGACTTGAAAAAGAATTGGCAAAAAGTAAAGCAGTAAAAGCTAGTGCTTGAAGAGAGAACCCGAAGAATAAAATCCATCGCTGACCGATCCAATCCCCTAATGCCCCACTGGGGTAATCTAACACTGCCTGTAGGAGGAATCCCACTGCGATGAGGATCCCTAATTGTTTAATTCCCACCAAATCGATCACAAAGAGAACATAAAAAGCTGTTGAGAGATTCCAGATTAAATCCAAGAGCATAACTGAGAGAACCACTCTCAAGATGAGATTCTGAGCCTGCTTTGGAAGCTCGTTGACGCCTAGGAATGAAAGGAATAGTCCAACGACCATTGGCATCCTTCTATTTCAAATCGTCCCAAAAGGCTTTGGGAGGGTGATCAAAGGTTGTAACCTTCCTCTGGTCGTGCCAACAAAAATCACAGTAAGGAGCACCGAGAATAAGTGTCTGGTGCGAGTCAAGGTGAAATTAGGATTTAGTTTCTTCGCCATCTTGAAATCTGCATGACAGGCTACGGCGTATGCAAAATTTGAGTCCTGACTCGGTTTTAAAATTTCATGCCACATACATTTTTCCGCTTTCCACACAGCTACCCCGTCTTTTGCCATTTTTGAGGTGAAAAGATGGGTTTTACCATAGAGTATCTTTGCCCCTTCAAGCATGTAATCCACTTTATCAAGGATAAACTCCAAGGTGGGATCAGTCTCTACCCTAATATCCATATATTCCTGAAAGAGTCTGATTGTCTCGTCATACGAAGTGATGGACGTTAAATTAGATACAAGAACATAAGCAGATAGTAATTTACTCTTTAAAATGTTGTAGAATGAGATCTCAACTGGCTTTTCAGGAATTGTATCTTCTTCAAATCGAATATCAAGTAAACTCAGGCAAAATACTATATACTTCTCTCTGAGTTCAGGAAATAAAGCTAGTTGCCCTTTATCATCATCAAGTGGAGGAAGAACGATGGAAAAGGATTCTTTCTTGATTTTTGAAAGAAAAGTTTCAGTCAAGGAGGTTGCATAAGATTCCACATCAAGGTTTTCCTCCTTAAGAAACAATAATAAATTATTTAGATAACTTTCCAGCTCGACGATGAATTCGGGGATTTCAATAGTGTTTGAATGCTCCATATCATATGTAGTATTGCGGTAAATTGCCATTTTAGTCTATCTCATTAAAGTGGATGCTATGGATATAATTAAGAGAGAAGTTTGATCAAAAATAAACTACTTGGTTTGTGGAATACTATGTCGTTTACTAAGAAAAGGACCTTTATCGCTACTCTAGGATTTAATGAAAGTCTAGTTTTAGCTACCAAACCCACTTTTGGGTCAGAAAATTTTGATAAATTAATTATTATCACTTCAAAGGACTCATCCAAACAGATAGTAAGTGCAATCAAGGTTATAACCCGATTAGTTGAGTCTCTTCAGTTTACGGGAAAGATGATTGACTTTGAAAAAATATATGTAGAGGAAACAGAATTTAAGAAGAATCTGACTACGCTTCGCGAGGTTATCAAGACGGAAGCGTCAGAAAATCGAGAAATTTATATTAATTTAACATCCTCGTGATCATTTTATTTATGGCAGCCCTACTCTCCCAACAGGTGATAACAATCATTATGATTAGTCCTGAAAATCAAAAAGGAACGAGAATCCTTGAACTGCCGAAAATTTACTCCATTCAATTTGAAGAGAAAGATCATTTATCATAACAGAGGTTTTTTTCCTAGATAAAAGTGGGTCTTTCAATATCAACGTCAGAATATTCTACTATAGAAAATTTAATAAGCTAGGAAAACTGAGGATCAGTGTGAACCCTCCATACGGGGATCAAGAGATGTCTGAGGAGAATAAATATTTACAGAATTCAACTTTTCTGGTTTTTATTAAATCTGTTTTACTTGGTGAATTACTGGTCTGTGGTTTTTTATTGGTCCTTTCTTTGATTTTGATCATCTTTACATTCCTTCAAGTTAATCTTCTAGATCTGATTTTACCATTCATACCTCCCGATAGTACTCCAATAGACACTTATATAGTTTTTATAAGTATAATTAGTCTGGGATTGGGAGGCTTATTTGCCACCCTTGGAGGATTGGCTGCTGGTTCCTCAATGCAGGGTTTGAGTGCTGTTCCTTACTCAGGCTTACACGTAGATGAAATGAAACGCCTCCATAAGGCAAGAATTGATTGGCTTTTTAAAAACGCCAATTCCATGTTTTTAGGAGTGTTTCTAATTATTCAGGGAGTTTTCTTATATTTATTTCTTATTTAAAATCAAATAGGTTCACAATGTGGCTAATGGTCAAACAACAGGCTTACTAGATAAAGTTGGGTATTATATCTGGGAAAACAAATACACAAGGCCCTTTTTTAATCCTAAAGTCTTGATTTTACCGGGAGCTTTAGGAGTATTTCTTAGTGTCATGTTAGGGGGAGATCTAGTGAGTTTCATTTACTCATTAATGGTTTTCTTCTATCTCTTAGTACTTGAATGGCTAGTAATTTATCTGGTTATTATGTACAGGAGATCTAATTCTATCATCGATAATCAGAATAAGATTATCCAATTATTAGAAGAGAATAAGATGAACCCTTGACTATAGACGAGATGTATGAGAACTTACCTCAATCCTAATTTTTTTATATCCGTTTTGGGAGGTTTCTCTTATGAACAACTCCCAAAAAGCTGAATCATACTTTTCTACCAGACTAAACTGTGCACAATCAGTCTTAGCTCCTTTTGGCCCAGACCTTAGCATGGAGGAAACAACCTGTTTTAGAATTGCAGAAGCGTTTGGAGGAGGGATTGCTCATTCTGGTCAAATGTGTGGCGCTGTCATTGGCGCATTGATGGTTCTTGGCCTCAAACACGGGAGAACTGATCCTGATGACTTGGAAAAACGAGATAAAACCAATAAATTAGCAAGAAAGTTTATTCAAGAGTTCATGGAGCTACATAAGTCGACAACCTGTATTGAGCTAATTAACTATGATATCAGCACTCCAGCGAAACTCGATAGAGCAAGAGAAGAAAAAGTCTTTCAGAATTGTGGTAATTTTGTGAAAGATGCTGTGAGGATTCTTGAAGACCTTATGTAGTGTCTTAAGAGGAAATTATTCAATACAATCTTGATTGAATGGTTTTAACCACAAAGAAAAGAAATCCTGACAGAATACTTCCTGTCGTACCACACACTGATCCTGATATTAAAAACAGTAAAAAAATATGAAACGGCTCAGTCATCCGCACACCTAAGAAAGAAATACGATAAGTCTCCAAAAGATCTGGAAAAATGAGTATTAACCACGAAGAGACAGTGAGAACGGCTCCATTAGCTAGAGAAATAAACGCTATCGTTCCAAAGATTATGCCTACACTAATCAATGGAATCATCAACATAAAAGAAGAAAGTTGTCTTAACATTCTCTTTCGTTTGATTGTCATCTAATTTCATTTATGCTAAGGTCACATGCTAATAAATGTTATTCTTCTTCCTAGCTAAATGCTTTAAGGTTTGAGGTTGATCAATCATAACGTATCTCCGACTTAATTAAAATGATGGAACCGAGAAATAACGCAATTGTTGAGCTTAAGACCAGGCCAAGGGATAAAACTATCGTATTAAAATAATCCTCATTGTTTTTACTGGTCAATAAGCTAGTAGCCGTTAGACAAGAGGTTATAGGAGAACAAAGTAGAAGGAACTTAAACGGTTCAAAAATAAAAGAAGTAACCAAAATTATAAATAAATCGTAACCTATTAGGGAAAACAGGATCATCTGTAATAAATTTTTAGCTGGAAAAAGGCGCCAGAGAAAGATAATTATCGATATGAAGTAAAAAACATATAAGACAAGAAGTGATAAACTTGGTAGGAGACCTATAAACGAGATAAATGACCCTGAAAGAAGAATTATTGTTATCAGTGCAGCAACTAAAGGGAAAAAAATGGTACGTAAAAGCAAGAATACTCTTGGAAAGATATATTCATAAGCAGAAATTCGGGATAACAGCAGTTCCTCCATGTTAAATTCTTTTTCAAGTGTAATGCGTGGGAAAACTATGAAGAGAACATACAA
>JBHLPG010000471.1:266-2574 GCA_048939725.1 Promethearchaeota archaeon | reverse complement strand
AATATAAACACAACTCACTACCTTGAATTGTTTCGTAAAAACTGTCTTCAAAATCAATTGCCCATATTTTTCCCTCTGTAGATGCAAGATAGTTCCCTCCATGACGATCTAATGCTCCAATCCAAGCTTCAAATACAAAGAGGTCAAGAAGCTCAGTTTTTGTTAGTATTGGTTTATCATCCGAATAGGAAGCTAAATCTTTAGCACTATCAACCCATTCTTGAATTAATCCGATTGAATGGCCTTTCTTGGCTATTATCGTGCGAGGTACGTGAATTCCTAGCTCTGCTGCTAATATAGAAGCGAGATACTCTCGTATTAGCGGAATTAGAGGTAACTTTTTCCATAACCAATGACGCTGTTCGCTATCAATGAAAAATAACGCCTGATCCTTAAAATTAGATCCCCGAATCTCCTTCGAGAATGAGCTCTGAAGAACAACTTTCAAACCCACTTCTTGAGTCGGAAAGAGCTCTATCTCTAAGTGATCGGGGAATTTCATCAGGTTTCACCACTTGGATATTTGTTTGGTGAACAGAATTTTGCTGCCTACTTAGAACCACAATTCTCACATCTTTCGCTATTTAACGATACAGCTAAGATTGTAGAAAGTAGATTCGTTCGATATTATCTAATTCACGAGTTTTTAGGTTTAATTTTTGATTCTTTCTAGTGAATCTATCCTAAAAGGCTAAAGGCCTTTATAATTCAATTTTCTATTGCATATATTTCCTCTAAAAAAATTATTAATCTATCATCATCTGACAATCTATACAAAAATTCAAAATTATAAAATTATAAGACACATCTATACATTCAGGAAGAGTGTGATTGAGATAAAAGACAAACAGCTTCCAAAATCCTTACCCCTGCTTGCAGCGATTCTAATTACTATTATTTCCTTAATTGTACTGACAATGATAGATAATTATCTCAGAACTACTGGATTAATCCTCTTCTTTGGATGGCCTTTGCTAATTTCCATCTTTATTTTCTTAATTGTATTCCTTTCACTTAGTAGAATTATAAAAAGACAAATGTTACAAGTATATAACGAGGATGTTTTACAATTCTCTCTCTTATTGGATAATCCGTATTTAAGTAGAGTTGAAATGCATGAATATGCTGCAAAACTAGACAAACTATTCGAAGGCCTTGAACCTTGGATAGACTTATCAGAAGACGATTATTTTAAATGGTCTAGAATGAAAGAAATTCTAGATAAAAGAGAAGAAGCGCTCAAATTGGTGGAGAAATGTTTATACATTAATCCAATGAATGAACATGCGTTTTGGAAATTAATTTACCATCTTAGATATTTAGGAAAAGAAATTCGAGCTATCAAATATTTAGACGTATTTTCAGTTATCAAAGAACCTGGAGTAAAAAATCTCTGGAAATCATTGGTTTATGAGCAACGTTATCCAAAAGAGGCGAAAGCGTTTTACGAACAAAGTATTCGTGAAGGAATAAGGACTGAGTCTCTTGATTTAAATCAATTAAATGAATACTTAGAATCCATTACAGACTCTGATAACTTGATGAAACATAAAGAAATCTTTCGTGAGAATCTAGGTGAGTATTGGGATTTTCTCACATTCTCTTTTCCTGAGGCGACAATTTTGGAGATTTTTTATATTCTAGAAAAAGTAACAGAGAAATATGGAACAGATTGGTTAGAAAAGACACAAAGGTTTACATAAAAACTTTCAGACTATTCTCGTTTTCTACCAAATAGATCAGTATCCTGGATAGCTACATCATCCTGGGTTACGTATTGGTGCTGCTCAAACTTATTTAGAGCTTCCTCGAACTCGATCAGATTCTTCTTGAGAGTTTCAAATCCCTTTATAAACCTTAAAGAGAGGCCGAGTACAAAACTTGCATATTGGATCTCTGATCCTCCTAATTTTGTATTTAGTTCATGTCCCAATTGCATTTTGATGAAAGAGAGGGCTTGTCTACCTTCGATGGAATCTCTTCTCTCGAGATAATGGTACATCAATCCTCCAAAATTGTATCCCCACATCTTTGCCACATCATCGTCAGATCCTCCAACCATAGCAATATTCTTCTTAGCGCTTTCAAAACTGTCATTAAATTGTGTGATAATTCCAGAAGCGAGCTCATTAGGGATCTTAAGATGTTCTTTTAGTTGAGATACTTTCTTAGCAAGCTCAGTTATCTTTTCCTTCCCTGCTTCTCTATACATTTCTTCTAGACGTTCTGAAGAGATTTTTCTACCAGTTTCACCATTTGGACACATAATCTCATTACCCCGTCTGAATGAGAGGAATATTATGGAGTA
>JBHLPG010000471.1:0-256 GCA_048939725.1 Promethearchaeota archaeon | reverse complement strand
TTTGCGAGTCACGATTAAAGGTGGGACTGACGTCAAATGGAGTCCAAGCATCGATTATTTAAAACTAGTTATATTGAAGATTTTCTAGCTTTTGGTCTATTAGTCATTTTGAAGGACTACTACTTTCATATTACTACTACTTTCATGTTAGAAATACTGAGAAGGGCAGCCATAAACCAAAAAGTGAGAGTATTAAAGCTAAAACCAAACCTAAGAAAGCGAGAAAATCAAATTCTCCTTCAACTAAGGAGGGATC
>JBHLPG010000125.1:0-10332 GCA_048939725.1 Promethearchaeota archaeon | reverse complement strand
CAAGAAAAGTACTTCGACCCCTACACCGACGAACTAAGCTTCAATAACGGATATTATCTCTGGGGTAACAGTAGCTTTCAGAATTTGCCAATCGGGATGCATAACATGACCATTCAATATAATTGCACTCAGCTAAGAGCTCTAAAACTAGCAGGTCCATATGCTATAACTCATATCAAATTAGCAAATGGATCCCAATATGAATACCATGTTTTTGACGAAGAAATGGCAGATGATCATTATAGAGACCCTCTGTTCTTAATTCCAGGAATATTTGATATCTATACATTCAATGAACCAGTTGAGACTGGATCGGTCGTAGTACACGATGCAGTTCTCACAGAAGACTATTTAGAAGTCAATGTAACATTCCAAAGTTTTATTCATTGGGATAACAATGACGAACCATACTATATTCGATTGGTCTTGAGAAATGAAACAGGTGGTCCAATAATTGGACATTGGGAACAAACCTACTGGTTACCTTCAAATACATTGAATGAAGTAAGGATGACAATTTCAAGGGGAATACTTGGTGCATTTGATTTTGGGATAACAATACCAACAATATCCTTTGAGGATGTCGCTATTGTCGAACTCCATCAACGCGATGCTTTTGACACATGCAATATGTCATACGCAATCAGCCCTTACTCAACGCCTATTGATGTTAGCTCAATAGCCCCAATGTTGATTCTAGCATCTGGTGATTCCCATAATTTTGGTGATCTGGCGATCAATGAGAGTGGAATATTCGGAATCATTTCAGAAAATGTAGATGAAGTTCTTAACTTGCAAGTGGATCGGGTTGAATACGAATGTTGTCCACCAGATTTTAATGTTTGGTATCTCGATGGTTTTGGACGAAGTCGTGGCACTTATCATAAAGAAATCATATGTTGGGAAGATTGGATGGATGGTGTTGATTCAAACTACCATCAATTATATATAGGAAGGTATCCAGGTTTATGGTTGTTTGAAGTTGTTCATCCTGATCATGGTCAACCACCAGAGACAATACAAGGTCTTACTGTGACAGTGGATATTACTGAAGACATATCTGCTCCAAGCGTCAGTTTCACAACTCCTTATGATGGAAATCATTACCTGCAATACTATGGCATTCCTATCCAAGGAACTGGAATGGATGAATCTCTCATCTTGGAATATCAGATTCTTTCAAATCAAGAGGTTTTGTATAGCTACAGGCCCTTTGACGAATATTGGGGGCAACCACCAATGGGTGATGACTTTGGGTTTGCATGGTTCCCTGCGCAAGATCTCGTAGGGGACGTAAAAATGACCATAAAAGCATATGATATAACTTTCAAAACATCAGAAACAACGATTATCATCACAATTGATGCTGGTACGATACCCTCACCCGAGAGTACCATCAATAAAGGTTTGGCATGGTTACGGACTCAACAGAACCCTGATGGGTCATGGGATTATGAAGCTAGCTCGGAATATGGCCGACCTGGCATGGTTGCTCTTGCTGCTCTATGTTTCATTCAGGCAGGTTTAGCACATGAATCTGGCACAGTAGAGGCTATTGACTATCTCATCAATGCATTTGAGTATGATTATGATGACGGAAGATCAATCTACCACAGTACATACGAGACATCAATGGCTACAACCACTTTGATTGCGTATAATGCAACTCTCCCCTCATATAATTCTGCATTAGATTCACTCATAGAAGATGCGATCGCATGGTTGGTTGCTACTCAGAACGATGAGACTTGGGGTGTAGATCCTACCGACCCATGGTATGGTGGTTGGCGATATGGTGACGACCATCAATCATCAGATCTTTCAGTAAGTCAATGGGCTATACTCGCTTTATCCACATATGAAAATTTCAATCCTGATGGATTAGATGAGTATGATCCAAATCTATGGAGTAAAGTTGATTTATTTGTTCGACGATGCCGTGGTGGTTATATAGATGATGTGACACAAGAATGGATTTTTGATGGTGGTTTTACTTACACTCCTTCTACTGAAGATTGGCGCGACTGGGGTGGCGGTAGTTACGGATCAATGACAGCTGCAGGGATATGGGGATTATATCTCAGTGGATCCGAACCTGATGACCCCGATATTGTGTCAGCACTCGATTGGATTAACAATACAGATCAAATTGTAGGAGGAAATCCACATTCAGGACGTTCATTTGAGTACTATTGGTACCTCTCTGCAAGTAAAGCGTTTTTAATGGCTGGACGTGAAAGTGACCAATGGTGGTATGACGAAATAACAAATTATCTCAATACCCACATGATTTACATGAGTCCGACCAGTGCTTATTGGGAAAACACAATGGGAGGAGAACCTCCTGTGTTTGCTACTGTGCAAGCAATACTTTCCCAACAGGTCTTTTATGGTCATATACCAATGCACTCTCTTGATGTCACACTTGAATCAGCTGATGGTTCTGCGATATATCTTTGGAATTCAACTTTAAATGTGGGCTACAATTACACTACAGGGATCGAAGAAACCTCACCTGGCGCTAGTTATTCAGGCCTCCTACCCGAAATTCAAGAAGTCTCAATTCTCTCACCGAGTAAAGGAGAATATCAAATTGAGGTATTTCCTGCCGCTGGAACTGATGGAATAGCCTCCCCTCAAGATATGGTCTTACGTGCACGTGCCCTTACTGAATCAGGTCACGTTTTACGCTTTAGAACCTATATTATCGATTATGACGATTCAAATGATTATCCACAAGTTCTTCGGTTCAGGATGGTATTAACAACGATATCTGGTTTAGACATCCATTTCATTCCCGATGGTTATGGCTTATTTACGCATTCAGTTAATTTCGATGAGATCAGTGCGCCTTCATATGTCGATTTGAATCAAGAGATTGACATTACTGTCACATTAACCAACATTGGAGTTGGAACTATCTCAACAGGCACAATTTTCACAATTGCGGAAGACCTGGCTGACGCATCAGAAGATTTCACGAATTGGGCTGAAATTGATGAAAAATCATTTCCATTCAGTTATGACACATCAGGGTTATCTGCTGGAGTCCGTATAATTGTGATCGGGCTGATAGGTGAAGATACAACTCCTTTACTCATTAGAGTTAAAGTACAAATCGGCAACAGAGCCCCAGAAGGAGAACTCAATGAATTGGATAGTGTGCTAAGTGGAACTGAAACTATCTCTTGGAGTGCTTCTGACCAGGATGGTGATGATCTCACATTCGATGTGATCCTTGTCAGACCCGATGGAACAGAAGCTACCTTGGAATCCAATTCAGACGACTTATCGTATTCTTTTGATACCACTGCTTATCCTGATGGTTCAGGTTATAGAATCATTGTGATAATCGATGATGGAACTGATACGACAGAATTAAGATCTTCTCTGTTTGAAATTTTGAATGCAGAAGAAACATCGGAAACTGGAGAAGCCCCTGACATTGGAGGCGTCCCTGGATTTGGACTCATCTTTGCTCTCCTAGCTATGAGTTTCATCTTGATGAACCTTAAAAGAAGGTAATAATTGCCTTCCTTCCTCTTTTTATTTTTGTGTCTATCACTTGAATTTTTTCTTTTTAGTTCCTGAAACCATTCTAAGATAATTGTTGAGGTTATTACTATTGATTTTATTATGAATAATTATGCAAAATATTTATGAATAATTATGCATAACTGATAATTAGAACTTCAACAATCAAAAGAGGCAGAATAAATGAAAATTGGATTACCTTCTACTGGGAATGAACTAACTAGTTCATTTGCAAACATCTTTGGCCGTTGTCCTAATTTTGTCATTGTAGAATCAGAGACTGAAAAGATTCTAGAGGTTTTCCCGAATTCCGCGCAAAATGCTGCTGGAGGTGCAGGAATCCAAGCTGCACAATCATTGATCAATCATCAAGTACAGACTGTTATAGCTCCTCAGATGGGCCCTAATGCATTCCGTGTTCTACAGAATGCTGGAGTGAGAATCTATTCGGGAAAAATAGGGACTTTGAAACAAAATATTGATGAATTTAAGAACGGGAGGCTGAATGAAATGACAACTGCAGGAGGTTCAGGAATGGGGCGTGGTATGGGTCGAGGAATGGGCCGTGGTCAAGGTCGTGGACGTAGAACATAGGAATTCGATATAAATCAATAAATAAAAGATAATAAGAGGTAAATTGAAAATGAGATTATGTATCCCTTCGGAAACCAAAGGCGGACTTGAAGATCGTGTAGGATATCATTTTGGACGTGTACATAACTACACACTCTATGATGATGAAACAGAGACCGTTGAAATTATACAAAATACTTCCTCTCATATGGGAGGCACTAAATTACCTGCAGAACTTCTTCGTGAGCATAATATTGATATTATGCTTTGTGGAGGAGTGGGACGACGAGCTATACAATTATTTGAGCAATTTGGGATTGAGGTGTATATTGATGCTCAGGGAACAGTAAAAGATGCCATTGAACTATTCAAAAACAATAAATTGCGAATGGCTACTGATAAAGATGCCTGTCAGCAACACAAATATCGTGGTGAAGACCGTGGTGTACATGAACATCATCATCACCATCATTAGGAGGATAACCTGACGATTGTCAGCATCGCCTCTGGTAAAGGGGGAACTGGAAAAACAACCATTGCAGTGAACTTGGCTCTTTTTCTATCAAAATTCTCTAGAGTTGCACTAATTGACTTAGATGTTGAAGAACCAAATGATAATCTTTTCCTTAAAGCTCCAATGAACCATTATCAAGATGTTAATGTTCAAAGACCAAGTGTAAATGAATCCACCTGCACTCACTGTGGACTTTGTGCTGAATTATGTGAGTTTAACGCATTAGCGGTTCTTCCAGATCAAGTCATGATATTTGGAGAACTATGCCATGGCTGTGGATTATGTTCTCTAGCTTGTCCAGAGAAAGCTATTGATGAAGAATCCCATTTATTGGGTGTTATTAAAAAATCAAACACTTATCAAAATAGTTTAACGTTTTTTGAAGGAATTTTAAAAGTGGGGGAAGCCTTAGCAACGCCAATCATCCATGAACTGAAAAAAGTCGCGTTTAGTTTAGATAATGAACATGTAATCCTAGATCTCCCTCCTGGGTCAGCTTGTCCTGTTATTGAAGCTCTTTCTGGAACAGATTTTGTTATCTTAGTCACAGAACCGACACCTGCGGGAGAACATGACCTTCTTATTGCAATAGATCTTGCTAAACAGCTCAGGATCCCCTTTGGAATTGTGAATAATCGATCTGATGTTGGTGATGACCGAATTACTTGCTTAACCAAAAATAACGGGTATGATTTATTATTAGAAATTCCTCACGACCAAGAAATTCTTCATCTTTATTCAAATAGCCTCCCTCTCATTGGTACAACAAATAAATTTGATGATCACTTCTTACATTTATGGAATAGAATTTTGGAGATGAAAAAATGACAGTAGACATAAAGAATCAAATTACTGTTGTATCTGGCAAGGGAGGAACTGGAAAGACAACAATCACTGCCGTACTTGCTCAATTATCGTCTCCTTTTTGCATCATTGCAGATTGCGATGTAGATGCTCCTAACCTTCATTTATTATTAGATCCTAGAAATAAGTTTTCTGAAAGATTTATGAGTGGAAAATTGGCGATTAAAAATACAGATAAATGTTCAGAGTGCGGAAAATGCCTTGAAGTTTGTCGTTTCGACGCCATTTCCCCAGAACTTGAAGTTGATCCAGTACGTTGTGAGGGCTGTGGAGCTTGCGCTTGGATTTGCCCTGAAAATGCAATTAATATGGAAATACAACCATCAGGAATGATTTATGAAGCACAAACGCGATTTGGTCCATTCATTCATGCCCAATTAGATATAGGAGCAGAAAATTCAGGAAAATTGGTCAGTGAGGTTATTCAAAAAAGTCATGAAAAAGCAAACAAACTCAATAAAAAGCTTGTTATAGTTGACGGAAGCCCAGGAATAGCATGTCCTGTTATTGCTTCATTAACTAACGCAAAGCTCGTTCTATTAGTTGTGGAACCAACGGCCAGTGCGATACATGATATGAAACGGACACTTGAACTTGCAGATTTCTTTAAGATAAAGGTAGCAATTGTCCTTAATAAATCAACTATTAACGAGGAACAACGAAAAAATATTGTAAGCTTCTGTCAGAAAAAAGAAATCCCTATCGTAGGAGAAATCCCCTATCAAATGGAAATTTATCAAGCAATGATTAACGGACATACTATTCTAGAACATCAAATCACCCCCTTAATTGGACCATTAAATAAGATGTGGTCTGAACTCCAAGAAATGTTAAAATAATTAAGTGAGTGATAACTCTGGTCAAACAGGAACGAAAAGAGATCTTAGCTGAGGGAGAAAGGGCCACTTTCATCTCAATGGTAATTAATGCTTTTTTAATTCTAATCAAACTTACTACTGGATTGATAATTGGTAGCATTGCCTTAATTGCTTCTGGAATTGATGCTTTAACTGATTTAATAGCATCTTTTGCGGTCTTCTTAGGGTTACGATTTTCACAAAGGGACCCCTCAAATCGTTTTCCTTATGGATATTATCGTCTAGAAACATTAGCGACGTTAATTGTGGCAATTTTCATTCTCTTCGTTGGTATAAATGTCATCATTGAAAGTACTCACATTATCATGACCCCCAGTTCTTTAAATCAACCTAACTTAGGCCTTCTAGTATCTATAATCTCAATCTTTGTAGCATTTGGGTTATATCGCTATAATTTCACAATCGGAACTAAGATTGCGTCAAATGCATTGATCAGTACCGCGAAAGAATACCAATTAGATATATTCATGAATTCATTTGTTTTTATAGGAATTCTAGGTCATTTGATGAGCTTACCCCAGCTTGAAGGATTCGTAGGCTGGATAATAGGCCTATTTATTATTAAAACAGGTTTAGTTTTCGGGAAGAATTCATTATTATCATTATTAGACGCTCTAGAGGATCCTCAAATCCTTGAACAAATAGAATCAATCATAGTACAAGATCCTGAGGTAAAAAAGGTTATAAATGTGAGAACAAGACGCTCAGGCCCATTCTTTTTTGCTGATATTGAAATTCAAATGCTATCATCAGAAACAGTGAAATCTCTTGCAGAAATGACTCATAGATTAGAATCCGCTTTAAGAAATGTCATCCCCCAATTAGATAGTGTCATGATAAGCGTCGAACCTGTAGTGAAAACACAATATATTGTGGTTATTGCAGTTTCTTCTCTTGATTCAACTCTTGATGATCCTCCTGCTGACCATTTTGGAATGGCTCCTGCTTTTTTATTCGTTAAGATAGATCGTTCTACTGGAACTAAAATTTCTACAAGATTGATTGAGAATCCACATCGGCTAGCTGAACGAAAACGAGGAATTTTGGCTGCAAAGTTCCTTACTGAGAATAAACTTGATATACTAGCTATCAAAGATCTTACAAACTTTGGTTTAGGGCCTAAGGCGGTTCTTACTGAAAACAATGTGGAACTATTTCAATATCAAGGAAATTCAATTCAGGAAATACTTTCTGAAATATATAGATCTCAATCAGAAAAATAAACTAATAAGAAGGACCCTTTTTTCAAGCCATAACTGAATATAATAGCCCTTTCTGAGAGTAGAAAAAGTGTACACCTTTACGACAACGGAGGATTATGCCAAACAGCTAGATTTGGAAGATCCTTTGAGAGAATTTCGTTCAAGTTTCTTTATACCAAAAAATACCATTTATCTTGATGGGAATTCTTTAGGATTATTACCAAAAGATGCTGAACAATCCCTTCTTAGAGTAATTAATGAGTGGAAAACCCAAGGAATTTATGGATGGTTTGAGGGTGAACAGCCATGGTGGTATTATGGGGAAACATTAGGAGCAAAAATGGCTCCTTTAGTTGGAGCGAAACCATATGAAGTCGTTGCTACTGGCACAACAACTGTGAACCTTCACTCTCTTGTTAGTACTTTTTATCATCCTCAAGGAGAGAAGACTAAAATCCTCGCAGACGAATTAGATTTTCCAACAGATATTTATGCCCTTAAAAGCCAAATCAAACTCCAAGGGTTGGATCCAGAACAGCATTTAGTACTTGCACCACCCAATGGACGCTTTTTCCAAGAGGAAAAGATAGTTGACCACATGACTGATGATATTGCTCTTGTACTGCTCCCATCAGCTCTTTATCGCAGCGGTCAATTACTAGATATGGCTTATTTGACTGAAGAAGCACATAAAAGAGATATTCCCATCGGTTTTGATTGTTCCCATTCAGTTGGAGCTGTACCTCACTACTTCGATGAATGGGGTGTTGATTTTGCAGTTTGGTGTAGTTATAAATACCTAAATTCTGGCCCTGGTGGTACAGCATTCCTCTATATCAATAAAAAACATTTCACTAGAGAACCTGGGCTAACTGGATGGTTTGGTTATGTAAAAGAGAAGCAATTCGAAATGCTTCTCGACTTTGAACATGCAAAGTCAGCAGGAGGATGGCAAATGTCCAGTTCCAACATTCTATGTTCTGCACCGATTGAGGGAGCGTTAGCAGTTACGATCAAAGCTGGAATAACAAGAATTAGGAAAAAATCAATTAAAATGACTTCGTATTTGATTTTCCTGATCGATCAACTTCTTACCCAAAATCCCTACAATTTCGAGGTGGGAACTCCCCGTGAGCCAAATCGAAGAACTGGGCATGTTGCTATTGAACATGACGAAGCATATCGTATAACTGAAGCATTAAAATCCAAAGGCGTAGTTACTGACTACCGCCCTCCTAATATCATAAGGGTTGCCCCTGTCGCTTTATACAATACCTATCATGAAGTTTGGCAAACGGTTCAGCTTCTACAAGAAATTATTTCGAACCAAGAATTTCAAAAATTCTCCAAATAGCCAGATAATACTGGTAGTAATGTAATGACCTACCTAATTGCGCGTAAATTATCAATTAGAATATTTTGGAGGAGCTTTGTAACGGCTGAAGAAGAATCACGACGAATAATACTACGAAAAGGAAGAATGGAATCAAAACTGCACATTATTCTCAAAATTCTTGCTTATTGTTATTTTTGGGACAGAAATCTTGTGATTGAGCCATTTACCCGAGTAAACCGTTTTAGACCTGATTTAATCGCTTGGACAAAATCGGAGATCCCTACTGAAGAAAAACCAATTCCTGATCTATGGATCGAGTGTAAACAAGTAAAACTCAAAAAATTAGAAAGACTAAGCCGAATCCTTCCTTTTACTCAAATTATTTGGATTAATTCGAAACAATCTTTAACTCGAACTCTCAAAAATCTGCACTCACGAAGAAGAAAAAAGGATTTTCCTTCAAATGTCCAATTGATAGGAATATCGACATCAAAGGACAGCTGGGAGTCGCTTATAGAAAGTATTAATGAAAAAAAGCCACAATGGAGGATAAATCGACATTCAAAAGAATTACTAGTGATAGATGTTACCGGAACTGAAATTAATCCAATTCCTTTAGATTTTCAGATTTTGTTAGAATCAAAACATAAATTTAGCGAAAAAACCATGGGAGGATGATTTGAAATCAATCCATATTCGAGCCTTGAGCGAATTAGACACTAAATTTCTAAAATATCTCGATTCTCAGGTTAAGTGGGGTTTTGGTCAAAAAATTCCAGAGATATTTCTAGAATTCAGCAACTCTGCATATCTTGCAGAAGATCCTGTAACTCAGGAACCATATGGAATGGTAATAACTTATTTTTATCCTCCCTCTACTGGATGGATAGGGTTTTTGATTGTAGATGAAATTCATCGAAGGAAGGGTATTGGAGGATTTTTATTCTCAAAAGCAGTAGATCACTTATTGGAAATTGGTTGTAGGGAAATCCTCTTAGATGCTGTTCCTAATGTCATTAGTCTATATGAAAAGTTCCATTTTTTGAAAATCGAACGGTCGCTTCGCCTTAAAGTGCAATTCCCCACGTTGACAAATGAGATCATTTCTTCTCCTCAAAGTATTCTCATTCAAAACCAGCATCTTAGAGACATTGGGGAGTTCGATCTGCTCATATTCGGAGCAAAAAGGAATAGAATATTTCAAATTATGTTGAAGAATCCCAAAAGTGATGGTGCAGTATTTATCCAAGACAATATGATAAAAGGTTACGGGTTCATACGTTATTCTGAAAACTCTTTCTCAATTGGCCCATTAATAGCAAATAACCCAAATATTGCTCTTGATATCATTAGCAAATTAGTACAGATAGGTACACCCTATTGTAAAAACTGTGAATGGATTCTCCTTGGAATTACTGAAACCTCTAGAAT
>JBHLPG010000470.1:0-2590 GCA_048939725.1 Promethearchaeota archaeon | reverse complement strand
GCTGGCAAGAATTAGGATATAACCAGAACTCCCCCATTTGGGGCATAAATCCAATAGATCCACACGTGATGTATCCTGGGGAATACCCTGATTCTACTCCGCCTGAGATTTACATTGATTCTCCAGCTGCGATTATCTACTCGACTGGGACTATAGATATTTCTCTAAGTTCCAATATCTATCCTTCATGGTCTTTAATTGAGGATGCAAAACATTATTGGTATTATATAGAAGGAATAGACTCAGAGAATCAATCTTGGTCACCTTCAGCTCAAAAAACGTTAGATGATGGTACCTATACACTCCACGCGTATGGAAATGATTCCTTAGGCAATGAAGCCCATACCAGTGTAACATTTACCATTAATGCGGTTCTTCCATCGGTCATCATTGATTTGCCTAGTGCGGCAACCTACTCCACCAGTGTAATTACCATTGAGTTCTCTGGAACAGCGAATTACTTTTGGTATTATATTGAAGGAGCTGACACAAGTAATCGAACATGGACTTCTTCTGTTGAACGGAGTTTCCCAGATGGAACTTATACCCTGAATGCTTATGGTAACGATAGCGAGGGCAGTGAGGTTCATACTAGTGTGACCTTTACTATTAATGCGATTCTTCCATCGGTCATCATTGATTCACCTGTTGCAGGAACATACTCCACCAGTGAAATTACCATTGAGCTATCTGGAACCGCAAGTAACTTTTGGTATTATATTGAAGGAGTCGATACAAATAACCAAACGTGGACCTCTTCTGTTGAACGCAGTTTACCAGATGGAACATATACCTTGAATGCTTATGGTAACGATGCTGAGGGCAGTGAGGTTCATGCTAGTGTGATCTTTACTATTGATGCCGTTCACACCAGTGAAACTTTGCCTATCGATACTAGCTCTGAAATCCCGCTAGAAACTACCTCGGAAACTACCCCAGATATAGATGACATTACCCCAACTTGGACTCTACCTTTTATCTTTCTCACTATGAGTATTTTGTTCCTAAACCGGCGTAAAAACCGCAAAGAATATTCCTAATTCCCAATTTTTTTCTTTTTTTATTTGGAATCCTTTCAAATCCACGCACCTCCAGATCAACACTCTCATAGCTCTTTTCAATCGCCTCAATAATGTTCCAAGTAATTAATTGCTGAATCCCCATTGATCTGATCGTTCAACTCTTGATAGATCTTCAAAATCTGGGAAGTAGCTTGAATAGGTTCACCTTCAGTTTTCAGTTAATGAGAAGCAACAATCTACTTGATAAGAATCTATACCAAGATGCAGATTTGTAGATGCAAGGTTTTTTAAACGTAAATTATATTTGTATGATTATGAATGGTAAAAGGGATGGAAAAAATCAGGTTTGAGTAATTGTACATGAATCTAAGATTAGAGGCTTTATCTTGCTTATCCGCTTCATATCACAACTCCTCAAAAGTAATCAATTGCAATTTAAAACCCAGGATAATATTCTAATTTTAAAACAAGTTGAGCGACTAATTTATCTGGATAAAATAGAGGAAGCTCTACAAGAAGTTGAAAATCTACAAAATAAGGTGGAATTAAATAATAAAGAAAAAGTACAATTTCAAATTCTTAGAAGTTTAATTTTTGATAAGCTAGGAAAATATACTACTAGTCTAGAAATTGCCGAACATGCATTTCAAGAGGGGCAACGTTTAGAAAATCACATATTAGTGACTGATGCTATTATTTCACTAGCAAACGCCAAATTTAGGCTTGATGATTTTAGTACATGTCTAGATGTGATTAACAAAGGGGAAAAATTGCTTATTACAACTAATAAAGGGCATGAAAAGGAAATTATTGATAGAATAGCGTCATTAAAATACCTGAAAGGTAAAGTTTATTGGAAAAGAGGGGAGCTTAATCAAGCTTATGACCTTGTACGGGAAAGTTTTGTCAAACAAGACCTTGAGAATACATATGTAACTGCTGATAATTATAACATTTTAGGTATAATTTGTGTTAATAAAGGCGAATATGATCAGGCATTAAATTATCTTCAAAAAAGTCTTGCCATGTTTGAAGAACTTGGTTTAAAATCTTCTGTTGTTAAATCTCTTAATAATATAGGGCAGATTTATTGGAGAAAGGGTGATTTGAGGCAAGCTTTAGAGAATTATAAAATGAGTTTAACTAGAAGTGAAGAACTCGGGAATAATCAGTTTATTGCAGGTATATCATTGAATATTGGCCTCCTTTTCTGGAATATGGGAGAATTAGATAGTGCTTTAAATTTCTACAACAAGAGTTTGGAAATAAGTAAAGGAATAGATCATAAAAGTGCCATGGCAGCTTGTCTAAATGGGATTGGTATGATTTTACAATTTAAGGGGGAATTGGATCAAGCATTAGAATTCTATCAGAAAAGTTTGGTTTTAGAAGAAAAGCTAGGAAAGAAGCTGGATGTTGCTCTTTGTCTCAATAATATTGGGGAAATACATCATATTAAAGGCTCTTTTAATGAGGCCTCTGATTATTACAAAAAAAGTTTAGCTCTATTTGAGGAGATTGGCACCAATTATCATATGTGTTTAGCTCTATATAATCTGGTTTTAGTC
>JBHLPG010000124.1:0-10408 GCA_048939725.1 Promethearchaeota archaeon | reverse complement strand
TTACTCACAATTTCTGAAGGTCCCAACTATTCATGAATCCAATCCTCAAGAGTTATATTCATTGTTTCAAACAAGACGATCCATTCGGAATTTCAAAGAAAAGGGGATCCCGAGGGAAATTGTCGAACATCTCATATCTGAAGCACGATATGCTCCTACAGCTAGTAATTCGCAGAATGTTGAATATCTAATTCTTAAGAACCAAGCTATACCTCCATTCGTAACAGATGTAAGGAATTTTTATGCTAACGTTCTAAAAATCTTCGAATCATCACAATCAGAAGATCTAACCACTTTAAGACGTATTCGGAAGTGGAATTATTGGTTGTCTGAAGCTGAAAAAGGGAAAGACACTCTTTTTTATGATCCTCCTATTATTATCGTTGTGTATGCACCTATGGATGATTCATTTGCCCCATTAAATGTGGGTTTTGCTGTGGCTTACTTGATGCTAGCTGCTCATGTGAATGGATTAGGTACTGTGAATATTGGCTACGCAGTTGAAGCAATTCGACGAAGGCCCAAAATCGCTGAAGAATTGGGGATTTCAATGGACAGATATGGGGTTTTCGCAGTTCTATCAATGGGTTATCCTAGATACGAGTACTCTAGGATTCCTATTCGAAATCCTGTTTCAATCACATGGTCAGATTAGAATGAAAATCTCTCAAACCATAGAGTGAGATAGCTGAAAATGACGAAAATGGATAGAACAGGCCGTTTTGTTATCATTGCACGAAATGTTCGTTTAAACAGCACGAGTCCACCTCAAATATCAATGAAATTCCCTCCCTCTTTTTGAACCTTCATTCTCATTGCTGTTAATTTCTTGTGGGTCATCTTTTTCGTCATCACCGTTAGTAATGGACAAATTAACTCAGTATCATATTGAATTTACACTCTGTTGAGTTAAAAAGACGCTTAATTAGTCATTACCTATAATAAAACACATTCAAGGTTTGATCAAATTTGCCTCCACGTAAAAAAAAGACAACTTCACGCAGCAAGAAAGGGGAAGAGGAACAAAACTCTGAAGAATCTGAAGTGGTATCAAAATCATTGAATAAGGAAAAATTAAGCTCATCTCCAATGGTTTCAAAGGATAATAATGCAGGAATAAAGGATATTGGTGATCTTCCAGGTATAGGGCCAGCTACAGCGAAGAAACTTCAAGACTCTGGATTTGGGACGTTGGAATCTCTTGCTACAGTGAGTATTGGAGAATTAGTAGCAGTTGGGAATTTAGGAGAAGCTACTTCCAGGAAAATCATTCAAGCTGCTCGAGATGCGTTAGATTTCGGATTCACAACAGCAGAAGAAGTCCTAGAACGCCGTAGAAATATGTTGAAAATCACCACAGGATCCGCTTCTCTTGATGATTTATTTGGGGGTGGAGTCGAGACTGGATCAATGACTGAATTTTATGGAGAATATCGCACAGGTAAGACCCAGATCGCTCATCAGCTTTGTATCACAGCTCAACTCCCTCGAGAGATGGGTGGTCTGAATGTGGAGGACAAAGAACCCATAAAAGTAGTTTACATTGATACTGAGGGCACATTTCGCCCTGAAAGAATTCTTGATATGAGTAAACGTTGGGAAGGGGATCTAAATATCAAGCAAGTCTTGAAAAATATTATGCATGGCAGGGCATATAATAGTGATCATCAGATGGTCTTAGCTGAAAAAGTTGCTAAGGATAGTCAGACTGAAAGGATTGGGCTCTTGATTGTGGATTCCCTCATCTCTCATTTTCGTGCCGAGTACGTTGGACGAGGAACCCTCGCAGGTAGACAACAAAAACTAAACCAACATATCCATACCCTTCTCAAAGTGGCAGAGGTTGGAAATTTATCAGTCATTGTCACTAATCAGGTTCATTCAAAACCTGATATGTTCTTCGGTGATCCAACGGCCCCAGTTGGGGGAAATATTGTTGCTCATGCCAGCCATACTCGGGTATATCTTCGAAAATCGAAAGGTGAACGGAGGATTGCTAGAATCGCTGATTCTCCATTACTCCCAGAAAATGAAACAGTCTTTGCTATAACTAGTGATGGCATCACAGATGTAGGGTAAATTCCTAAATCCAGATCTTTTTTTTAAGGATCATTCTTCCTTTGTGTACATGGTGCACAATATATACGTTTCCATTTAAGAGATTAAATGGAAAAGTTAAGACAGAATCAAAATTAGTGGTTAATGTGAATTCTGAGCTAATCCCTTGGGTTAATCTCCTCTCTTTGCATATTAGTGCTTTAATGTTTTCTTATTTTAGTATTGTTAGTGTAATGCCTGTAACTCGTGAGGAGAAGCGAGGAGATAAAGCGTGGAAAGAATGTTATTGGTTTCGAATTATAATGAGTGTTTTTGCGGTTATCATGGTTATCAATATAATTCTTTGGATTTGGATTCCTGTACCCATATTTAGTTGGAAAATTCATCCCAATTCATTTTTTGGATTTATAATTGGAATAATAATTACGATTCCATGCGGCGTAATTCTAGTCAAAGCAATGCAGGATGGAGGTGAGGAACATATGAAACCCTCAAAAGAAACAAAGTTGCATGGGGGAATATACCAGCATATCCGTCATCCTGGTGTTTGGGGTGAGATGCCTTTATATATAGTAGTTGCTTTGTTAGTAAATTCATTCTTCCTGGTCATTTGGATGATAATTTTTGTAATTCTCTATGTTCCACTTTATATTTATTTTGAAGAAAAGGACTTGGTTAAACGGTTCGGGGCTCCTTATATTGAATACCGTGAAAAAACAGGAGCTCTTGTCCCTAAGTTTTGGAAAAAAAGGTTTTAGGAACTAGTGGATATTCCTCTTACCAGTAATCTTTTTAGCGTTTAGTTTTTGGTTAATAGTATTTTTTATGATGAATAGATGATAATCATGGGTGGATGTTCTTTTATTATCACAGGACAAATAAAGTCAGGGAAATCCACCTTATGTTGGCAATTGTTGGAATATCTAAATAAGACAGATGTGACAACAAGTGGGGTTATTACTATTCAAAATGACAAGAAATGGTTTTATCTAATTGCAGAAAAGGTAAAAATAACGTTTGAAGCTATTGATAATGTAGATTTCATACCAATAGGTCAATTTCGAATTCATAAAGATAATTTAAATCAGACAATATCCAGTATCAGAGCAGGTATTACTAGTGATTACCTTTTCGTTGATGAAATTGGTCAATTAGAACTTCAGGGGAGTGGTTATTATCCTATACTCAATGCAGTCTTTTCACGTGATCAGGGAAATATCCTAGTGGTAAGGGAGAGCCTATTGGACGATTTCTTATCTCAATTTCCTCAAACTAAGACTTATAAAATTATTCAAGTCAGGAATCATGAAACTTCAATACCACTTAGAACGATAAAAGCTTACATCGAACAATAATCCTGAATAATGTGAGAATATTCAGGATATTACAGGCCTTTTCGTGATCTCTGCTAGTGATTAAGTCTTTCTTATGTAAATGGAGAGTAAGAAATGGAAAAAGAATACATTGGTGCTGTTGATCAGGGGACAACAGGTACACGATTCATGGTTTTTGATAAGGATAGTAATCTAATTGGTTCTACTTACAGAGAACATGAACAAATATTTCCTCAACCAGGTTGGGTTGAGCATGATCCTTTAGCAATCTGGACTAATACCCAACTTGTAATCCGCCAAACTCTAAAAGATCATAAGCTTACGCTTAATGATTTTGCTGCCATTGGAGTAACTAATCAGCGGGAAACTACAATTATATGGGATCGTAAAACTGGTCTTCCTATTCATAATGCTGTTGTATGGCAGTGTGTACGAACTGCAGAAATATGTGAAAAACTTAAAACAGACAATTTAGAACCTCTGGTAAAAGAACGAACAGGTCTAGTTATCGCAACATATTTTTCTGGGCCAAAAATACAGTGGTTACTGGAGAGTGTTCCAGGAGCTCTGCCTAAGGCTGAAAAAGGTGATTTATTATTTGGAAATATCGATACGTGGTTGATTTGGAATTTAACTGGAGGTGTCAATGGTGGAGTCCATGTAACCGATGTTTCAAATGCTTCACGCACAATGTTAATGGCCCTCAAAACGCTTGGGTGGGATGGGGAGTTATTAGAGAATCTTAAAATTCCTCGATCTATTCTACCAGAGATTAAGCCCTCTAGTGATCCGAACCTTTATGGTTATGTTACTATTGACGGAATAGAAGGTAATCCTCCTATTTCTGGAGATCTTGGAGATCAACAAGCGGCTCTATTCGGCCAAACATGTTTTGATCCAGGTATGGCTAAAAATACTTATGGGACTGGTAATTTTCTCTTACTTAATACAGGTAATAAAATTGTCCATTCTGATTCGGGACTTCTTACGACTGTAGCTTATGGGTTAAGCAAAGAAACCGTTTATGCATTAGAGGGGAGTATTGCTATTAGTGGTGCAGCCATTCAATGGCTCAGAGACCAATTAGGATTCTTCTCTTCTGCTTCCGAATCAGAAGAACTTGCTAATTCTGTTGCTGATAATGGAGGAGTATATTTTGTTCCTGCCTTTGTTGGCCTTTTTGCGCCTCACTGGGATACCACCGCACGAGGCACCTTAGTAGGCCTCACAAGAGGAAGTAATCGAGCCCATATTACTCGAGCTGTACTGGAATCCATTGCTTTCCAATCCTTGGATGTCTTCAACGCAATGGAAAAAGATAGTGGTATTCAACTTCAGAGTTTACGAGTAGATGGTGGAGCTTCTAAGAATAATCTTCTAATGCAGATCCAGGCGGATTTATTAAATATCGAATGTATTCGACCCAAGATTGAGGAAACTACGGCTCTTGGAGCAGCTTATTCTGCTGGACTTGCTGTTGGTTTTTGGGATGTTAATGAGTTACGCAAGAAATGGATTGTAGATCGAACCTTTAAACCCCAAATGGATGATGAACAACGACGAAAAATGTCTCTTCATTGGAATAAAGCTATTGAGAAGGCAAAAGGGTGGATTACATCCTAGAAGATAGATTACCTCTCTTCTGCCAAAAAGAGATGAACTGATCCTTCCATTTCAAGTAGAGTCTCATAAATAGCATCTGGTTTATTCATTAGTAGAGTATCAGGAGTAGAATAACCAGCTGTAAAAGCAAATGTTGTAATTCCTATTGTTTTCCCTGCAATAATATCCCCACCAAGGTCTCCTATCATTGCACAACTTCGTGGTGTATCTGTCAGATGGAATTTGCGGAGAAAATGTATAAATCCTTCCTCTTTATGTTTTCTGAACTCCCCCGAGGCTAAAATTCTATCTGATGGAAAATAACTTGTGTTTTTGAGATAGGTGGCGATAAAAGTTTCAATCTTTTTCCGTGGAGAATCACTAACGATTGCTAACTTAACTCCAGTAGAGTGTAATCGTTTAAGGGCTAGTAGGGTGTCTTTCGTGGGTTCTGCAGATGAGAATTGCTTGGATTGATTTCTTAAGACATAGAATAAAGCTCTTAGAGATTTAATAATGCTAAATTCTAAAGCCCGTGAAACTTTGTATAGAGTTCTAACTATTTTCCATTTTAAATTTCGTTCTTGTGGTGTAAGCTTTGAGAAAGTTATTTCGTCAGCTTTCGAGATTACAATAGTTTTGTCAATCTGTAAGTATTGTGCTAACAATCCAAAGTAGTATTGTTTAGTATCAACCAACGTTCCATCAAAATCAAATATTATCGCTTTTATTGGTATGTATACTAATTGGGGCATGAAATATCTATCCGAAGGGTTACAAGATTACTTACTTCACCAAATTAAAAACGCTTTGGCAATTTTCTTTATGTCCGCCTAAAAGAAATTTTTTATTATCTGAGAAATTCTTTGAGTTCTCGCTAATATAGTCCAAGTTCATTCAATTCTTTGAGGCACTCTGTTGATCTTTGACTTTAATGATCCACTAGTAGGATTACCTCCTCTTAAGACGGATATTTGTGACTCTCATGTCCATATCTGGGATGCTGACGCGTTTAGTGAGCTAGAAAAGTGGGGTCATCTCTTTGGAGTTAAACGTTTTATGGGAATAGCTCAACCTGAGGTAAAAAAGGCTTTAGAGCAAAATGGAAAGGCCTCTGAAATTGTCTTTGCATATTATTTACCTATGCAAGCTTTTGCTGAAAAAAAACCCGAAAAAATCTTAGAAGCTGTTGATGAAGCTCATAGTCAAAATTATGCACTCACAAAAACTTGGTTTGGTCCACGACAAATCGATTACTACAACACCGAGAAATTAGTTTCTATTTCCGATCCCATCTTTGAACCTGTATTTAGCCGAATTGAAGATTATAGTCTTCCATTAGACATTCATGTTGCAGATCCTGATATATGGTACTCAACTAAGTACCTAGATTCAGAACGTTATCGCACGAAACCTCAGGTAATAAACGAATTTAACGAAGTACTTGAAAGACATCCGTCTCTTAAAGCGATAAGTGTACATTTCGGTTGTTTGCCTGAAATTCATAATTTAATTAAATTAGAAGAGATTTTCAAGAAGTTTCCTAATTTTTATGTTGATACTGCTTCTACAAAATGGGTTGTGCGGGAATTGGGGAGAGATCCTCAACAAGCTCGGGATTTTATAATCCGTTACCAGGATAGAATACTTTTTGCTACTGACTTGTCAGTAGGGTGGACCGATCGTTCTGAAAAATACTTTCCAACCCGATATTGGTCGCAACGATTATTCTGGGAGACCAACGTTCAGAAAGTGGAATTACCCTTTTCAGATGAGGACAATCCCACTCCACCCACTTATATAAATGGATTGAACCTGCCCAAGGATGTGCTTAAGCGTTTTTACTGGCAAAATGCCGAGGAATTTTTCAAGAGATCCTAAGTAAAATTCTAAGAGATGATTATAGATCTAGCAAAATTAAAATCAATAATCGAAATAATAGGTAAGATTCGGATGAAAGCCAAATTCAAAGTGATCCAAGTTGGTTTGGGGCCAATGGGTCGGCGAATAACGAAGTTGTTAATTGAACGCGACAATATCGAACTAATTGGTGCTATTGATATAGATCCAAATCTTGAAGGGAAGAAATTAGATGAAATTATCGATCACGAAAGTGTATCCGAAATAAAGATTGAATCGAACCTAAAGACACTTCTTAATGTAAAACAAGCTGATGTTGTAATAATTTCGACATCTTCTGATCTTAAAAAGGTAGCACCACTAATAATAGAGGCGATAAAGGCTAATAGTAATGTCATATCAATCTGTGAAGAGTTATCCTATCCGTTTGAATATCATCCAGAACTTTCTGACGAAATAAATAGATTAGCTATGGAACACCACGTATCCGTGGTTGGAACAGGTATAAATCCAGGTTATCTGATGGATCTCTTACCGATTGTATTAACTGCCCCCTGTCAAACTGTTCAAAAGATCACTATAACACGAACGATGAATTCTGCGAAAAGACGTGGACCCTTTCAAGAAAAAATAGCAACTGGCCTTTCTACTGAAGAATTTCGGGAAAAAATCGACGCGAAAATAATAACAGGTCATGTTGGTTTAACTCAGTCTATCCAAATGATTCTTTCTGCACTAGGTATGACTAGCGATGAAATAATTGAATATCCCCCAAGCGCAGTTCTAGCAGAAAAGAACATCGCAACCTCTTATTGTACCATACCCAAAGGATTGGTTTGCGGACTTCAAAGTAAAGCTGTGGCTAAAAAGAATGATGAAGATTTACTAATATTAGATTTTATCGCATACGCAGGTGATCATGAGGAATATGATAGTGTTGTTATCGAAGGAATTCCAAGAATTACTCAAAAAATAGAAGGTGGTGTTCACGGAGATTTGGGCACTGCTGCTGTGGTCGCAAATGTAGTTCCTATTGTGTTCTCCGCTAATCCTGGTTTACATACCATGAAAGACATTCCAGTTCCTTGTAATACTGCGGGAATTTGGAAGGAGATCAATGAATAAAAGGTGATAAAATGAGCACCAAAATTATAGCAGAAATTATAACTTATCCTGTTGGGAAAGGGACAAGTTTGAGCAAATTTGTGAAAGAAGCAGCGAAGGAAATAGATACATATGAGGGGATACGAGTTATTCACCATCCTATGGGAACCGTAATTGAAGCTGATTCTCTCGACGTAGTTTTTGATGTTACAAAGAGAGCTCATGAGGCTATCTTAAAAACAGGAGCACAAAGGATAGTCACCCAGTTACGGATAGATGATAGAAGAGATAAAGCTAGAAAAATGGAAGATAAAATTGCGGCGATTTCTACTGAAAACTAGTGTTCTATATTCATTCTAGGATTTGCTTGCTCTAGTCCTATTAGTATCGTTTTCAGTGACTTTGTATAATCCTTTAATGCCCTTCTACCTTCTTTGGTTATGTGGATCACTGTTCTAGGACGAAGATTTACAAAAGTTTTCTCTCTTGTAATAAAACCAATCGAATCGAGTTTTGTTAAATGACTGTTCAAGTTTCCTGATGTTACTCCTAATCCTTTTTGAAGGACACTAAAAGCGAGAGAAGAATTGAAATGAAGTAACATTAAAATACCTAGACGTACTGGTTCATGAATGGTGGAATCCAATCCACTAAGAAGATCTTCCATTAAAGGTGGATTCTCCTCCATCTAATCACCTGGTTAATTAAACTTCCTTTTGTTTTACAGCTAACCTACCAACATTCCAATATGTAAGCATACTTACCCCAATTAGTAGAAGTCCAAAAGCTGTACAATATAGAAACATTGCCAATTCTGGTGTACCAGGATAAATAACCAATGAGGATAAAATTCCAAGAACTAAAGCAGATATCCCAAATAAAGACAAACCTGCTTGTAGCTGTTCATTTCTTGTATCTAAGTAGAGAATCCTACTTGTAAGCAAAAACCCAATACAAATAGTAATTCCCCATATCGTAGGAATTAATTGAGGATTGATACTGCCAAAGATGACCACTAATATATGCGTAAGAGCAAATAATCCAATTATTATTAGCCCTACCTTTCGATAAGCCTTATTCCAATTGATAAAACCAGGTGATAACCCAGTAGTGAAGATAATCACTCCTAGAAGGGGTAAAAGATAGATGAGCCACAAACCCAAAAGTAGGATTGGATCACTATTAGGTGCTAAACCAAGAATAAAGAAAGTTGAATCTATAGACAGGAAGTGATAACAAACATATTCAATCCAGCCCCCAATTATAGTAATGAATCCTGCAAGAGCTATAAATAGTAACATTCTATTGATTTCCATTTTTTCTTCGAATGCGACAATTTTATCTAAAATCTCAAGAGTAGGTTCCAAATCGGGTAGTAAATCCATTCCGATCACCTTATACCTCGTTTTGTTTTACTTAATAATCCGCCCTATAAAAAATTGTAAGTTAGTTTGTGCTACAAAGAATTCTCTCGGAGAAAACTGTATTGGGTTTAATAAAGGCTTAGAATGAGTATTCATCCATGTTCACTTAAATATTGTGAGGTTGTATCAATGATAGTAGATCTGATGTATCTAATTATTAATGCTTTAATTTTTATATTCCCTGCATTTGTTGCTAACGCTGCTCCTACGATTTTAGGGAGAGGAAAGCGTTTGAATGCACCTATTGACTGTGGAAAATATTGGAAAGATAATAAAAGAATTTTAGGAGATGGTAAAACAATTCGAGGGTTCATTTCAGGGGTTGTTTGCGGAATGATGAGCTGTGTGGGTATCTTCGTAATAACAAATTTTTCAGGTTATTCTCTCGAATATATTAACTACTTTCAGTCTAGTATTTTATATTGGGCAATTCATAAACTAGGTAATAATTATATTATCCTATGTGCCTTAATCGGATTTCTTCTTGGATCTGGTGCCCTCATTGGTGACATAATTGGGAGTTTCATCAAAAGACGCAGTGGACTCCAAAGAGGAGAATCATTTCCCTTTATGGATCAATTAGGTTTCTTAGTTGTTGCATTGGTCTTTGTTTTTCCAGTTATTCCATGGCCACTAGTCTGGTTACTCGTTCTTGCTCCCAGCACTCTTGGTCTTCATATTGGATTAAATATACTAAGTTATGTTGTTGGGATACAGGAAGTACCCCTTTAATCTCAAATCCATTCTTTTTCTTTTTATGAGCTCCAATTAGAAAACTGGAGAGGTAGAGTGTGATTGGAGAATATTATTAGCAATTATATTTTATTTCCAAACAAATCTCTTGTTACCATTTTTGATATTTAGAATGTGTGAATTGATAGTTTCTACCACAAAGTATTTTCTCAGAGAAAGGTTTGTTGGATTTTTTAAAGTCTTTGATAATATATTATCTATGAATTCATTAGGAAATGAAAAAGGTTGGAAGAAAAGATGAATATTGTTGCACATTTTTTAGTAACACTATTG
>JBHLPG010000469.1:0-2605 GCA_048939725.1 Promethearchaeota archaeon | reverse complement strand
CCGAGTTTAATGGTTTTCCTCTCCCTGATATTGATGGAAAAAGTAAATCGCTGGGTAAACATAATCTTGGGTATAGTATTTATTGGTGTTATACTTATTACATTGCTTATGCCAGGAGCTTGGGCCTATTACATTCTTTATGCCGTTGTAGAAATTATCATTTATATTTTGATTATTTGGCATGCGTGGAAATGGCCTGCATAGAAGGTAAGATTAATTAACCTACCTCTAATGGATATGTCTTTAATCTTCTTCCCTTCTTTTTCTACTTCTTTTTTTTACATAGATGAGTTTTCTAGCTGATCTCATTGATAATTATTGGATTTTCTTTATTCAACAGCTAGCTTTAACAATTATAATATCTGTTTGACAAAGCTTAATAAATCAGAAAGAACTCAATGTTAATCAGGATGGCAACTATTGCTTAACAGAGTGGTAATTAAAAAGGCATTGAAAACCGATTTACCTGATATTCTTCTCCTACAAAGACTTGCTTTTCAGGAAATCGCTGATCGTTATAATAATCAGAAAATCTCCCCATTAGTTCAAACTCAGAGTGAAATACTACAAGAATTCGCTAATAGAACCTTTCTGAAAGCAATCTTTAAAGGAAAAATCATTGGATCAGTCAGGGCCCATCAGGAAGGAGATACGTGTTATGTTGGAAGGCTTATTGTCCATCCACGTTATCAAAACCAGGGTATCGGAACAATTCTGATGGAGAAGATCGAAGATTTGTTCCTGAAAGCTAAAAGATTTGAGATTTTTACTGGAGAGAGAGACGACAAAAATATTTACCTCTATCAGAAACGGGGTTACAACATCTTCAAAAGAGAAAACATAAATGAAAAACTAACTCTTCTATTCCTGGAGAAAAGGATGAATTAATTTGTTAAAGACTATATTAGCATTCTCGATCAATTAGAAAGCCAAAAATAATTATTTGATATTTTAAAAAAGGAAAGGAATGAATCTCTTGGTTTTTTTCATATATTGGATGTATTCCTCCCCAAATTTATCAATCATTACTTCCTCCTCCTTTTTGATTCTTAGAATGATAACTACGATTGTAACAATGAAAGGTAAGGCAAAATACCAGTTGGCGGATAGAAAGGACAAACCAACTCCTACAGTGATCAATGCAGTATACATTGGATGTCGAACGTAACGATATGGTCCTGTAGTTATCAAAGAATGTTTCTCGCGAATATTCAGCAGCGTAGAGTAGTTTCTACCTAAATAAAGTTGTGTTGAGAATTCAACACCCATTCCTAGGGCTGTTAAAACCAAGCCTATCCATTTTATCGATGACGGAAGGGGTAACGCTGACCAATCTAAGAAACTTGGGTTGAGAATAAAAATAAATGTTCCTAGTACCCATAATTGTGCAAATATAAAAATTACTAAGAGACCCAATAGAGAGAATTTCTTCGTTTTATATTTGGCTAATTCACCAGATGTTCTCATTGCTTTTGATTGGAAATAACCCCGCTCGAATAGAAATATTAAAAAACATGAACTAAAAGCAATGTGTAACAATTCTTCTTCTGTCAAAAGGCTTATCTCCTGAATCAGTCAGATCTAACTTCTTTGTTCATTACTGAATTTAGTAGGAATTATCGTTTTGATAGAAATTACCTATTATAATATCATTTTAAAGGACTCCTCAATTTCTGAAATGAAGTATTTGATCTGCTAAAATTTATGTTTCAAAGAGAAGGACATGTGAAATGAATAAGAAAGATACTAACAGAGTTCTCATCACCAAAACGCCCACTGAAGAAGAAATGATGATCGTTGAGAAAGGCTTGGAGGATTACAAAAAACAATTTCCGAATGGTGAGTTAGATATCCCTACTCCAGATATTAGCTTGGTCTTGAAAAACAGTAGTGGAACTATCGTTGGTGGAGTGATCACAAGCATGCTAACAGGAGTAATGCATCTTGAAGTTCTCTGGATAGATGAGATATATCGTGGTCGAGGTTATGGAAAAGCTCTCGTTTTACAAGCTGAGAGTATCGGTAAAAAAAAGGGGTACTCCGCATCACAGACTTGGACCTTCTCATTTCAAGCACCTGAGTTTTATCAACGGATTGGATATAAACTCGTAGGAACTTTCGATGGATACATTGATGGAATTACTGAGCATATTCTCCGGAAGAAATTCAAATCAGACAGGAAATCCTATAATGCTAGCGGATTAAGCCAGGATGAATTCACCATCACTGAGGATGCTTCAGAAGAATCTATGAAGATTCTTCATGAAGGATTGCTTGAATATGTCAAAAAACATGTTGGTGAGATTCGGAGGAAGTATCCAGGAATTAGAATAAATCTAGTTGCGAAGAATGAAGAGAACCAAGTTATTGGAGGTGCACATGCTTACACAACCCTCAAGGCAGTACATACCGTAAAACTTTGGGTTGATGAAAATTATCGAAATCAAGGATATGGTAAAGAGCTCTTATCGACTGTAGAAAGGATCGCTATAGAAAACGGTTGTATTTCAGGCTTGGTTAATGCTTTGTCCTTCGAATCCCCAGATTTTTTCCAAAAACAAGGATATGAGATCTTCGGGATTTCAGACTCTTATGATGATTCGAT
>JBHLPG010000468.1:0-2608 GCA_048939725.1 Promethearchaeota archaeon | reverse complement strand
CAAGTTCCAGATGTGCCTGTAGTGATGACACATTTCCTGCGTCCTGTTGAAGGAGGGTCAGAACTACGATCCCGATTCTGGTTTGGCTGGCAGATTATCGATGGCGAACCGGTAAAGTGTATTCCGGATGGCTTTAAGATTCCTGCAATAGGTCCAGTATCTTTGCTGAAACATAATGTCAAGGAGTTCACTAATCTTGCTTGCATTCTTCCTGACATCTATGCGGAAGAAAAAGATAATTGGTTCTAGATTAGCTAGTCTCACTATACAGCACTCGCGAAACCATTCACGGAATTGTGCTTCTAGCTAACTAGCGGCTATTGCTTGAGCCTGAATTGGGAAAAGACTGCTAACCCCAAGATCTTTAATACCGTCTAAAATCTTTTTACTTAATGGTAAATCTTCAAAACATCGTAATTGCATCTGTTTTTACATTTTCTATCACAAAAATTTCGCGGGTTATTTTCAAGAACTTGAAGTTTCTTAAAAAAACGTTAAAGTGAATTGTTGTGATTTTTGTCATCAGGAGCAGTGCTTATATAAAAACGTTTATTGTTTAATCGAGCTCGCGTTAGAAGAGGTTTATAGAGCTTTTATTGGCATTAAGATTGGATAAATAATAACGAATGGTTTACCGAGTTTCCTCAGCCACCTCTTTGTTTTACGATTCCTCGCATAACCTCGAATATCTTCATGAATGTTGTTTGATTTGGGTTTTATCAGAACAATTCGCGCTAAATCTACTTTCATTTCATTGAAATATTGAATCGTTGGGATGCTCTGTGTGTTAATTTTCTTCCTGAAATTCCCACTGATTTCGTCTCTTGGAGCAAAGTAAATGTCGACGTCAATATCTTTGTGGTTAGAAATGTTATCAGCATCATCAAAATAACATCTTGCCCATCCAGCAATCAACGCGATAGAGTGGACCTCTAAACAATCAGTACAAGCTTTCTTTTGTAGAAAAGAGTTAGCATAATTGATACACCATATCCGTAAATCCTTTAGGAGGTTACTATCAATTCCCATTTTTTGGTCATACCATTACTCTATATTGCTGTCTCTTTATCCGATCACAACGACTATTTAAATAACCGATCTAACAAGTTACCTCAGAATGAGTCGAGGAGTGCTAGATGGGAACTAGCTAAAGTACTCCCACCAGGTTTCATTATGGTTCTTGTTACACATGATTTTGATTACCTATTAGCTTCTCTGATCCACAGTTAGAACAGTGAAAATTTTCAGAGTGGCTAGCTCAGCATTTTAATATCTTCTCTCACCCCGCTTCCTGACGCTCCTGTGCTCATATTACTGGGATCAGCGGATTTTCCCATTTTAAGCATCATCATCTTAGAAATTATTGGGAAAATCATTCTCTATTCGATGTTAGCGGTAACAGGGAGCATTCTCTTCATCCACCTGTCCAACGGGTTACCCGTTCCCTGGGACTTAGCCCTAGCCATAATACTTCT
Organism: Promethearchaeota archaeon; assembly: GCA_048939725.1. GTDB lineage: Archaea > Asgardarchaeota > Heimdallarchaeia > Hodarchaeales > Hodarchaeaceae > Hodarchaeum. Next base: position 1,133 of record JBHLPG010000468.1, on the reverse strand, counting down.
GGCTTCTCCAAGCTTCAGCATCATTGGGATATACAAGAAGACGAGGGGCCCTTTCTTCAATTTACTTCAAAAAGCGATTGTGAAAGTAAAAAAAATGAGCGCCTATCTATCCTAGATCGTGAATTTTGTATTTTTTATGCCAGTTACCCTCGAATGTTATTGAGTAGATTAGCCAGAAAGGAAAGGCTTCGATCGATTGATATTCAAAGAATTTTAAGGAAATAGTCTTCAAGATCGATTAAAAAATCATATATTTTTTGAAATGATACAACAGGTGACGGTAATTCAAATCTCTCTTCGATCGAATCTTCTAAACCAACCCGATCATACTTGAACCTAATCACTTGACCATTGGGAGAAATCGAGTCCAAAGTGTATGTTCTCTTTGAATGAATGACTAAATCGTTGTGTGGATTTCCCAGATTCGCCAGAAACCAAGAATAGAAGTGTAAGAGAAAGCTTCTGAATTCTTCATCTTTGACTTTATCAGGATTATCTCGGAACCATTCACAAAAATGCTGAAAATCAACAATTTCTGGTTCTTCATGGGCTACATATTCTTTTAGACAGGGCTGTAACATCCACGGAACATGATCCAAAACAACTCTTGAAAACATGAGAAAGCTTTCAAGATCGAGAACAAGGGATCTTCGAGCCAAAAGCCAGCGTTCTGAAAACTCTGAAGCTTCTTGTAACACATTTGGATCAGCCGTTGTATATAGTTCCAGTTTCCTCTTAGCCGTATTCAAGCCCTTCTTAACTAAATCCGCGCTATCGAGATATCTACTTTTAATTAAGTGTAAAAGTTGCATTTTTCTCTGAATTGCTCTACGGAACTGAAAAAATTGTGCACTTGATTTAGAGTACTTCTCATCAATAATGTCATTCATTTTTGAGAATAGTTCGAAAAAATGAGGTATTTTCGCGAGGATTGGAGGCGGTTTTTTTTCATACGAGTCTATTTCTAGGGATCTACTCAAATCAACATCCATCCAAAATTTAGGTCAATTTACCCGATCAATCGGAAGTGATGAAAGGGAACAAAATGTCGGCTATGTGTAATCATTCCGAGACCTTCATTGATAAGGAGTAAATTTTACTAATACTTAATTGACTTATGAATTCGAAATCTA
>JBHLPG010000467.1:0-2611 GCA_048939725.1 Promethearchaeota archaeon | reverse complement strand
TCTCAACCGCGAATGCATACCCAAATACCATACAGTTTTCTCCTGCGAAATGATAACGGAAAGTTGCATCCTTTTCATCACTCGATTTGCTAACAAAGCCTAATGTAGAGAATGATCGGTCAGCTAAATTAAAACGCATTTTTTCGGCTATTCCTACTTTATCTGGGTACCAGATAATAGGTACGGGACCTTTAACTTGATCAAAGAAATTTGCAAATACTCCGATTGAAATGGAATCATTCTTTTGCCATACTTCATCGTCTGAAATTCTAACCAAATCAGCGAGGACCTTGTTCTTATCAAAACCACCAATGACTCGGAATCTCCGGACACTAAGCAAAAGCAGCCCTAGTGCAAATATCACTACTAGGGGGACGAAAAAGTCTAATTGGATAATTTCAGTTGGTACTGAGGGAATATCAAAACCATTCTTTGTTGATCTTTTTAAATAATCAGACAGCTCGCTGTGTGGTATTATACGTTCATTTCCTTCGGAATCATTAAGTATTAAAGAGAATTGCACTGTCTTTGTACTTATTAAATCTGGAGTGATTATGAATTTTAGAGAAAATGGTTGTGAGTATTCATAATCTTCCTGAAAATTTGATCCTACACCGCCCTCTTCTACTTCTCTTAAATTCAATAAAGTCTCATTTTTCCCGATTATATAGGAAAGTACTACTGTATTAATAGCTGATCCATTGTCTACTACTGTGACTCTGATATAAAACTCACCAAAAGGAGTATAATTGAATACTAGGCTAGTAAAAATAGGTGCTGATTTATCATTAATTAAGATATTCCCACTTTCCACAGTAGATTTTCCAGAGACATCTATAACAGTGATTTCATACTTATAAGTAAACCCAACAACAAAATTATAATTAATCCAATATAACGCTCTAGCTCTTTCACTCCCAGAAGAAGATTGATTGATCCGATTCATTTCTTGTATTTCTGACCATGTATTGGAGTTTTCATCGAAAATACGTATGAACGCTTTCCATAATCCAGACCAATTGTCTGAAGCAATGAATGAAATATTCAAATTCCCATCAATTTCTTGCGAATAATCCAGTTGTATGGGGACTGAATTGATTTTTGGGGTTTCACCATCGAAATCTAGATATTTTGAGAAGGTGTTCAGTTCCACATTTTCAGCATAATCTATTATACTGATATTATATTGAATTATTTCCCCATAACCGAAGAACTCACGCGGATTATCCGGTGCAGATGTTGTTATTATTCGGAAGTATTTCATGGCTGAACCAATGTGCTCATAGTACGTTAGGTTGAACGTTCTTGACCAACGACCAAATGGAGAATTTTGAACTTTAAACACTACATTGACATTCTCAATTCCAGTGCCATAATATTCTTCTGGTTGATCATCTGTTACGATCACAATGAAACCTAGCGTTCCATTACCAAAATCAATGATTCTTTGCTCAATTAATTGAGGAGATTGCCTATCATCCCATTTTATATTAATAGAAGGATTCGATTCAAATGCAATATTAAAGGCCCCAGTTAAATTAGTGTAAGAATCGTAGGCATGCCTTATCTCAAAAGTATGCTCTATGGGATGTAATTCATGATAATGGAAGAAAAGTTCGTTACCACTTGCGTTTATGAAGGGGTGACCATCCCTATAGATTGTGAATAAAAAGTCAGATGTATCCAGAAGTTCACTTTGATTACTCTCATAATATGCGTTAATTGCTACTTTTACCACATCACCAGCCACAGGGGATTCAATATCCGAAATGAATTCAACGATTATCCTGTCCCATCTTAACTTCAAAAAGGCATTACCACTTTCACCATAAAAATCAACACGATACATCACCCCGTAATCTGATCCATTTAAATCATATTTATCCTCTGTGACATTTTCAAGTATAAATGGTGTTCTATCATACGAATCAGAAAGTGGTGCAAGGGAAAAAATGACTGTTTCATTCCCTAATGGTCTCGAACCCAGTGTAATAGCAGTATAGTTATTTCTGTATCGCACAAAGAAGGTTCCTATAAATGGTTCTGAGTGATTATATGCGTAGTAAGCTCTTACCTGAATATAAGCTGGGCTATTCACATTGAAACGTAGATTTCCCCCCCAAGGTTCAGGTAAAGCAAACTCGAAAACAATCTGATCCCAAATGATTTCAACAAAGACATCTGATTCTTCTGTAAAACTATCCTTAAATCTAGAAATTCCATATCGTTGATCTTCAAATGAAGAAATATTATATTTAGCCTTCCAACCCTCAGTCCAACCCGAAAGCAGATTAGAGAAAGTGACATTATGATAGTTCGTCCATTGATTCTGTGATATTCCGGAAGGAACTTCTGCTGAAGTATCAATAATGAAGACGGATACCATACTATCAAATATCCAAGAAGAATTATGCGCGTAATAAGCTTCTAGAAAGATGGTTCCTGGAGTTAGCTTGGGGATGCGTTCATCTTCAACCCACATCCTAACATTGAATTCTGTCCATATCAAAGTCTCCTGAAAAACTGTTTGAGAAGTATTATTCACAAAAGAATAAACTGGCCCTGGGTATAATGGTTCTCCATAAGACTGATAATATCGGTATGTAACGTC
>JBHLPG010000466.1:0-2629 GCA_048939725.1 Promethearchaeota archaeon | reverse complement strand
CTTATTATAATTTCTAAGAATGGATATCAGGAAGAAATAACAAGAAGTTAACGAGAATTTAACCTCTTCATAAAGGGGTTCACTTATCTTGCAAAAAATTCAATTCTCTGATATTTATACTTTGTCAGTGATGGTTTTAATATTAACAGGCTTAGATCTTTTAGTTACAAACCTGATCTTTGATCCAACGGACATTCCAGGATTTTTTCTACCCGTTCAGCTTTTTTTGGTTCTGTTATCTCTCATAATACTAGTATTAGCTTATCGAATCTGGAAAATAATTCTCCTAGAAGAAGCTAAAGTAAAAACTCGATATAAAAACGTTTTAATTATTGCTGCAATGTTGACATTGTTTTCAGGATTTTTTAGTCTTCTCACTTATTTATTACAAATTGTTCTATTTTCTGGTTTCTTAGGACCATCTTACTCGGAAATTAATTTGACAATTAATCAGGGAGAGATCAGCCATTTAGTAATGCTAGTAACGTCCTTCTTGAAATTTTTCTATTATATCTTTGCATTTGTAGGTTGTTTGCTTACAGGATGCGTCTGGACGCGCCAATTCAGATTATGGGCACGTTTTTCAGAAACGAAGTTTATTAGGTCCTTCTACATTGTAGGAGTGGTGATGATTTTGCTCTTTATTACTCAAATTGCCACCACACTCGTCCAATACTTGATCTTCTGGTTAAATTTTAATCTAGATGACTTACCTATTGGAGTTTCCATTACATTATTCATTCTTCTATTAATCTCAACGTTGCTTCTACCAATCTATGTCTACTTTTTAACCGTTGCAGGAGAAATTTTACGGACCCCTCAAGAATTGGAAAAGAAACCATCGAAAATGAAAATCCTTCTCCCTTTAGTGTTTATCTTTCTGTGGTTCATTGTCAATATGGCGACTTTTGGTGAAACAGAGGCGGATCCAGTTGTAACGCTTCTAGGCAGTCTTTTAGGAACCAGCTTATTAATCATGGTCTTCATACCTATCTCATTAGGTTTTTATAGGCATGCTACAAGGGTAGAATCACCCTATTTAAGGAAGAACCTAAATTTGGCGACATTAGGGACTCTTGGTCTCTCTCTATATTCAATAGGGGGACCAACCCGCTGGACTGGCATGTCGGCCATCATTGGTTATTTGTTGGCGTTTTCTGTTCTAACATGGTCATTAGCGAGTATTTCACAATTCCTAGGTTCGCGAGAGGCATTACTACAACGATTAAAGAAAGCAGGAGCCGAATTTTTAGCAGATATGGGAGAGGCAGAAATGAAAGATCAGTCACTTCGACAAATGTCTAAGGTTATGTCTGATGTTTCAAGGGAGTACATAGAAGATCTTGAAAAAATAGAAGTAAGAACACCCCCGTCGGAGGAGGAAATTCGGCGGTACATCGTGAGAACAATGGGAGTTGAATCGTCCCCCTCAGAGACACAGGTATTATCTTATTTGAGAGATGCAATTTCGATGGTTAAAAGGGATCAGACACTTCGTTAAAGCTATTTAAGGAAAATTCTTCAAACAAAAATCTAGATTTTTGACCTGTTGACTATCAAGGATATCCATAAAACTCTCGGAATGTGGTGAAAATTTCCTCATAGGGAAGATCAGCATACGTCCCCCGATCACTGATGTATTCGACAAATAGATTTCCATCATTATCATACGGTTTAAAAGTGGCGTCATTCACTCCATCGAAGGTACACACTGGGAAATTATGTCGTTCACAAAGCGGAGTTTGGAATGAAGGCGTTAATTTGATCCATTTTCCTAAATGAACTTCTGCATATCCATGAAAAACCATCGTATTGGTTTGAAGAATCTCAAGAATATGTGGGGGGATTCTATGGTTAATGATGTCTGCAAAGTGAAGACGTGCAGGGATCTTATTGGCTCTATATAGCGCGACTAATGCAACAGATTTGGGAATGCAAAAGCCAATCTTTTTCTGAATTGTTGTACTACCTTTCATATCCTCGGGGGTTGTGTACTGAGTCACATCTATTGTGTATTTGATTTGATCCCGTACATAGTTAAACGTAGCTATTGCCAAATCGGCCTTTTCACTATGATTCGCAGAAAGCTCCTGTGCTAAATTTACTACTGGTTCTGACTCCGAGTCAATAAAAAATGTTGGTTCAAGATATTCTTTTGAAATCATGGTAAAAACCTATTTCAAGTGGGAGATTCTCTAAACAGTCCTTAATTGACCCTTTATTGCTTATACAATTGTTTATAATGTTCGATTGGAGGTTTTGCACCTTCGGGTTCAGGTAATGGACTTTCAAAAGGAGTCTTTTTGATCTTAGCTTCAAATTCTTTTCGTGCTTTCTTTACTAGTTCGGGATTCTGGAATAACTCGATAATAGCAAGTCCAAGGACCTTAGCAGCATTGATCATGCCCTTGTGGCCGATACTCATTCCCGCCTGGGCTACTTGTTGCCAAGAATGACCTGGAGTTCCAATAACTCCACAAGAATAGGCAAACTGTGCTAGAGGAGTTACCCAACTTACATCTCCCACATCAGTTGACCCACCTAAAGTTACCCCACGTCCAAAAATTGGACAAATGATATCACAGAAATCTTTGTCTCTAAAATATTCAAAAACAGGTCTAGCATCTTG
>JBHLPG010000465.1:0-2632 GCA_048939725.1 Promethearchaeota archaeon | reverse complement strand
GCATCTTGTGGGAGTGCTGCTAAATAATTATCAAAATAATCTTCTGGGAAAGACTTCTTAAGTTCACGAGCAAAATTGAAATCTTCCTCCGAATATAGGGGAGGTCCAACTACTTCCATTTTCTCGTGTAGTAACTCCTCCAATGTCTCATTGGGTAATAAATTAGCTGAACCGCCAAGAAGAAACACTTCGAAATCGGTTTCAGTCATCAGAGCAGCACCCTCTGCTACCTTCAGCACCCGCTTATAGAGCGCTTTAACCTCTTTCAGATTAGGAGCTCTTACATAGTACCACACTTCAGCATCATCAGGAACAATATTTGGCGCTTGACCTCCTTTTGTGATAACATAATGTATACGTGCATCAGAAATCATATGTTCTCTAAGATAATTGCATCCTACATTCATGAGTTCAACAGCATCAAGAGCCGACCGCCCATTAAATGGGTCACCCGCAGCATGAGCTGTTTGTCCTTTAAACTGAAAGACTACGTTATACATTGCCTGAAAATTAGTAGCAATGACCGCATTCAAATCCCAAGGATGCCAAGTTAGAGTAATGTCCACATCCTCAAAAACACCAGCTTCAATCATCCATCCTTTTCCATCAGCGTTTTCTTCAGCAGGTGTTCCATAAAATCGAATAGTTCCTGTCACCTCTCCAGAGTCTATTGCTTCCTTTACCGCTAAACAAGCAGCTAAACATGCCACCCCAAACAGGTTGTGTCCACATCCATGTCCTGGCGCACCCTCATTAATGGGCTTTTTTACCGGTTCAGCAGCCTGACTGAGACCTGGTAAAGCATCATACTCCCCGAGTAATGCAACAATTGGGCCTTCAGTTCCATAACTTGCCACAAATGCTGTGGGCATATCTGCTACTCCCGTCTTTATAGTAAACCCAGCTTTTTTAAGGGTCTCAGCCAATAAATTCGATGACTTCTCTTCAAATAATCCTAACTCTGCAAAATCCCAAATTTTATCACTAATTGTAATAAATTTCTCTTGATTATTTTCTAACCATTCTAGTATCTTTTCAGGCAATTTTAACAACCTCTGTTGGATATATTGTGTCAAGTACTTTTTAATTCTAATTCAGAGGACCGTTCAAAAAATGTTTAGGTGATACAATTTGGAAAGTGGACTTAATCCTAAAATAGTGAGTAGGACGTATGAAGGATCCATTGAAACTGTTGATCCAGAGAGAACCATAGCTTACGCAAAAGCAACGAATGAAGTGAATCCACGATATTATGAATCAGATGAGAATAGATTAGCAATCCCACCCCTTTTTCCAGTAACCATGCTGGTTGATCCGATGAAACAAATTGTTATGGATGACACGCTCAACCTTGATATCTTCCGAATGGTTCATGGTGAGCAAGAAATCTTTTACCACCGGCCACTAAAACCATGGGATAGAATTAAGACGAAAGTTGAATTGGATTCCATTGATGTTAAAGAAGCAGGAGATATTTTATGGGCTAAAATTATGGGCCATTCCCAAGAAGAACTTGTTTTTGAAATGCGAGCTGGAATGTTCTTTAGGAAACCAAGGAAGGGAATGAAATCGAAGAAAAAGGAAAAACCAGTTGAAAGAGAAATCCTATTTTCGAATGACATGAAAGTCACTTCTGATCAATCAGTCCGTTATGCAGCTGTTTCTGGTGATGAAAACCCTATTCACGTGGATAAAGATGTAGCTATAGCAGTTGGATTACCAGACATTATCCTTCATGGATTGTGTAGCTTGGCGTTCGCAACACAAGCAGTTGTCGATGAATTAGCAGAGGGAGACCCCGCAAAGGTCAAACAAATTAAAGTCAGGTTTTCAAAGCCAGTTCTTATGGATAGTACTCTTACTACTGAAGGTTGGCTACTTGAAGAAGGGAAAACAACTAAGACAATTGGGTTTGAAACAAAAAACGAAAATGGTGAAGTTGTACTGAAATTGGGCTTAATAGAACTAATCAAGTGAATCCTGGTTGGCTTTATCTAAATCACTTGCCGTAACCAATGTTTCACCTAGAAAAAAATATCGGGGGAGAAAAACTATTATTACATTAAGTAGTAACATCAATTATTTCTTAATAAAGTAATAATCCTGTATAAAAATTAAAATGGTTATGCAATAATGAGTGGGAATATAAAACAACCATTAACAGAGGAACAGATTGATAAAGTTTATGGACATATATTACGCACAACGATTGTTCAATTACTTAATATGTACAAGGAATTGAGTCTGACCCAGTTAAGTAAAATGTTAAAACAGAACAAAACTACAGTTCAGTATCATATAACAGAATTAAAGAAAATTAATGTTATTAAAGTGTCAAGGATAAGCCATGAAGAATCACGAGGCTCAATCCCAAAAAAGTATTATGAATTAAATTTTATTAATCTTGACCATCATTTCTATCTAACTAAATTCGAACCTGATGTTGATCCAAAAATTAGACTTGATGAATATGAAAACTTTCTGTTATGCCAAAGAAACAGTATTACTTATCATCAAAGTCTCTTAGGGTATGCTAAAGACAGTATTGAAAACTCTCTTAAACTAGTGTCTGATTTACAGAACAACCCTGATGCATTAACTAAAGAACAACTATCAGAATTGGATGATTATA
>JBHLPG010000464.1:0-2660 GCA_048939725.1 Promethearchaeota archaeon | reverse complement strand
AATCTTCCTGTTTATCATTGACTCGAGTGCAATGAAGACATTCCTTGTTGATTTTTTTCTCTTCCACTTCAGACATATAGGCACATCTTCCTTCTAGTTTACGATGACAGCTTTTGGCACAGCTTCCCTCAGCTTTCAACTTTAGACAATAATCCCCTTCCTCTCCCTTGACTAAATATATACACGATCTCTCCATTTCATCATCTCGGGGTGTCATTATGATATCTTTATCCTAAATTTCCTTAATATATAAGGATTTCTAACTATATAAATGCTTTATATATTTTGACATGAAAATGAAAAAATGGGTAAATAATCTTATGACAAACTATTTATAATATTTATAAGGTTTGAAACTATCTTTGACCTTACCCAATCTGTGAGACATGTTAAACTTCATTGTGGAATAGTGATAGAAGATCCGATATCCTAGTTTCTTTCGACTCCTAGCCCAGAAAATGCTTTCTTCTTATTAGGTAAACACTAGCTTGGTCGGTAGATATTATGGTTCGTCTTGGACGTGAGAGTTTCATACGGTTCATTCAAACTATAATTAATTTACTCCCTGAAAGCATCGAAAAGTACCCCTCAGAGGAACAAATCCTTCTAGAGGAGTTTTTAGCTGTTCTCCAGCATTATACAGAAGCAGATGCCCAGCGAGAAACGCTTTCGAAACGATTTGAAAATTATATGCAAATGTATTATCATACTGACAAATATCTTAGTTATCCTTTTCTCTGGTTTGCCCATGATTTTTTTGGTAATGCGAACAGATTGCTAAATTTCTCAAAATTTCATGCAAATACTTTTTATGAATACTTAGTACGACACTTACGTGGGAGTTCAGTAGAAACAGGAGTTTTTCACCTAATCCGAGCATCTACACCTTTAACCGACCTTAGTTGGGAGGACCTTCAATATGAATGCAATAAGATTCTATTTCCTTTAACATCTGAGCAGCTCCAGGTCCTAGAGAGTATTTACTCATACATTCAAAATTCAGGGATCTATGCACTAAATCCGAGGAATATTAAAGAGGCGATTAGAACTATAATCAAGACTCCAGGATTTACACGAGACATCAGCAGGTTATTTGCTCTCTTGGAGGCTCAATGGATCATTCATTTCCACCCCCCTGCATTTGGCCTAACACCGTGGTTTTTTCAATTCCAACTTAATGAATCCAACTCCTTGATAGATATCTTAGATCCTAAGAATCTCACTAATACTCCCTTAAGTCTGAGTTACCTTTATCGGGTAACTAGTTTTCCAAACACCTATACAGGCTTTTTAATTGTTCCTTTTTCTATTGATGATCTTTTACGGAAATATCTTCATGAGTGTGAAAGTCAAGGTCTACTTCTCCTGCAGAATTTTGATAGAATAACTGAATTCCGTAATAGTGAATCGTTAGCTCTTTATCGTTTAGGACAAGGGTGGTTTAATCCCTCTCCAACATTACTGAAGCGATTAACCCAGAGATTATCAACTACTCGTCCTCGAAAAGGTTCTATTCAAAAGATTAAATCCCCTCCATTTTTTATGACTCTTCCTTTTAATCAAGAGTGGAATTATCTACAATCACAATTTCCGGTGGAAACAATGAAGCTTTTTTTCGATATTCCACCATTCTATTCGTTTGAGAACCTCCCCTTAGCGAAAACATCACAGAAGGAAATACACCTCAATACAACTGAAGTTGGCCTTTTGAAGTACCTTTATGGTGAAAGAGTAATTTCCATTGAATTTTTTGTTCAGAGGCTACTTTTTGAATTTTCTTTGGATATCTATCTAATAAAACCTCCCCTGATGTCTTTTCATCAACTTTCACATCTGCTTGAGTACCTCCCGCACTGTCAACTCTTAATCACAGAAAAAAATGTTCTTATAATAACTCGCTTAACCTCCCTACTTTGTCAATGGTTACAAATGGAACTTCAATGGAGTGTTGTTCCATTAAGACTATCACAATACCCTCAACAACCAAATTCTGACATGTTTGATTTTAACACACTTCATTGGAAAACTCCTGAAGTTTTAACCAGATAAATATCTGGATTCTGGTTTTTAAGTGTTTATTAATCTCCTAATAAAAAAAAGAGTTAAGTATTAAGAAATAGAAAATATATTCTTATGACGATTTTGTTTGGAATAAAGTTCCTTACTTTTTGAATTAAAAGTTGCCATTTTTTTCGAGTAATAATTTTTTCAAGGGTGAGTTTACCCAATCCCTGACTTTGTTCTCTATTTCGAGTATTTAAAGGAACCCTCCTATTATAGATTGGTATCCCATTGATCACTGATTGGACAACAGATAGTGTTATAAATAGATAATCTAAAGTGTTGATGGGTTGGCAGAGTTATGGTCACAAGAGAAGACTACCTCCGTGCATCAATTCAAACCATCGTCAACCAGATCAAAAAACATTCGGAAGCTTATGATGAAGTCTCCCAAGTATTATTGGATGACTTTTTAGAGTCTTTTCACTTTTTAGATGATCCTAGTACTTTTGTCCCAATGTTGAGAGCGTATGAAGAGAGATATAGGTATAACAATGAACTAGGTTATTATCAGATACCTTTTCTTTGGTTTTCTGTAGATTTTATGGAGATTCTATGGAAAAAATTCCTATTTTGTGAAGATGCTCTTATATTCACGC
>JBHLPG010000463.1:0-2673 GCA_048939725.1 Promethearchaeota archaeon | reverse complement strand
CTTATAATGATATTTTCTATGTGAGTCATAAAGATTTGGAATTACTTAAACCTGGAAAAATAATTAGATTAAAAGATTTAACAAATTTAAGAATAAACCAAATCAAAACAACTGAGAATCAGATTAGTGTAATATCAGATTACGACAAAGATACTTCTTTGAATTTTACAAAAATCCAATGGGTGCCTAAAAACTACTCCGTAGAACTGGTTGTCAATGTACCTGGCCCCCTCTATATAGAAGAAGAGATTAATCCTCATTCTTTAAGAGTTGAGCAAGGATATATTGAGAAATCGGTACTAGAACTTCATGAAGGTGATTTAATTCAGCTTGAGCGTATTGGTTTCGGAAAAATTGTCAAACTTGACCAGAAAAGTGTTGAAATTAATCTGACTGAATCACTTTAATAAGTAGGGCTCGTAATGATTGAGTTTAATGAAATCTATAATGAAGACTTTTTAGAATTCTCTAAAAAGATTCCAAAAGCTATAATTGATTTGATAGTCACTTCTCCTCCATATGGAATAGGGAAGGAATATGAAAAACGGGTACTCTTAGATGAATATTTGGAATGGTCAAGAAAAGTATTATCAGAATGTAGAAGAATCCTAAAAGAAAATGGGTCTATCTTCTACCAAGTTGGAACTTATATTGGTGAAAGAGGAGTACACTTCCCGTGGGACATTATGCTTTTTCCCCTTTTTGTTGAATTAGAATTTATTCCACGAAACAGAATTGTATGGATTAGACAACATGGTACTAACGCAAAACATAAGTTTTCAAACCGACATGAGTCTATACTCTGGTTTACGAAATCTCAAGATTATCGATTCAATTTAGATGCGATTAGAGTTCCTCAAAAATATCCAAATAAAAAAGGGTATAGAAAAGGTAAATATTACGGAAAATTTACATCAGATCCTAAAGGGAAAAATCCAGGTGATGTTTGGGCGTTTAGAAATGTAAAACATAATCACGAGGAGCAAACTGAACATCCTTGTCAATTTCCCGAGGATATGATCACTAGAATCATTCTAGCAACCACAGAACCAGATGATATCGTATTTGATCCATTTATTGGTTCAGGAACAACAGCAGTTGTAGCTAAAGAACACAACAGAAGATTTTTGGGATGTGAAATCGAGAAAGAATATGTTAAAATAGCGAATCATCGTCTAAGCGGAGAACCAGATGAGAATAACAATTTTCCAAATCTTAGAACACTAAGACAATATATTGATAAGACAAAAGAAGATATCTCTCAGTTTTCTTATTCGCGACAAGTTGGAAAGGTTCCTACTAAAAATGCAAAAATCTTCTCAGAGGATTACCATTTAGAAAAAACAATTGAAAGAATTACATTTGAGGCAGAAAATCCCCGCTTTAAAGAGGAATTAAAATAAAAAGTAAAGGGACAATTATTAATCAAAATAGTAATAAGGAATACTTGACTTCCGAATGGAGCTGAAAATGACTGAGAGACATTATTCTAGATCGTTTTCATCAATTAAAGATATTTCTGTTATTTTATTTGCTAGCTTAACCCTTTTTGCAACAGCAGAAATGTTTGGGTTAATAAAATCTGCAGTTGCTTCTTTTAATTATCCTATTTCAGTAATTATACCTATATCTATGATTTTCTTCGGCACACTGGGTTTTTTAGGCTTCCTGACTGATTCAAAAGTTAATTTCCTTCCTGCTTTAGCAGCTGTAATAGTAGAGCTGTTAATCCTAAGTACGGCTTTAGTAACCAATCCAGAAGAATCTTACTTAATACCAACTGTCACTATCCAAATTCTCTTAGTCCTTATTCTAATTTCAGGGATAATAAATATTTATCACCACCAACAACAGAAAGTGAATGAAGAGTATATCTTTGATTCTTTTCGGATAAAAAGTACAGATCTTGCTATCGAAATTAAAAATCTACGAAGAACTTATGATTTAAGTGAGGGAGTAAAAGTTAATGCTCTTCAAGGCGTTCAACTCCAGATAAAGAAAGGTGATTTTATTGCTGTGATGGGACCATCTGGATCTGGAAAAAGTACACTTTTAAATTGTTTAGGAGCCTTAGATCGCCCCACTGAAGGGAAGATCTACATTGATGGGATTGATATCTCTTTACTTGATGATGAGGGACTTGCTTGGTTACGAAACCGGAAGATAGGGTTCATCTTTCAATCTTATAACCTCATATCCCGTTCCACTGTTGGGCAAAATGTAGAAATTCCTGCTTTAGTGACGCCTCTTGATGCAAAACAGCGTAAGCAAAAAACAATGAAAGTGCTAAACGATGTTGGACTAGGAGATAAATACTATCGGAACCCTAATACTTTGAGTGGTGGGGAACAGCAACGAGTTGCTATTGCTCGAGCTTTAATGAATGAGCCAACAATTCTATTAGCTGATGAACCAACAGGGAACCTTGATTCAAAATCCGGTGCAGTTGTTATGGAAATTCTTCAAAAATTGAATAACGAATTAGGTGTAACATTAGTAGTAGTCACTCACGATCCAGAAGTTGGATCTTTAGCTGACCGTATTTACTATTTAAAAGATGGTAGTAATGCTGGTTATAAAGATAACATTAAACTTTAAACGACTCTCTCTGAGATACTCAGCGCAACATGCATATCATGTTCGATCAGCAGGAGTGTAATGTCTTTTGGCAAA
>JBHLPG010000462.1:0-2676 GCA_048939725.1 Promethearchaeota archaeon | reverse complement strand
ATCGGAGCGATTCCAGATAAAATTGGATCAGGATTAACAAAAAGTAAAGATTTAATGTCAGCTATTTCAGAGGTACAAAAATTAGCAATGGAAGTGCCAATAACTAGTGTTGAGGATACATATCACCAAACTCAAACCGAAGCAAAAGTGATTGCCACATTAGAAGCTATGTTGAGCCGAACTAAATCTACCATCCAAATAATGGTCCCAAAATTGTCAATGATTCCATGGGAACTTTTAGCAAAAGCAGGAACTCGTCGTCGAATTCAAATTCTCACTCAGGTTGATTCTCAAGAAATTGCTCAGAAAATATCTCAAGAACTTGGAAATGTCCAATTAAAACACTATGAGGAGGTAGAAGTTTATGCTTTTGCTCGAGATGGTACAGAAGAAGCAGCAATTGGTACAGGTGATAGTAGTGGAGTTCAGCTGATCATCTCAACGGATAGTCGTCTTATTGGTATTCTTAAGGAGATAATCCAAGATCTATGGCCTCGAGGTAAAACAGTATAACATTTATCCCCGATTCAAAATGAAATCATTAACTTTAAATGATATTAATAACTTTCTTCTGTATAAACAACATTTAACAGAACTAACAAGGACTCAGAACCTTATAGAGCTAGTTAAGGATATAGCTGGACTTCACGCTACTATTCCAATGACTCCATATCTAAGTTTGTTCGCTAGGAGCGATGGCTTTACAAAAGAGCTTTTAGATGAAGAGCTCTATGTGAAAAAACATCTGGGAAAGATCCGAAGTATTAGAAAAACACTCTATATTTTTCCTCAAGAATTAATCCCTGTTTTTCATGTGGCAACAAAACGAATCAATGAAAAACAATCAAAAAAAGCATTAGAACATCGTGGGATTTCCCTTGGTACATATCAAACGATTTCCGATTCAATTCTTGAAATTTTAAGAGACAAAAAGGAAGATATGACTGCATTAGAAATCAAGAAAGCTTTGCACACAAAACTAAATATTTCTTACATTTTATATCTGATGTGTGACCAAAAGCTCATTATCAGAAGTAGACCACGCAAATACTTCCTATTTAAGGAGTATTTCCCAGATTTAGATATTGCTAGTTTGGATGAACCAAAAGCATACACTCAGCTAATTCAATATTATCTCGGAGCTTTCGGCCCAGTTTCGGAACAAGATATAATTTGGTGGACTGGTTTAGGTAAAACAATAATACAAAGCGCATTAACTCGAATCCAAGACGAAGTAGCAGAAGTCGAGATATTGGATCTGGATAAAAATCTTTTACTCCTACAATCTGATATTGATTTGATAGAAAAGACGAGTAGTGACTTAAGAGAGAATATAGTTAATCTACTCCCAGCTCTAGACTCTTACATTATGGGTTACAAAGAACGAGACAGGTACTTTCTCTCTAATAATCATAGTTCGTTTGTTTTTGATCGTACTGGAAATGCAACATCAATAATATTATCGGATGGACGAATAATTGGAGTTTGGGACGTAATAAAAGATGACAAACCTAAAGTTAAATTTTTTCTTTTCAAAGAACCTAAAGATATTATTAGAGATTTAATCAGACAAAAAGCAAAAAAAATAGGAAAATTCATTTATAATACAGATGTTTTAATAACAGAATGCGATTCTATGATTCCATTAAATGAGAGAACTGCAGGATCATTTATGTCCCCTCTAAAGGAGAATTAAGGGGATTTACCTAGTTGATAACACCTTTAAACTAGACAGAAAATCAAAATGTGGAGGAATCAAATTGGCTAATGAATTTCTTGGAAAGTACCATCTATGGGCTGGAAATCAGTCCAGAAAACAGTTAGAAAAGCTAACTGACGAAGAGTTCTCAAAAAATCTTGGTTCAACAATTGGAAGCATTCAAGACAAAGTTGAACATATCATCTTAGCAATAGAGTCTTGTTGTAGAAGAATTACTTATGATTCAAGTCCACCAGACAAGTTGGTAGAAGGTATCAAAAGGATGTCAAAGAAAGAGCTATTGACATATTGGGAACAAAGAGACCATCAAATTGCTAATGGTTTCCAACAGGCTACGAAAAGGAACATGATAATAGAAAGAATGAATGGTAGTTCTTTTCTTATGAATTTGAATGACTTTTATCTCCAATATGTTCTGCACACTGTCTACCATAGAGGACAACTCAATTATTGCTTGAAGAAGTTGAACAAGGAGAGAATTGAAGCAGATTATCTCTACTTTTTTGATGAACTTAATATTCAAGAAGAATGAACTCGAGCTTCGGTTGGTATTCCTATGATCCAGATTCGACGTGCTAGTTTAGATGATGTGACAACGTTGGTTCGCTTTAGAAGTGCTTTATTCAAAGAAATGGGAAGATTAAAGGAAGAAGAAGAAAAGTCTTTTGAAACTGCCTGTGAACAGTTTTTTACTCAATACATTCCGCAAGATAGATTCATTTCATGGATAGCAGAAGATAATGGGAATGTTGTAGCAGTCAGTGGTTTGGTGTTTTTTCAGAAACCTCCATCACCAGGTAACATTACTGGGAAAGAAGCTTATATAATGAACATGTACACTCTAACAGAGTGGCGAAAGAAAGGTATAGCATCAAGACTCTTACAAAAAATCATACGCTTCTTGAACCAACAAGAAATTATTTCTATCACATTACACACTACAGAAGTCGGGAGAA
>JBHLPG010000123.1:0-10748 GCA_048939725.1 Promethearchaeota archaeon | reverse complement strand
GATGTAAAGTTATTGCAGGGGTGATAAAAAATTGTTTTCGTCCATCAAGAATGAGTCCATTTTCATGTAGTAAGCCTGCTTTCAACATAATCTTGAGATGATGGTTTAGACTTGCCCGACTAAGATCAAATTCCTTTGCTAATTCACTCTTTGAGATAAAGAGTTTTTGTTGAACATATTCAAATATCTCTAATCGTCTCTCGTTGTCTAATGCTTCAAAGATTTGTTTATAATTCTTCAGAGCCATCTTGAAAATTTCCCTAAGGAAGAGAAAATTACAATCTTGACTTATCTATTCTGTTCTTAAATCCAATCATCTCTTCGCAAAACTAATTATATATATTTATCTGATTATTTGGTTGAATTGTGCTATAATCACAGGAATGAAGCAGCAAATGATTCCCTCAGCTATACTATTTGATCTCGATGGCACGATTCTTGATAGCGAGCCGATCATTATCCAATCGTGGAAAAGAGCCCATAATCAAACATCTCCTGATGTTGAATGGAATGAAAACAAACTATTAACTATGATGGGCCAACCTGCCGAGGATATTCCTTATGGAATGGGTGTACCTGAAGAGTTACATCAAAAATATCTTGATATTTTTGATCAACAATTAATCAATATTCGTATACCATTATTTGAAGATGTTAGACCTGTTTTAGAAACACTTAAAGAGAAATCTATTCCATTAGGTATTGTTACTGGAGCAAAAACTGGGGAAACACTTGATTTATTAATTCAAAATGGGATCGATCACTTTTTTACTGAAATAATTGGTGCTGATTTGACTGAGAGAGGGAAACCTTATCCTGATCCTATTAACTTGGCAGTGGAAAGATTAAAACTTAATTCAAGGAAAAAAGATATCTGGTTCGTTGGAGATTCCCATAATGATTTAGTATCTGCTCAAGCAGCGGGGGTAACTCCCCTCCTTTTGTGGCGAAAAGATAACGAAATTCCAAGGAACATGCATCAGACTGGTGTCATCGTAATCCCAGGATTTGCACAACTCTTAGAATTGATTAAATGATTTAGAGAAGGAAGGGAAAACAATACCTCATCGAATTTTTGATTTTTTGAGCCCCATTTATGATTTCTTAATTCGTGGTGAGGCTCCTGCTGATTTAATTTCGTTATTAAATCTTACGGGGGATGAGGTGATCCTAGAAATAGGTGCGGGAACTGGGAGGATAATTCAATCGTTATCTCATCTGTGTTCAGACCTCTTTTTGCTGGATCCTTCTCCAGCTATGCTGGCGAAAGCGCGAGTTAAAGTTCCTTGTGCCAACCACTGTTTGGGATATGCTGAATTTTTACCTTTTGAAAATGCATATTTTGATCGTGTTTTTGCGATTGACTCCCTTCATCACTGGAACAATCAAACAAAAGGATTAACAGAAGTTCACCGTGTTTTAAGGAATCACGGAAGTTTTTTATTATTTGAATTTGATCCAAATACACGCTTTGGTCACTATATTAAGTCAATGGAGCGTTTCTTGTGGATGGGGTCGAAATTTTATTCTCCGCGAGAAATTAGGAAGATTCTATCAGTCACTGGTCTTTCTGTTTCCAAGCAATACTATATTGATGGTGCCACTTATGTTACTGTTGCTAGGAAGGTTTCTGGCTAGTTCACAGTATTTTCCAAGAGTGAAGTAAATAGTGTCGCTTAATAACCATTAAGAAGTTCTTTAGATTTTACTTTATACTAAAATTAATCTGGAGCGTTTCAATAAATGGGTGAAAAAATAGAGTCTGTTCCTTTGGAAGAAGCGATAAAAGAGGTGGAAACAGCTATTACTCGGTTAGCTTTGTTACATTTGTCCTTTTCGAAGATTTTGGTTGAAGAATTTGGTGATGAACGAGGATCAGAATTAGTATTAAAATCAATAATGGAATATGGGCAAAGAATTAATGAAGTAGTTAGCAAGGGAGGACAGGATCTCCCCAAATGGGGAGTATACACCGGTGAGGTCTATCAAGACGAAGATGGCCGATATCATGTTACAGGCTGCAACCTCGCTAGGATTTTTAATCAGTTTAATGAATTAAACCTAGGTCGCCTTTATTGTTATGTTGACCCTGCTAAAAGTATGGATTCTGATCCAGCAAAGAAATTAATACACACTTTCTGTGAAGCGTGTGGCGATGATCACTGTACCCTTGAATTTGTTGAAACAACAGAAGAAGAAAGGACTAGTTTCAAGGAACGTAACACAAAGTGGAAATACATTGATCCGCGTTTGATACAAGACGAATAGTATAAGTTCACGATCTTTCTGTATATCTCAATCGTTTATAAAGTATCATAGATATTTGGTCTACGGTCTAATAAGAAGTGTTTTCGTGCGGGGCAGTTTTCAAGTTCCGTAAAATCAATGTCACAGTAAAGGATGAAATCCTTCTCCCGTGGAGCACGAGCAAGGACTTTACCTTCAGGATTTGTAACAAATGATTCTCCAGAAAATGTAACAAATTCCTCTTTACCTACTCGGTTTACAAGAGCAGTAAAATAGCCATTCTGAAAAGCTGCAATTTGCAGTTCAGCTTCAAATATTCCTTTTGTCCATTCATTCACAGCTCCAGCTTGAGGAACTACAACTAAATCTGCTCCATTTAGAGCCAAGGCTCTCATATACTCTGGGAAGTGTCGGTCATAACAGATTGCTATTCCAATTCGTCCGGCTTTAGTATTAAATACTGGAACTCCTAGATCTCCTGGAGTGTAATACCCTTGTTCATGAAAAGAAGGTGCTTCTAAGATATGAATCATTCGTGTCTTCCCAAGAATCTTTCCATCCGCATCAATGATCGGAGATGTATCGTACGTCTTATTGTTGTCCCTTTCAAATAGATTTAGGACTATCACTATTCCCAGTTCTTTAGCTGCTTTTACAAAAAGATCTGTCGTGGAACCTGGGATTGGTTCTGCTAATGAAATAACGTTTTGTGTAGCAGGGCGTTGTGGCAAAAAATATTCAAAAGCTAATTCAGGAAAAGCAATTAAATGTGCTCCATTGGATGCAGCCTCCTTTAAAGCACTAATTCCTCTGGTCAAATTATCAGATTTATCCTTAGTAGCGTGTTGTTGAATCAAAGCAATTTTCATGGGAATCGCATATCCTTGAATCTCATATAGATTACGAGGCTTTTGATAGCTCTATTGTGATTCTATCTTTCCATATTTTTATTTTTTGGTGAAACTCTTTAACCTCCTCCAACTTCAAATCCTTATTTTTTCTCCTTAATCTCCTTTTAAGTTTACTTACGATCATTTCATTTTCAAATTCTTGATCCTCCTCCTCTATTTTATATTTAATTTCACTGTAAGATTTTGCTAGGTTATTTATGAATACTGTAATATCTTTTTGGATCTCATCTGATATCTCTAATTTATTCAATTCATCAAGGAGGTATCTTAAGGACTCATAGACTCGTAAAACCTTAATATGATGTTTTTCACCTCTTTCTTCCCTTTCAGCTGTTTCTATCACTAATTCAATATCACGTGATAACTCACCCAATTTGTGGCCTAGAATGAATACTTCATGATGATTAATCTTCATTTCCAATTCTCCCATGTAAAAATGACATAAGCGTTTGTTTTTACCCCTCAACAAACGCTTTAATTATTTCCTTGATTCTCCATTGAGTTGTATTTAAGTTATTCTCATCTACAAATATGACAACCGCATAGGGGAAGACATTGAACATTAAACAATGAAAATCCTTTGATAGGGCAATATGAAAGTTTTCAATGGGAAAAGACGTACGATTTGACAAGTCTAATAACGTTTTAATCGCTCTTGAGACTTCACTACTAAAAACACTGAATCTTTCACTTACAAGATGAGTATAAAGTTGACTCATTTCAGGACGTAAGAATATGATCATGTTATCGAAAATTCTATCTTGATAACTCTGAATAACATCCAACAATTTGCTTAACTTCGATTCATCAATGTGAACCAGTGAACTATATGCTTCCATAAGTTCATTGGAAAAATCGTACTTAGATTGCTCAACCCCTTCGTTGGGAGTATCTAGTTTTTCTAATTTGGGATAAAATTTCTTCTCAAAGTCTTCAACAACTTTTGCGATAAATTTCTCAAAGACAGGACCAGTTTGGAAAGTAAATAAAATACCATAAACGAACTCCCCCTCTGCGAGTATTGCATTATAGTTACCGTAATTAACAATTCTAGTCTCTTGACGACCGAAAGTTTCACCCATAACACGCATAATAGCAGTGATTAATCCCCCCCTTATGTCACTGTCAGTAAAGAGAGTATCAGGTCTGAACTCATAAGCAAATAGAGCTATCCCACTCTCTTTACTTGTTATTTCTAGACCTATCATCGAAATACACACAAAAATTTTTTTTAAAAACTCGATTGAAATTACCTACTAACAACTTTCTAACTTTAAGAATTTAACCTATTAGCTACCTTCACTATTTGAGTATTATTTATTGTACCTATTCTTTTCACTCTCTTTAAAAAAGATTGTAGCTGGACACCCAGCACAATTTTTTTCCACTCTCATTAGGCAATCTTCACAGCTAGATCCACAAGGGCTGATTTCAGATTTTTCTTCAGGAAGAGTAAATTCGAAATTTTCAGGTTTAACTATGTTTTCCACTAATTCTAGAGTAATTTTTTCGGCACCAATTACCTGTGGGTTCTCTGCTGGATACTCTAACCACCATTTTTTCTCCTCTGGCACAATAAACACGTAATGAAATCTATACGAACTAAATCCTCCAGAAAGTAAATAAGGACAACTTTTCATTGCAGTTGTTTGTTTTATTGCATTTTCCTCTGATGTTGTCTCCCCAATCATTATTCCACATATATGATTCAATCAACTAACATCCTTTTCTTTCAAATTTCTATCTTTTATTCGTTTAGCAGGGGCTCCAACCCATACACCATTGGGGGGGACTTTAGTTCCTTTTTTCCATCCACTCATAATCCCTAATAGCGTGTTGTCTCCGACTTCAACCCCAGGACCGACAACACAGTATGAACCAATAGTACAATTTTTTCCAATTTTTAATGGTTCAATCACAAATTGTCTATTTTCATTAGCATGGCCTGAGAGGACAGAATTCCACCCTATAAAAGAATTATCTCCTATTTCGACTAATGGGCAGTCTATCCATGTATTTGTTGCGATATGGACATTTTTCCCACATTTTAAACCATATAGTCGCATTAAATACGGAAAAAGGAGTACACCCCAAACGAAGGGAAGAAAGGTAAAGACTTTGATCATTGATTTAAAGATACCATCAGCGGTAAGTCGAATGGCAATTAATCGTCCTTTACTGGAATGATGGGGATAGATACCAGGTTTAATTCTATAGGGTAATGTCAACCTAATAACCAATTGAGAATGAATTACTCCAAAAAATAAGACTGTAATACAATATGCAGTGAAGAAATAGAGCGGGGCTAGAAAGCAGTGTAGTAGCTCTGGTTCTGTACTAAGGTAGAAAAATAAAAGCCATCCTTCAGGGAAGAATGAAACCAAAAGTACACCAATGGTCAGTATGAAATAAATAACAAGTCTAAAAGTGTCAATTATTGATTCGAGTGACATATGTACCAAAATTTTCTTATACATTTTAAATGATACTTAAATTTTGTTAAGAATGAAAAATTATATACCAATAATCTATGAATGAAATGTAGCTAGAGGTCTGATGCCTTGGATGAGAAATATGATGTTGTGGTAGTTGGAGCAGGTCCTGCTGGTAGTGTGGCTGCCATGAAAGCTGCTGAAGGAGGGGCGAAAACACTTCTTCTTGAGAAATATAATCTCCCTCGATATAAACTCTGTGGGGGGGGAGTAGCAAATTGGGTGGTCAGACGATTCAATATACCTAGTGAAGTGCTTGAGAGGCGGTATGATGTACTGTCATTCTTTACCCCCCCAAAGTATGATCGGCACGATCTTGAACTAGGAAAGACGAGCTACTTCGGAGTTTATCGAGATGACTTTGATTACCATTTAACTTCAAAGGCTGTAGAAAAGGGTGTAGAATTACGAGAAAAAGTGAAAATAACTGAAGTTGTGAAGAAGAATGCACAAGTAAGGGGGCTTATCACCTCAACAGGAAAAAAAATCTTCTCTGATGTTGTGATTGCCTGTGATGGGGCTTCCTCAAGAATAGCGCAGGCGTGTGGGATGTGGGAATGGTCTCAAAATGTGAAAAAAGCATGGTATAACCAGATGAGTTATTGTGTTGGAATAGAAATCAAATTAGGAAAAGAAATCATTGATGAAAGGTTTGGAAATACATACATGATCTTCACTGGAAAGGATATAGCCCCAATGGGGTATGCTTGGCTGTTTCCCAAACGAGAAAATGTATCAGTTGGCTTAGGATCAATGGCTAACACTTTAGAGAAAAAACCCATGGAATATATGAATCGTTTCATTAAACACAACAAGGTTGCTTCAAGTTTATTAAAAGGAGGGAAACGGATTATGTCAAGAGGAGCCTGGTTACCCGCATGGAAATCCACAGGAAGCGTCTACAAACCTAGCTATGGTGCAGGCATACTCGTTGCAGGGGATGCTGCGGGGATGGTTTCATCAATCACTGGAGAAGGAATTTATTATGCAGTTAGAGGGGGGATAGAGGCAGGAGTGACTGCAGCAGAAGCAGTAAATGAAGGTGATTTCACAGTTAATTTTCTATCAAAATACCAAGAGCGTTGGGAAGCATCAATAGGAATAACTTTAGATTTTCAAGATCATATTTTTAGTGAAACTGTTGGAAAAATACTTAACTTAGAAGATGAAAAAGAACGTGATGAACAATATGAGAAGGGATTTATACAGGCTTTCAAGATGCTTATCGATTTTGTACAAGAATATGCGAAAAAGAAACAAGCCTAACTTCAA
Organism: Promethearchaeota archaeon; assembly: GCA_048939725.1. Classification (GTDB taxonomy): domain Archaea; phylum Asgardarchaeota; class Heimdallarchaeia; order Hodarchaeales; family Hodarchaeaceae; genus Hodarchaeum. The sequence continues at coordinate 3,826 of JBHLPG010000123.1, read as the reverse complement.
ATAGGGTAAGAGACTGATGAATTATCATACAAAAATTGTTGTGTTTTCCGATCTCCATATTAGCAAATTCTCTGGTTATTTCCATGAGGAAGCGTTCACAAATGGGATTATGAGTATTGCCCAAGAGATTAAGAAAAATCCTAGCATTATAATATTGAATCTAGGGGATATCACTGACCAAGGAACCATTGAGGATTACAATTTTGCGAATGCGCTGATTAAAGGGACGTTTGCCACACATGGGGTAGAAAGTCCAACTATTCATTATATCCCTGGAAATCATGACTTTCGAAATATTGGTAGGGAGATTTGGCACGATTTATACGGTTCAAGACACTTCTTTATTGACACAACAAAAACAGGGGGGAATGTGGTCATTCTTGGGATTGATTCAGTCGAACCTGATGCAAATAGTGGACGGATTGGAATACGTGGACGGGATGAAATCTTCGCGCGACTATCCTCCTACCCTGATGAAATTGTTAAAATCTTAGCATTTCATCATCATCTGTTACCCATTCCAAATACAGGCCGTGAACGAAGCATGATTCGGGATGCAGGCGATGTTCTTCCTGCACTATGGGATGCGGGGGTTGATATTGTCATTGTAGGACATCGGCATTTTCCTAACTGTTTCAGTATTTCTAATGGAAAAAGAAGAATGCTCTTAATTAATAATGGAACCTTTTCTAGTCATAAAACACGGGGAAAAGCTGGTCATGTGTATTTAACACTGGAAATTGCTAGACAGCAAATAGATGTAAAATTTCATGGCATTGATCGATATTCTATTTTTCAAGAACCGATATCATCAATTCATCCATTGAAAGATGGGATGTTAACCTCTTATTCTCTCCCTCAACCATCGAACCACCTTCTTACAAAGATTTGTCATATAAGCTGCATCCATTTCACAGAAGGAAAAGATTTTCAAAGAGATATCTTTGATAAAGGACTCAAAATGGTTCTTGAGGAACAACCATCGTTAATAATTTCGTCTGGGGGTTTAACTAACGATTCGTATGAAGAGGACTATAATATGGCTAAGATATTTCTCGATACTCTAAAGCAGAAAAATCAAGCCATTGTTTTAGTCCCAGGAACTCGAGATCTCCAACCCTTTGGTCAAAAACTCTGGTATCGTCAGGTGGGATCATTGAATCCTATTTTTGATGATAAAGAAAAACAATTACATGTTTTTGGCATCAATACTGGTCCTGATCCAAATGGACTTATCGGTAGACACAATTTGAAGTTATTAGAAGCTGATTTGAATAAGTTCAGAGAAAAACGAATCTTTATCATGTTAATGCACCATTCTTGTATGCCAGTTCCTCAAACTGCCTTTGAACGAACGATAAAGGATGCGGGAGATGTCTTGGAATTTCTCTCTCTACAAAAAATTCCAATCATTCTTTCAGGACTAGGACATTCTGCGGGGGCATTACAGGTAGAGGAAAGTGTTTTTATTAATGCAGGAACTTTTTCTTCCAGAAAAATTCGATCTGAGAAAAGAAATACTTACAATATCTTAAGTATCTACAGTAATAGGGTTTTAAAAGTAGAAGAAGTCGAGATTCACAGTACTAAAAGGCACGGCCTCGGGTATTTCCAGATTCCAATCCCAACCCATTTGGCGAGTTGAGATATATTCGTTCGTTAGTTCCAGAACGTAAATAATACCAATTATCTTTTTCATCCAGCCAAACATAAATGTCACTAGGTTGTTCTTCCCAACCATATTGGGAATAATGAGTAAAATCCTTCCGAAGGAGATTAGCTCGATGAGAGGCGTGAAATTGGGGAAATCCAAGCCAGAGGGGGTAGATTATTTGGCTCTCGTCCAGCTCAAATAGTGGCATATTATTGTTATATCCTCGGTTCTCCCATTCAAGAATACTCAAGTTATGATATTGTTTCAGAGCAGGAACATATTTCCTCCACATATTTACACATGGATGATTACTCCACCCCTTATACGGTTTGCCATCTTTGCGAGATTGTCCTTCAATCGCTTTTATGATTGTTAAAGCTTCAACCCGCTGTTTCCCAAGACGCTTCCAATCTAATACTTGGAATGACTTAGTAAAATCAGAGAATGGTAGAAACGTCTGCATTTTCGTTTCAGAGTAATTCTTTACTAACGCGCTGAAAAAGATTAAGGCGAGTATTTCGTAATAAATTTTATAGACGTCATAATTTTTCCTTTACTAAGTCATACATGGATAATTAGTCATGAATCAAGAAATTAATTACATTTTCAGAGATGTCAAGAGAGTACTCGACTATCCTTCTTATACTCTCGACAATATTATCTAATGGAATTGCTATTATTGATTCTTGTTGAAAAGCAAAATCCATGATTATTTTACTTGTGTCTTCAGGTGTATTGATAGATTCAATATTTTGATTAGCTTTCTCTGTGTCTCTCTCAAAAAGGGATTCAATACTTATCTGGAAAACTTGAAGAGCAGAATTTATTGATGATTCAATTTGATTCATGACATCATCATCCAGAGTCTGATTAAAAAGAGGAACAGTATTGTCAGCAATCCTCACTGCATGATCAGCAATACGTTCGATGATTCGACTTATTAAGAACATATTTGCAGCAGCCCCTGGGGTGATTCCCATTTTCTCCTCAAGCGTGGGGTCATTAAGTAGCATATTAGTTAATCTTGTGACCAACCAATGAAGTCGGTCTACGTCATCGTCCATTAATCGAACATTTTGAGTAGTAGTTTTATCAGAATTTTTCAGGGCAAAAATTGCAGTAGAATGCATATTTTTAGTTGTTCTATACATCCGTTTTATTATATTTTCAAAGGGCATTTCTTCTGGTTTCAATAAATCTTTGATTAGGACGTAATTATCGCTTTCCTCAACTACCTCGCACCCGATTATCTGTTGAACAAAATCTCTTATAATCAATCGATAAGGGGGTAGAATTGCCTCCTGTGAAGTAATTTCAATTTTTGTGTACCCAGCGATATAAGCTGAAATTAAGTAACGAAAGAAGAAAGTAGAATCTGGGATTGTTTTAATATCAATAGTTTTCTTACGCTGGATTGGCTTACCAGATAAATTAGGTGTAATAAGGAGCGTATTATTAGGTTGGGTAACCAATCCTAGTTTCATTCCTTTTATTTTATCCTCCTTATTGTTTAGGTCTTCCCCGTTATTTTTAACTTGCTCTGTATCAACTAAGGAATTTAACCAACTCTTTGGTAAGGTGATTACGTAGGAAGAACCACCAGTTTTCTGAATTTTTCTAACATCAAACTTCTGAGAAAACGAATTTTTCTCTACCATGAGTTTTGATCCCTACTTATGTAGTCATTTAGCAATTAAACGGTTGATGAACATCATCAACAGCGAATATATTGAAAAACTGATATACGTAATCAATACCGAACTCTATATTGGAATATATATATATGTTCCAATAGTATATATAAATATTAAAATAGATTTTTAGATCAGAAAATAGATATTGTTGTCACTGTATGTGACTCAGCTAAAGAAAATTGTCCCTTTTTTCCAGGAGTAAAAGAATATAAGCATAAAAGTTTTCCCGATCCTTCTCAATTCTCAGGTTCAGACGAAGAGATATTACAAAATGTAAGATTAGTCAGAGATGAAATATTGAGTTGGATTGATTCAGAGTTCGGATTAATTCAGAAGGAAAGGAAATCAACCCCTGATCATAGCTTTAGGATTGAGAATTGAACGAATAAAGGCTCTCAAGACTAAAAATTCATAAAATTTCTGGGATTCAATACAGACTTGCCTTCTATGTTTCTGTTAGTATCCTAAATATATAAAA
>JBHLPG010000122.1:0-10763 GCA_048939725.1 Promethearchaeota archaeon | reverse complement strand
ATCGCAATAGTTCCCACACTTCTTAACAAGCCAATTGCAGAATAACGAAAAAGATCTTTCTTACTCATAGCATCAAATTTCTCCCCTGAAGTCTCGAAACCAAGAAAACTTCCTCTAACTTCGTATGATTTAAAATCTAAAGTCATCACAGATATGGAAACTGGGGATCCGTTCTCAAGATTCTTTTTTGTTTGCCACATCAAAAAATTACCAAAAATTAACTGTTCTTCGTCTTTCTCCCATGGACTAAGAGTTGAAATCATAGCAATGTTTGGTACACCTTTTTCATCACGAGTCGCCATAAATTTAGCTGCTTCTAGTTCTAATGCAAATGCTTCTTTTGCAGATTTAGGTAACTTCACCAATCTTTCACCTAAGATTTATTAACAACCCCTGACCATGTAACTGGAATTTCTGCAGATTTAGCAATTTCAGCTAATAGTTTGATTTTTGATTCTGATATCAGGGGTAGATCTTTACATTCATAAGACAGATCTAACCTTTTCCACTTTGATATGCACATATTGTTATAGCAGAGAAGATCCCAACGTTCAACAACGTTAGACATATGCGTTTTAATATAAGACGCAATAGCCTCAATGTTTGACTCTTGATCAGTATATAGCGGAATGATTGGAGTCCGTATCCAAACTTTTTTACTTTGTGTTCCCAACCATCGAGCATTTGAAAGAATCGTCTTATTATTAACACCAGTTATATCTTCATGAACTTTAGGCTCAATAACTTTAAGATCTAATAGAACCAAGTCTGTCTGTTTGATAATTCGTGAAAAAGTATCTGGGTTTGTATATCCACTTGTATCAAGAGCTGTATGGACCTCTTTTACCTTTAATTCAGATAAAATCGCGAAAGAAAATTTTGGTTGGAAAAGTGGATCTCCCCCTGAAAGTGTAACTCCCCCGTTTGATTCCTCATAAAATGATCTATCTCTAACAGATTGAGAAATTACTTCATCAACAGTCATTTTGCGTCCAAGGACTTCAAAAGCTTTTGTTGGGCATATTTGCGTACATTTTCCACAATTTGTACAATGTATTCGATCAATCTTCATTCCTCCCTTTGTGAGTTCTAATGCATTCTCTGAACATATTTCAATACAATGTCTAGCCACAATGCACCTATCGCTATACCAAACCAAATATGGTCGTAATTCAAAACTCTCTGGATTCTGACACCATTTACATCGAAGTGAACAACCTTGTAAAAAAATAGTTGTACGTATGCCAGGGCCATCTTCAGTACTATAGCGTTGGATGTTTAACACATGACCTATTAGATCTGACATTATTGTTATACCCTGTGTGATTCCCTAGCGATAATTTCATTTTGTTGTTCTTTTCCTAGTGTAGTGAAATATGCATTATACCCTGTTACTCGAACCAATAGATTTCGGTATTGATTAGGATTTCTTTGAGCTTCAATAAGTGTTTCAGGACTAATAACATTCGTTTGTAAGGCAGTTCCACCAATTTTTCCATATGTTCGCAAGAAAGCTACCATCTTATGGATATGTTCCTCATCACGTAAGGAGGCTGGAGAAAAACTCATAGTATGAGAAGTACCGTTAGGATGAACTTCTAATCCCAATTTTCCCACAGATAACGCAGACGCAGTTGGTCCGTTTGTATCTACTCCTTGAAATGGTCCAACTCCTCCTGATAAGAATTGTCCTCTAAGTCTACCATCAGGTAAAGCACCAGTTTTAGGTGCAAATGAGATAAAATAATTCCATGAAAGGTAACCACCCCGATACCGACGCCCAGTTGGAGTTTTCTTCGTAAAAACATATTTCCCCCAGAATTGTGAAATTTCCCTTGCAAGCGTATCTACATAGTTATCATCATTTCCAAATTTTGGTGCATGATTAATTAATAATTGCCTTAGCTCTTCGTTTTCTTCAAAATTTTGTGTGACGTTTTTTATAAGCTCATCCATAGATACTTTTTTCTCTTCAAAAACTAACTTCTTTACTGCAGCCAATGAATCAGCAGTATTCGCAAGACCTAATCCTTCTACTGTTGTGAAGTTATATTTTGCGCCTCCAGATCTTGCATCCTTCCCTGAATTTGCACATCCATCAACTAAAACAGATACATACGGAACTGGTTCATAATCAAAGCGTAATTGATCAATAAAATCATAAGCTTTGATAGCTCGATCCATCAATGATCTTAATTGTATTTTAAAAGCTTTCATAAACTGATCAAAAGTTGTAAAGTCAAGAGGGTTACCAGTTTTCGGACCTAGTTGTTTATTTAGGCGGATATCTTTACCATTGGCTAAGGTAAGTTCGACAGCTTTGGCAATGTTGACATTAACATCTACGGTTCCTGATATATCATTACCAATCATAGTGTTTTCGAGACACCCAACTGGAGCGTAGTTCCACACTTCTTCTTTTGGTATTCCTTGCCAAATAAGAGCTTTCATGGACAGCTCATCAAAATTCATCAGAAAAGGCGAACCCTGGCTTTTAGCTATTAATTCAGCAATTCGTGTAAAAAGTGCTTGTGATGTATTGGAATGGAGTCTAATATTGGGTTTTGGTTCTAAAAGGTTGATTTCCTCAATAACTTCTAAAATAAGCCATGTTAAATCATTACTCGCGTCTTCATTGCTTTCATTAATACCACCAAGTGTTATTAACTGGCCAAAGCTTGAATTGATACCTTGGGAGTTGCCTATCTGGCCTTGGAAGTCGTAAGCATAATTGTGCTTTATCCAGTAGCATTCGAGGATCTCCTTGGCAAATTCTCTGGTAATAGTTCCATTTTCAATGTCTTTCTTATAATAGGGATAAAAAAATTGGTCTATACGTCCTGGACTTGTTCCTGCGCCAGGGTAACTTTCCGCTGCTAATACTAATGCATGAGTTAACCAAACAGATTGGACAGCTTCCCAAAAAGTAGTTGCAGGCTCCCAAGGAACCCTAGCACAAATTCTTGATAATTCTAACAATTCTTCTTTTCGTTTAGGATTAAGTTCTTCTTCTGCTAATCGTTTCGCTTCTATTGAATATCTTTCAGCTAGAATACGAGGGCCATCACAAGAGTCGATCAAAGCTTGAAGCCACTTTTTATGTTTTGGTTCCGTAATTTGGCCAAAGAATACCTTTAATTCTTTTTGAATTCCTAAAAAGCCTTTCTCTAGAACTTTAGGGTAATTGGGGACAAGATGTCCAGGAATCGCCCCATAATTAAATTCTCCAGTCTCACACCGAAGCTTCAGTTCGTTAAAATACTTTGTTTGGCCTTTATCCCATTTTTTTGCTTCGAAACTTGTTAAAACTTTACTTAATGCTGTATTAAAGTGACTTCCAACAATTAACTCTCCTTCCAATATTAAAACGGGTAGATGGTCGGCAAGGACTTTGTTAAAAAAGAATGCTTTTCTTTCAGCAATCGTACGCTGATAGACATCGTCAGGAAATTCAATAACTTCCGCTAATGCTCGCAAAGTATCTTTAAATCCAGGAAAGAATGGAAGACCTTCGGGTGTTACTCCCCAATGGAAAAATGAATAAACATTATCCCATTCACGGCCAGTTGTATAAGATCGAACTTCATTTGTATATCTTTCATATCTTTCAAAGAAAGAGAAAAATTCATCACGAAGTTTTCTTATTCTTGGACTAAGATTCTCTGATGGGTTCCAGATGTCTGTAGGAGTTTCACATGTCTTAGCCATAATTTTTCTACTCACGCTTCATCATTTAGTTCGATAATTGGACAATTTACTAGTATTATAAGAGGATTGAGTAGTTATAGTAACAATGATGTTCAACCTAAGAGCATAAAAAAAATGATTATGTGGGGACTAATACAATGCCATCTATTCCTCAAATTACTCAAACTGAATTGAAACATTTAATAATCGTAGGATGTCATCTCCATCGCTGGCAAGGGAAAGATATTAGAAAAATCATTCAAAAACAAGGTCTGGTCCAACTTGATCCTCTGAATCCTGCTGGTAGGTATCATGATTTCTTTTTCAGTTCACGGATGCCAGAATATCAATGTGGGGAATTTGAGAAAACTGTATATCCAGAGAAATTAGTATTTGAAACCTATTTTCATAATTTAAATGCTATCTATGTAGATTATTTCCCACTTTTCTACTCTAAAACGCTTGGTCGTGATCATCTTGGGAGATATTACAGTCGTGCGCTAAAGATACTCGAGGAGACACATCCACAAATGTTAGATCAGGTTTTGGACTATGTTCACACCCATGGGGTTACTCGTGGATCCGATTTAACTGAATTAGGGAAAGCTAATCCAAAATATGCAGTATGGAAGACTAGTCGAAATTCTGGAACTGCATTAGAGCTTTTATGGGCTATGGGAAAATTGGCGGTAATTCGTGACAATAATTTTCGAAAAACGTATGATTTAATTGATAATTATATCGAAAAGCCACATTTAGGTAAGAAATCATACTCTGAAGAGGAGCAAGGATTTTTAAAGGTCAAATTTAAGATGAAAAGCTTTCCTGTAACTCCTACAGGTAGAATTTCAATTAAAAAGAATGGGAAAGTGAGGTTTAGCAAGAAGATGAAGATTTTGCCTGAACAACTATACAACCAAGAACCCTCTGAAGAACCCGTTCCTTTACTTATTCAACTAAAAGATGAAGGCACAGGGTATATTGTCCCGTCAAATTGGAGAAGTTTGTGTGAAGAAGAGTTTGATGAGGAGATGAGAGTTATTGGACCATTAGATCCGCTTATCTGGGATAGACAGCTTCTGAATAAGTTATTTAATTTTGATTACGTTTGGGAAGTATACAAAAAGCCTAAGGATCGTATTTGGGGATATTATGTTTACCCCCTCTTCTTCCTAGGTGATTTTATCGGAAGGTTGGAAGCTAAGTATGAAGCGAAGTCGAAAAAGCTTCGTTTATTCAATTTTCAAGGCGAATCACACTTCTCTATTGACGCAAATGCCAAAGAAGCGTTTGAACGTATGCTAATGCGCTGGAAGCATATGGTTCAAGCTGAAGAAGTTGAATATGATGAGACAATCCCTTTTATCTAGTTAATATTTCTTGGAATAATCTGTATTAATAAAGAAAAAATTTGCTTTAATCGAAGTAGGAAGACCAATAAGAAATATTGTGAGATGATTTTCATGGGAAAAGAAAAGATAGAATGGTATCATGATTTTATTATGAGAGACTACCAACCTAAAGACAGTGATCTAGTTGCTCTTTATTATTTTGATAAATCAGATGAAGTTACGATCGATGACACTATTGGGAGGTTAGCTTCAGAATCTTCTATTGGTACTTGGACCACATTAGAGACACTGGATGATCGTATATATGACATGCGGGGATTAGCATTTTGGAACGATAATCATCAAGTAAAAATTGCTTATCCGTTAATTTTGTGGGAAAAAGATAACATCCCTCAGCTCATGTCTGGAATAGCTGGGAATATTTTTGGAATGAAGGCCGTTAAAAATTTACGATTAATTGATGCAACTATTCCATTAGAATATATCAAAGGATCCAAAGGGCCGCATATGGGAGTTGAAGCAATTCAAAGAATTTTCAAAAGAAAAACAGGACCCTTGTTAGCGTGTGTCCCCAAACCAAAAATTGGATTGACTGTTGAGCAACATTGTGAAATTGCCTGGGATTTCTGGAGTGCCGGAGGGGATTTGGTTAAAGATGATGAAAACCTGACTTCTCAATCATTTAATGTCTTTGAGAAGCGTGTAAAACAGCTAGCAAAAACACGAGACAAAGCAGAGGCAGAAACAGGAGCAATTAAGGATGCACTTATCAATGTGACTGCAGAAACTTATGAAATGGAAAAACGTGTTAAGATTATTCACGATCATGGATTTAAATACTTTATGGTTGATGTGGTAACCACTGGTTTTGCGAGTGTTCAAACCCTTAGGAATATTGCTGAAGATTTAGATATGGCTATACATGCGCATCGTGCTATGCATGCAACATTCACAAAACACTATACACATGGTATAAGCATGTATTTTCTGGCTAAATTGATGAGACTCATCGGTGTTGATAATATCCACATTGGTACGGTTGTTGGAAAGCTTGATAGTCCGAAAGAGGATGTTCTGGATATGAGAGATCTTCTTCTTAAACAACAAGTTGATGAAGATGAGGGAAGAAGACTAACCCAATCGTGGGGACACATCAAGCCTACTTTACCAGTTGCTTCTGGTGGACTTCACCCAGGTGTCCTTCCAGAAGTTTTAACTGTATATGGAACTACTGACATGGTTCTGCAGGTTGGTGGAGGCATTCATGGACATCCTGAAGGTACACATGCAGGTACCAAGGCTACTGTTCAAGCGATTGAAGCATGGCAAGAAGAAGTATCACTAGAAGAAAAAGCACATTCAAATCCAGAACTTCAAAAAGCTCTTGAGAAATGGGGTTATTTAAGGCCCGTATAACTCATATAATGAAAAAATCACCCTTCTTACCAGAGATCGCTACTTAAATATTTTAATCCTGAGTCTGGGAGTATCACCAAGACAGTCTTTCCCTTTAATGAACCCTTGAGGAGCTGCAATGCTCCGTGAACATTTGCCCCTGAAGAAGGACCAGCAAATATCCCTTCCTCTTTCGCTAAGCGTCTAGATGTGGCATAAGCTTCCTCATCTGAAACTTCCAACGCTCCATCAAAGGAAATATCCTTGAGAAATTTTAGATTTGGCATTGAATAACCTCCTCCTTGGATTTTATGATCACCTTTGTTTTGAACCGTCTTTCCTGCTATGATGGCTGCATTACTTGGTTCGATTAAATAGCATTGAATCTTGGGATTAAATTCCTTAAAACCTCTACAGAGTCCAGCAAAAGTTCCCCCTGTCCCAAGAAAATCACAAAAACCATCAAATTTACCTCCTGTTTGCTGAATGATTTCTTTTGCAGCATGTAAGTACCAGGCGTTAAAATTACCATTTAAATCGAACTGATCACAACGAAAGGCTTTCCGTTCTTTTACAATACGCTTTGTTTCTTGTTCTACTAGTTCCAATGATTCTCCTGAAACCGTACCTGGTATTGATCCTGGAGCCTGTTCAACTAGTATGACTTCAGCCCCTAAAGCTCTCATCATTCGGGCCCTTTCATTTGTATTCCCTTTACTCATTACTGCTACAAAGGAGTATCCTTTATTCCCACAAACAATTGCTAATCCTGTTCCTGTATTACCACTGGTTAATTCCACCACAGTTTGGCCTGGTTTCAAAGCACCAGATTTTTCTGCTTCTTCAATCATCTGTAAAGCGATTCTATCTTTTTTTGAAAAACCAGGGTTTAAATATTCAATCTTCGCTAAGATATGACCATCCAGATCTTTTGTTAAGCGATTTAATTCAACTAACGGTGTATTTCCAATTATTTCCAAAACCGATTTACAAATACGATTGTGTCTATCCATTAATTAATCAATTCCGTTCTTTATCCCATTTAAATAATAAAAAATAAGGATGTTTGGCTCTAAATAAATTTCATTAGAATTTGAGTATATTCATCGCCCTTTATCAGATAAGGAAAATGATTCGCTTCCTTTTCAAAAGTCTTGACAGACGCTTTAGGATAGGCTTCCTTTAACTCATCCTGCAATTGTTTTGGGACAAGTGGGTCATCTAATGTTTCAATGATCAGTATATGATCTATAGGTGCTTTGTTGAGAACCTCATTAGTAATAAAACTCTTTAATCTAGCCATTAGCGTCTTTTTTGATAAGTTATGCTCTAATTGGCTAAGGAGATACTCTTGAGTTTGAGTATGTCCTATAGATAATAGACTTCTCTTCATGATTCTTTTTAGCAAAAAAGTTGGGATTAACTTCTCAATCGATAACAATCTCTTGTATTTTTGGTTGTAAAGGTGTGTAGTTATAAAAGTATTTGAAAGGACAAGTTTCTGAACCATCTCTTGATATTTAAATGAGAAAGATTGGGCTAAATAACCACCAAACGAAGTTCCAATCAATACAATCCTTTTTATTTGAAGATTGTTAAGTATTTCATGTATTCCCTGAGATAGTTCATTGACTCCGATTATAGGAGGAAGGTTGAAGCTTACTATCCGAAATTTTTTCATTAGTGATTGCATTGGAATCCAAAATATTTCCTCACTTCCTGTAGTTCCATGCAAAAAAACAATTGCAAAATCTGATTCCTTGTTCCCAAGGTCGTAAAATATCCATTTTGTATTATTTCGAACTACCTCATATGTCTCATGTTGTTGTTGAAATGATTTCAGATCCTCAAGTGACCAAGACGTTTTTTTCTACTTCCTATTACATTGTTTAATTCTCTTTCTAACGCCAACTTATTCGTTGATTGTTTGAATCCCGTAGTACCTTATTTAATTCCCCAATATGGTGCATATTGTGTCTTAATAAATACACAAGTTTTTCAAAGACATAAAGAGTTCCCTGATCAAACTCATCTGTCTTAAAAAAGTCTTCATCCTTAGTATTGGTTAGAATATTTGTAATCTTATCCTCAATCTCCTTCAGATAATTAAGAAGAAATTCTTTCGTAATTCTTGATTTTTTCTTATTAATTTCCTCCTCCGTATCCATTTCCCAGTTAATACCAACTCTTTTTCCCCATTCCATCCCAAGGGGTGTATTACGACTATAAAATTCAGCAGTTTCAATTATATGGTATATATTCCATGAGAACGACCAATCATTTATAGTAGTTACCCATAATTCTTCTACAATATTTTCAATCGCCTGTCGTAACATATTCCAGCCGTTATGAAATTCTTGAGATAATATTGGGCCTATTCTCATTCTCTGATCTTCAGTATTCATCTAAAATCACTTTATAATCAATTTCTAGCAATTTTATTAGAAGGTATTCCAATCTGTTACCTCTATTACATAATTTTTATAAGTTCTAAGAATGTTCTTACTTTGGTACAAATCGTTCTTTTCTAGAAACAACTTGTTCTATTGTACAACTTTTTATATGAAAATTTTTTATTATATCTTAGATTTTTACGCTAGGAAGTTCAAAATTATGGCAATTAATGGCAACATTATAAAATATGGTATTATAGCAATTGTAATTGGCGGGATCATTGCTACAAGTGCCTTTATCGTTGCTTACAATTTGTTAAACAGCGAGAATAACAATCATGAAAATGGAGATGGAAATGGTAATGGTGAACCACCTCAAGGAGGAATAGGTGCCCAAATTGCTGCTAGAATGGCTGCATCTGAGGAGAATATTTCCTATGTTTGGTGCTATAACAACACTTGGGTTAATTTCAATCTAAGCGAACATTATAGTCCATTGTATATAGATGGGGTTCGCATTGGATTAGTAAATGATACTCCAAAGATGGCATTAATTCATGAGCCTGCCGCAGAATTAGCTGATATAGATCAACAAGATCTAAATGATGTCATGGCTAATTTTCGAGGAGCTCTTGAAGTATTAAATGAAACGAGTCCAACTCTTACTATGACAGACATCTGGCCACCTTCATTTATTTGTGACATAGCATATGAGAATGGAACTTCACTATCACTTGTTTTTTCAAAGGAACACAACATAATTAGTATAGTAAATGGGACTTGGGAGTTGTCTCAATATACACATCATGGTATAAATAGTGTAAATGTAGCATATAATTATGACGACTTAGTTTTTCTCCCAATCTCCGAAGTTCAGCTCATTTTAACCGCTATCCAAAGTTTTGAGCAATTAATTTACGAAACATTCCCAATATGAGCATCTCGAAGGGATTTAATACCTTCTACTTCTCTTCTCTTTTTCTATTCCTATAACGAAATATTTTTGTGTACATGAAATTTACAGTGAATGATTCCATGAGCATCGAAACTGAGGATCTTTTGAAAGGCAAGACACTTCAGATATATTGGTACCTTCTAACCCATGGTAGTTCAGGAATTCGTGAGATTCAAAAGGAACTAAAGATTCCCTCTCCTTCCACAGTATCTTATCATATAAACAAACTTGTTAACGCGGAACTAGTTATTCAATCTGAAAGTACAGGGAAGTATCTTGTCAAATCAGAGGTTAAAAATGGTATAATGGGCTTATACATTAAAATTGGGCGTAAAATGATTCCTCGAATGCTTTTATATTTATCATTCTTTTCAATAGGATCTCTATTATCGCTTTTTATTATTCTTTTTCAGGGCAGTGTTACACCAGTCGAATTTTTATTTCTACTTTTCTCTTTGAGCGCCTCTGGTATTTTTATCTTTGAGACCTATAAGATATGGAATATGAAACCCTTATAGTTCAGAGAGAGTTGATTACCAATATCAAAGTATTTTTATTTAGAAGAAAAGTTTTCAGTTTTTGAGGAGTCCCTTTGTATATTAATACACACTTACATCTTGATGATCCTTGGTTAAAAGGAGACCAAAGACGTAAAGAGGCAATTCAAGATATTGAAAAGAATCATATTGTGACCTTTGCTCAATCATGTAGTATTGAATCATATAAGAAAATCTTATCTTATTCAACTCAATCAAGATTTATATTCCCTTCTTTTGGTATTCTTCCATGGTATGCTCACGAGTACATTGATCGTATGGAAGAAGTTGTAGATCTTTGTGAAGGAGCAATGATGTTAGGAGAGGTTGGATTAGATGAAAGAAATGCTGAAGATAAAGCCTGTATTCCTCATCAACGTCCCTTATTTAAAATATTCTTAGAAGCAGCAGAAAACAAGAATTTACTAATGAATCTCCACTTTCG
>JBHLPG010000461.1:0-2686 GCA_048939725.1 Promethearchaeota archaeon | reverse complement strand
ATAGTGAATAGAGGTACCATCAACGCGCAAACTAGGAACTAGAAAGCTTAATCAGAGATTTTCTCTAAATTATATCTGAGTAAAGAGGATGGAAGGAACTCTAATTGTTCCTTCCCTCTATTTCAAAAAATAGGAAGATTTCATTTCCAATATGGAGATAGACTTGTATTTTGAGGATATGAAAGAATTCTCTAGTATAATTTCCTAATTACATATTAATAAAGCGTTTGATTTGTGCAAATCCATTCTATAGCATATTAAATGGGAGAACAGGAGTTTCTTTGTAAAAAGTACCTAATCACTTAAAAAGGAGTTTATCATCAACATCCTAACTTTCTAGCGATGACGAGACGTTGGATTTCGCTAGTTCCTTCTCCAATTTCCAAGAGGCGTTGATCTCGATAAAAACGCTCTACAGGGTACTCTTTCATTAATCCATACCCACCATGAATTTGAACAGCTTGATGGACGACCCTTTTGGAAATTTCAGAGCAGTATAATTTAGCCATTGCTGCTAAGGTTTTGTATTCATCTCTACCTTGATCAAAAAGCCATGTTGCTTTATAGAGGAGGTTTCGTGCAGCTTCAATTTCTACCGCCATATCAGCAAGTTTGAAAGCGTTTACCTGAAATTTAGATATCGGTCGGCCAAAGGCTTTTCTCTGTTTCGCATACTCCAGAGCTAGTTCAAAAGCACCTTGTGCGCAGCCTAAACCCATGGCTCCAATGGACAGTCTTCCTTTATCTAGTGTATCTAGCATTTGATGGAATCCCTGTCCCCGTGATCCTAGCATTTGGCTTTCAAACACTCTACAATCTGTAAAATAAAGTTCAGAGGTAATAGATGCTCTCCAACAAATCTTTTTATGCATTGTTCTTGCTTCAAAGCCCTCTACCCCTTGATCAACTAGGAAACAGGTGTACTCTCGCCCGCGACCATCTGATCTGGTGCCAGTAACTGCTTGAACGGTAGAACCAAGTGATGCTGGAGTTGATCCATTAGTAATAAATATTTTTGATCCATTAATAATCCATTCATTACCTTCTTGTATTGCTTTTGTCTTAGTTCCCCCCGCATCACTACCAGCTTCAGGTTCAGTCAAACCGAATCCCCACAGTTTCTCACCAGTTGTTAATTTAGGTAAATAATGTTCTTTCTGTTCTTCTGAACCAAAATAGTAGATTGGTCCTATACCAAGACTGTTATGTGCTGCTACAGTTGCAGCTTGAGAACCGTCCACTCTTGCGAGTTCTTCGACAGCAATTATATAGGAAAGGTATGTGAGTCCGCTTCCACCATATCTTTCAGGAATGCTTATTCCCATTAATCCAAGATCCCCCATTTTCTTTGTTAATTCCGGTGAATACTCTTCTTTTTCATCAAGCTCGCCCGCGATAGGTTGAATTTCTTTTTCAGCAAATTCACGTACCGCATCACGCATCATCATAGATTCTTCAGGTAAATCGAAATTCATAGTCATCGAACTTTTCTCCTTATAACATCTAGGAATAATTACTTTGAATAAACTAGCTAATCTTCTGTTTTACAACCTAAGAGTTTCCAAAATTTATATTGGCCTCATTAATTCTAGCTTTCATAAAATCTTCTTGAAATTTAGATTAAATCACATTGATGAAGATGAAGAAGATAATGTGGCCGATTAGGATTAAGAAACCACTGATTAGACTAATCAGGTTCGTAAACCGTAGATTTTGGAGAATAAGTTGCGTTTCCTCTTTTATTTCGATATCATATCTAATAATGCTCTTTATAATTGCTTGCCATCCTACTGAGGCTAAACCAATCCAAACCACTAAGAGAAATGGGATCATTGACCACCATCGTTTTATCAAACAGAAAGGACAGTGATGAGGTTCTCCCAGAGGTTGTTTCAAGATACTCTTAGAAACTGTAATCCAAACAGGAGATATGTATTCCTGTAAAGCGATTAAGAAAAGTGGGACAGTAAGAACTGCAAGAATTAGTGACCCAGGCAAAAAGAATTGATTCCAATCTCTAAAAAATTGCAGGATTATGATTATTGCTAAAAGTGCCATGGTAATTAGAAAAACGATTAAAGCTGTTTCTGGACCAAGGATATTGATAGGATTATAATCAAAGGCTGCATTATAAACATTACGACAGCAGTTGACTTCAATAGGTTCAATAAACCAGAAATATATCCAGTCTAATCCTGAATCCACTAGAAGTAACGGAAACATTCCAAGTATGTATAATTTCGCAAGAAAATTTGTTAAAACTAGTTTTTCAGTCTTTTTATTGATGTAGTCAATCAATATCCAAGCTCCATACGCAAAAGGTACTATTAATTTTGTAATAAGGTCTAAGAAGCCAATAGATGGAAGTGAGGCATCTAAAACCCCATAGGGACACATTGCTTCAGGAATAATTGGAATAAGTGATACTAGGACATAATAAAAATAGAAAACATTAAGGGATCGTGATACTAGTAATATCACAGAGATCATGCTTAATAAATAGTAAAAATTCTCTTTTTCTTTTTCAGGATTCTGTATTTTCTCCGTATTCCGCTGATTTAGAATTTTATAAGCCACATACGCACCGTATCCTGACAATGTAAGAGTTAAAAAACCCAGAATTAGTTCAATGGCAATATGGAAATTCCAGATCATTTCCCAAGACCTCTAAGAATATCTAGAGAAT
>JBHLPG010000460.1:0-2690 GCA_048939725.1 Promethearchaeota archaeon | reverse complement strand
ATTATAAAAAGGATTTCGGATTCGGAAAAGGTATTCATTGAGGATTTAGAGATAGATTTAGTAGATATATTAACAGCGGTCGATAAAATGAACCTAAAGATGAAAGAAACAACTTCAAATCGGGATAAACTTTCAAAAGCTTTAGTTTATCTCCGAAATGTAGCAAATGAGGAGTTTTTATCTTTTGGGGCCTCTGCTAATATGATGCTTGGTCAAATGCAATCAGCGATAACTGAAAATGTAGCAGCAAGAACAGAGGAGATTTCTCAAAACCTCAATGTGGTTAATCAAGTCACTGGTGATTTAAACACAATCTCAAATAATTCTCAAGCAGAAATCTCTAGAATTATTGATCAATTGAAAACTAGTATAGATGCTGGTAACCAAACAATTTCTGAAGCTTTTGATCAAGACATTTCAAATCTCGCTACAGATGTGGCGGAGGTAAACAAAACAGCAATTAAAGAACAAGAAGATCTCATTGTTGCTTCCAATGAGCGATTAAATGCCTTAAGTGATAAGATAACAAAGTCTACATTAGTACTTAGTCGCAATATTCCAAGTCAGCTAGAAGAATACCAAGCACGACATACTGATGATTTTAACAATTTCGATAGAGCCGTAAAGGCTGAGTTAAACAAAATTAAGGCTCGTTTAACTGAAATCAATTCTGAAGTCACAGAGAGATTAAGCAAAAGAGTTAGTTTAGGAAAGGGAGGCTTTCAAGATATAGAGAAAATAGTAACTTCAGCAATGAAAGAGTTTGAAAGCGCTCAAAAACGTACAGAAAAACTTATAGATGGACAAATTCATAATTTCAATGTTTCTAGTGAATCATTTGCCGAAACAATAAACACTAGCTTAAACACACAGAATCTAGAAATCCAGCGTTTAATGGACGCTATCAGCGAAGATCTAGGAACATCTGTTAAATCATCGTACGAATTAGCGTTAAAAAACATCTCAGTGTTTTCAGATAAAATCAAGGAGAGATTTAACTCCCGAAGGGAGGGTCTTACTGATCATCTTTCCCTTCTCCTCTCTACAATTTCAACTTCCCTAGGTGATAGTCTTAGGGAAAGTCTAGTTAACGAATTTGAAAAAATGAATTCTACATTACAACAAATAAAGCAGTCAGCTCAAGCACCACAAGAGTTAGAAACAATTCTCGGGTCAGAAGTAGAACACTTCATTAAAAACCTACAACTTGCTTTCCAATCAGCAAGTGAATCAGGTGGAGCTCGGATTGCTGAAGTAATTAACGAATCAGTTGCTAAAGAGATTGACAGTACTTATAATACCTTAAAGGACCAATTTGATCTTTCAAATCTCAAAGATTTTATTGCAAGCCATTGGAAAATGACTTCCCAGAAGGGAACCAGTGTTCTATCCCAGATTAGAGATGATTTAAATAACCAGTCAAGTGTATTGCTTGAATCAATAAACAAAAGTCTTCAAAACCTGAAAACAAGTATAAGTGATACTCAGGATAAAATCAATGATTTTGTTAGCTCACAAATCAAGACATCTGATACAACTCAGCAAAAGATGTTTCAAGAAGTTCCAGACCGATTGGAAGAAAATAGGACACAGATGACTGCTACTTTGGAGGAAGCTCAACAAGAAATTCAGAATCATACCACAAGAGTCTATCAAACCACTAATGAGTTAATTAAAGAAAATTCATCTAGGATTACTTCAGAAATTACAGATAAACTCCAAGATGTCCAAGCACTTCCAGCTTTATTAGAAGAAACTACAACAAAATTACTCAGTGATATTGAAAATCACTATAATAGCTCACAAGAACGTATTGAGGATGTAAGGTCAGCGAGCTTGAAGCACCTAAAGAATATGGAACAGTTTATTACAAATCAGAAGGAAATATTTGCTGAAAAAATTAAAGGAATTAATTCTGAACTAGAAAACGAGTTAAGGGGCCTAGAAACAACGGTAGCAGAATTAGAGACAAACTTCCCAGAAATAAAAGCTCAAACAGAAAAGGAGATCCAACAAACAATTAAAACTTTCAGTTCTGAAATCCGAGATATTTTTACAAAAGTTGAAACAGAAATTAGTTCAAGTAAGATTCAATTGAGCCAAAAAATGGATCGTCTCTATCAAGAATTTCTAGCATCTGTTGAGTCATTCTCATCAACCGGAGAAAATTTTATTACTTCTCTAAATTCTCGTCATGATACATTATTAGATCAAGTTGGCAACTTCCTGGATGATACCATTACGAATGGTAAAAATACTATGGAACTTGAAAAGAATACTATCGTCAATCGTCATCAAGCATATTTCACAGAAGTGGATCAAAGCGTAGCTAGCTTCTCTTCAAATTTCGGAAAAATAATTAGTGATACTATTGAAGGAATCTCGAATGATTTGCAAGAAACCGTTTCGGGAATAACACCCACAATTACTGATGTAGTAGAGGCGTATTACGATCCCATTAGTACAATGCTTACAGAAGCTAATTCATTTTTTGAATCAGAGGGGAAAAAACTCATTAATGTTCTTGAACATGAAGTATTAAATCTTGTTTCAGAGACCAACACGAGGGCTACTCAAACCCAAGACTCAATATCCAGTGATTTAACGCAATTGATCGGAGCGATTCCAGATAAAATTGGATCAGGATTAACAAAAAGTAAAGATTTAATGTCAGCTATTTCAGAGGTACA
>JBHLPG010000459.1:0-2695 GCA_048939725.1 Promethearchaeota archaeon | reverse complement strand
AGCAACATTCTACCATTCCTTCAGATATTGGAACTAGGTGTTACCTTATTCTGTATAGCAACACTAGTGACCATCATTAGGAGAGATTAGATAGCATTAAACTTTAATCAACATTTATCTATTTATTACGTTTTGCTTTTCCAACGTTTGAATACAATTACTGAAGCTATAACAGATATAGCCATTATTGATGGTATTATTTTAAAAGCAGGTATTATTAGCGGGGAAGTTATGCTTTTACTGCCCTTTGTTGTTATAGTGGTAGTAATTGAAGTACTTCTAGTTGTAGAAATAGTTGTTGTAGTTGTTACTGTGGAACCTGCAGTAGAGGTTCTCACGGTACTGAATTTTATCCAAGTCGTCCCATTCTCAGAAAATCCGAGTGTATCTTTGATTTCAAGAGTATAAGTAGTATTTCCAGAGGTGGGGGTAACAGTAAAATTCCAATCTTGCTTACTAACATTGTTCGATTCAATAAGGGTAGTATTTCGATAGAAATTATAACTTTCAAAGTGGTTCTCAAGTACGTCGAACAGAATCACAATAGGCTCCATTGACCAGACAATTTTACCTGCTGGAGAAATAATTGAAGGGTTACCATTATCGATGAGATTACCAAAATCAGATATCCAGATATGAGCCTCCATCTCATAATCTTTTTCTGATTCCCAAAAATCATGACGAATGAGTAGACCAGTATTTTGGTCATATTCGGCCTCATTGTGATATGTGAGTTTGTATCGGTTTTGGGTTTGTGCTTCAAGTACCCAAGTATTTAATTGGTTGAATTGTCCGACATTAGTTACAATGAAGTTTTGATTGTCTTTTGACCAATCAAACGCAACTTCATCCTCAATCCTCCATGATTGTGCATCTATCTCGAAAATACTTCTAAGATGACCATTGCTTTCCCTCATTTTGGGGATTAATGTTCCGATATTTAGACCAGAGTCCCATTCGGCAGAAATCTGGCCACTAAAAAGATCCATTGACGATAAATTTTCCCCAAGGTTGTAATGATAGCTACTCTGGAATGTTTTTTCTGTGAAAAATCCATGTTTACCCTCATACGGTGCCCAACTAAACTCATATGGGTAATAGTAGGTGGAATTTAGTTTCTGATAACATTCTTCTACAGTTAAAACAAGATCACCCATAAAAGTCCACGTAGCGTTGGGATTGGTTACTAGCTGGACAGAGACAATGGAACTGACATTGAAAACAATTTCACTCTCATTACTGGCTAGAGGGTCAATATGTAAATAATTCGATGAATGATAAGTTAAGTTTCCATCTGTAAGTAAGTTAAAAGGATTGTCCCAAGCAGTCTTGGAAGGATTAATTGGGAAAGTACTCCCTGAATACGATGGAGAAAAAGGCAACAAAAAAACAACAGAAAAAAGGGAAAAAATAAAAAAAACCTTGATCCTGTTAATGCGAATCATCGATCTTCCTCTTCCTTTAGGTCGTTTCATTAAAGACAGATCATGTATTTGGTATAAAAAACTACTTGAATTTCTTTGAAATGTCTCAAATGCAAATTTTCTCAAATAATGTTCTAGCATGATCCTATGATCTTCCATGTTGTACAATTACTAAGCTTATTCGATCGATTTTCTCCTCTACTAAAGAAGGATGATTCGCAAAAACTCGGTGTTAATGATGAAGATTTTGACTGATCACTCACATCCTGGTTATGGAGGTCAAATTTCTTGTCCTTTTTGATGAAAGTAGTTGTGGGTGGGAAAATACCGAAAAAGCTCCTCAAGCGAACTTTCCAGATTGATCCTGACTCGTTACTAGAAGCTCGCGGTTTCGATTTTGCTCTTCACGGAACTTGGGTTCGTGAGAAAAGTATTAAGCTTCAATTTTGGATTCTGAATGCTCCATTTTCCGACTCTGATCGCTCTAGTTTATATTATGCTTCTTTGGGTCTGATCGTGTTTTTTCAGAAAAACCACAAGCGTTCTTTCAGGGATGTTCCACTATGGTTTAACGCTTTCAAGAAACATTCGGGGAGGCATCTCAAATCATACCCAAAAGAATGTTTGGTTCTCATTGGTACAGCCAATAATCACGAAGTTATTACTTCAGAAAACGGTTCATCTTTAGCTCATAAATTTGGAATGGCTTATTACGAGACCAGTCCAAACCCAACAGAAACTGCTAGAATTATGACCGAAATTTTCACAAAAATGGCTGAAGCTTATCTGAATTACGTTGAAACTTTACAAAGTATGCCTGGTGCTAACCATTCATAGCCAGAGCTCTATGTCTTGTCTCAACTGGAAGTCGTATAGCTCTATACGAAGTAATAACTAATATTCCGTCAAGCTTATTGATCGATTTTTCCTCAACTAAAGATCAATCGATTTGGTTGATTTCTACCTTATTTACGCCTTCGATTTCTGATAGCTCGGCTATCAGCTTGATTTCAGAGATTGGGAGCTCACTGAGGTCAAAGTATCCTTCATAGGTGCAGGAATCGGACGTAAAGCACAATCCGGTGACATGTATCGCTTTGATATGATGTTTCGAGAGAATTCGATTGAATTCTAGAAAGAAGTCAGGAGAGAATTTCGTCACATCAAAGACAACTTTAATTCCTGTCTGATTTTGAGTGGGAATAAGACGGACAATTTGACTATTGGGTTTAAGAATCAGAATTGCGGATGTTGCTTCACCAACGATTGCT
>JBHLPG010000458.1:0-2699 GCA_048939725.1 Promethearchaeota archaeon | reverse complement strand
ACTCCTGGTGTTTGTTTAGTCACAGCTGGCCCTGGGTTTGCTAATCTCTTACCAGCAATTATTTCAGCGTATTATGCCCGAAGTCCTGTTGTTGCGTTAGCAGGCCGAGCTGCTCTGAGTCACATTGATAAATATGCCAATCAAGAAATTGATCAGATTCCTTTAGCAACACATGTTACAAAATATGCCAAAATGATACATAATACAGCTAGGATTCCTGAATACATTCAAGAAGCATTTAGAGTTGCCACATCAGAGAATATGGGGCCTGTATATTTAGATATCCCTCAAGATATTCAAACACTTCATTGGACGCCCAAAGACGATGATTTTTTCTTCAATCGCAAACCAAGAGTGTATCGGGCACAGGGGAAGACATATCCAGACCCTTTACTTGTCAAGAAAGCGTCCCAGCTTCTATTAACTGCTGAAAGGCCAGTTATTATTGCGGGGAGTGGCGTTTATTGGGGAAATGCTTCTGAGATTCTACTACGGGTAGCAGAATATCTATCAATTCCCGTTGTGCACGATGAACTAGGTATGGGTTGCGTACCAGGTTTACATCCTCTATCAATTGGAAATGCAATCCAGAATATCCTGCTCAAAAACGCTGATGTCATACTTGTTTTAGGAGTAATCTTTGGGGAGTTACAAGGATTTGGAACGAATCCTAGTATTTATGATAAGGGTGTTCGAGTAATTTGGGTTGATCCTGAAGCCCAGTATATAGGTAAGAATCGTCCTTTTGAACTTGGAATCACGTCATCAATAGGACCTTTTCTAACAGAATTGTTCTCTGCCCTTCAGAAAGAAACAACTAAGAATAATGTGCATATAGAATGGAGTAAACAAGTAAAACAGAACCGATCAGATTTAGAATCAATGCTTATTGGTCCAGCTGATTCTAGTGAAATCCCTATAAAACCACAGCGGCTTACAAAAGAGATTCAGCCTTTTTTAGATAAGAATACTAGATTAATCTTAGATGGAGGGGATACTACCGTTTGGGCGCTTTTGATCCTGAAATCAAGTTATCCTGGGCAAATCTATATGGCACATGGCCCAACAGGTCATCTGGGAGCCGGATTACCACATGGAATTGGTTCTAAACTTGCAGATCCAGATCGGGATGTCATGGTTCTGACAGGTGATGGAAGCTTCCTTTTTAACGGGGCTGAAATAGATACTGCTGTTCGATATGACCTTCCTCTTGTGATTATTATCGAAAATGATTCTGCTTGGGGGATGATAGCTCACAACCAAGACTTATCATGGGGACATCGGATTGGTTCAGAGCTGAGTCAGGAAATCGATTATGTTAAATTTGCTGAGAGCCTTGGGGCTCAAGGTGAACTAGTAACCCGCCCTGAAGATATTTCTGGAGCGATAAAACGTGCTCGTGATAGTGGTCATGTTGCATTGATAGATGTTAGAATTGATGACAAAGAAACAAATATCCTGAACCAACGAGCTGCTGCAGCAGCTGATCCAAGCTATTGGCAATGAAATATTGGATGAATTGGAATGGCAATCCTTATAACAGGTGGTACAGGATTTACTGGATCATTCTTAGCACGTCACTTGATAGAAACGACACATGAAGATCTAATTCTTTTCGATTATAGCATTAATGATCAAAGAACACATGACTTAAAGGATAATCCAAGAATAGAGATAATAAGAGGGGATTTAACCAATTGGTCAGAGATAAAACAACTAACCAATTTTCAGATCAACAATATCTTTCACTTTGGCAGCTTAATGCCACCTTTTACGGAGACTCAACCTGAAACTGCCTTTTCGGTCAATATCCAAGGTACATTTAACATTCTTGAGTACGCACATCAATTCAATGTGTCTAATGTTTTCTATGCGAGTAGTGCAGCAGTTTATAGTCCTGGTGTGGATCTCCCGATAACTGAGAAAACGTATCGAGAACCTTTAACGATGTATGGGGTTGGCAAGGTGTGTTCCGAAGTAATGGGCGTTTATTATCGTCGTCGGAAAAATGTGAATTTCGTTACTCTTAGATTCCCTGCTCTTATTGGGCCTGGCAGAACTGGGGCTGGAATGACAATATATGCTAACAATATCATTCAATATCCAGCTCAAGGGATGAAAGCTATATGTAATGTTGAGTCAGATATTACTATCCCAATGTTATACATTAAAGACGCTACTAAACTCCTGGGTAGCTTATTGAAACGGGATATTAACGAATCAGCATACAATTTTGATGGTTTTTGGGTATCAGCTCAGGAATTAGCAAGCTATGTTCAGAAGGAAATTCCTACTGCAGTTATTGAATATGAACCCGATACTGAATTATCATTTTTACTTAAATTCTTATCAATGATGGAGGGAGATGATACATTAGTTCGCCAAGATTTAGACTTTAAACCTGAGTATGGTCCCGAAAAGCTAGTAAAAGATTTTATCTCTGAAGTTCAGAGAAATCCTCATTATCAAGTTTAGAATAATGGTGAAAGAAGTGGCAATTTCGGAAATAAAAAAAATTGGTATTATTGGTGCTGGGGTTATGGGGCCTTCGATAGCAGAGGTCTTCGCGATTTTTGGAGCCTCTTATGATTTTTCTATCGTTATGTACGACATTTCTCCTCATCAGTTAGAGAAAGCCAAGTCAAGGATGGAGGTAGATTTTACAAAAGTTAGTAATACGGGTTTGTTTAGTCCTTCTG
>JBHLPG010000121.1:4677-10858 GCA_048939725.1 Promethearchaeota archaeon | reverse complement strand
TCAAGAACATCCGCTACGCGATCCATTGCGGCTAACGATGATTGAAGCTGAGGATAATACATTGCTAGGTGAAGGATTGGGCTTAGAAATCGTTGTACGAGAATTGTACCAAGATAGATTGATCCAAGGGTGATCGAAGATTCAGGTAACCACCCACCTACGATAAGAGTCAACGCAACTAATATCATCGAAACCATGGATATAGCAGGGAACATAAAGTTAAATATAGCCCCCATTTGTTTGAAATACCGATAAGTTCTTTTGTTTAACTCATAAAGAATAGATGAAGACCACTCCTCACGATTAAAAGATTTGGCAATTGAAACTCCAGCAAGACTTTCAGCCATTTGGCCAGAAACTTCACCGTATGATTTACGGACGCGATACATGACTTTCCTTCCAATTGTGCCAAGAATGCTTGCTAAAATCGCTGCCACAGGTATTGCAAGTAATGCAATTCCAGTAATAATCCAGCTTGTAGCTAATAGGAGAAAGAAGGTTCCAAAAGTTAAAAGAAGTTGAGAGCTTGCACTGGTGACAACGGTGATTCCAACAGCCAATTCTTCAGTATCACTTGTCACACGACTGGTTACATTACCACTCTGTTCTTGTTTATGGAATGACATATCAGCTGAAACCAAGCTATCAAAAACATCTATTCGAACATCATGAAGCATTTTAGCCTTTAATCGAGCCAGAATATATGTGTTAAAAGCATTTATAAGCCAAATTATTAGTGAAAGAACTAAAAAGACTATAAATAGAAAACCAAGAAAATTCAAGTCAGGTGTAAGTGTGGCAACAGCAGCATCTAAACCATTGCTGATTATTAGCGGGGATATAATTGAACCAATAGCGTAACCAAATATTAAGATGGCTGAAATAAGAAGGAGCCCTTTAAACGGTGCCAAGTACCCCCAAAGCATCAACACCAATTGCTTAGTAGATCGGGCCTTCTTATATTTTGTATCAGCGAAGAATCCGTGAGGTCCACGCCCACGACGATGAGCCATCAAATTCGCCCTCCTATAACCTCTGGAAGTGCTTCAAATATTGTTTGGTATTGAGGACACGATTCAAGCATTTTTTCATGAGGCCCATAAGCACAAATTTCTCCTTTATCAAACAGAACTATGAAATCCGATTCAACAAGAGTACGTAATCGTTGTGTAACAACAATAGAAGTTCGATTTTCCATCAGTTTGTCAAGAGCTCGCCTTAAAAGGAGTTCAGTCTTAGAATCAATAGCAGATGCTGAATCATCAAGCAACAAAACCTTCGGATCTGCTAAAATGGCACGAGCTATTGCGATCCGTTGTCTTTGTCCCCCTGAAAGCTTAGATCCACGTTCACCAATCTTCGTTTCAAATCCCTGGGGGAGTTTTTCAATAAACTTTAGTGCTTGAGCGTTCTCCGCTGCATTAACTATTTCTTCATTTGAAGCATGAGGATTTGCAAAAATTATATTCTCTCTCACGGAGGCTGAGAATAGAAATACTTCCTGTTCAACCATAGTGACTCCTTTACGAATTTCTCCTGCTGGAATTTCAGTTAGAGGAGTACCATTGATTCTAATTTGCCCTCCTGTTGGATCATATAAGCGAAGTAGTAACTTCAGGAAGGTCGATTTTCCAGAACCTGGACCTCCGATTACAGCCACTCTAGAACCAGAAGGAATTGTGAGATTAATATTCTTCAACGCAGATTTCGTTGAAGACCCATAATTAAAACTTACATTATCAAATACAATGTCTCCACTCCAATCAGGAACTACTCCTTCTTGAGCTGTATCAGGAACAGGATCTTGCCAAGTCATTTTTGACCAAATACGATCTGCATTAGCTTTTCCAGCTCTAATATTTAAAATGGCCATTGGAAGCATGAAATTAATGAATTGAAGCGATAATAGCATAGAAACGGAAGAAGTAAACGTATCGATAGTTGTAGGATTATTTGCTAGATTCATTAATCCTAATCCAAAAATAGCTGCTGTTATGGCGATCAAGACCAATGCTGGCCAGAAAAACGCAGACAGACGCCCTTCTGTAGTCACTATATCCGCATATCTATTACTTCCATTAGCAAATCGCTCATTTTCCTGATCTTCTTGATTGAAGCTCCGAACAACTTCAATTCCTCGAAAGATTTCTTGGGAATCCCGGGTTACTACGGCTAATCTTGAAGCAAGCTCCTCCCTAATTGGACCTATCACTGAGGCATATCGGACAACTAAGAGAAAATAAAATGGAAATCCCAGCAAGGCAATTAGAAAGTATGTAGTATCAAATGATAGAAAGATAATTGTAATGAATATCATACTCAATAAGGAATTAGAGAGCATTCGCATACTTGGGTTAACTCCCATCCGCATTTGAGAGATTTCATTCATGGCCATAGATAATAAGCTGCTGCTATCAATCTCATCATGAAAAGTCATTGAATGTTCCTGGACAATGTCGAAAAATTCTTGCCGAGTGTCCCTTTCATATCTAAACGCAGCTACAGTCCACGAATAGTTTGTGACAAACGTGATTCCAAAACTTGTGATCGCAGTAATAATTATTCCAAGACAAGTGAAAAGAAATATCTGAGAAAATCCTTCTGATTGAAGAATGCTGAACGCTTGCCCAATAAGAATACTAGGAAGTAACGTTAAAAAAACACTTATCAGCGACATGCCCAAGCTTAACAAAACAAGACCTGGACTACGCCAGAGAAAACTTAGATACCAATGTGTAGCAGAACGATACTTTTCAGTCGGTAATGGAGAAAAACTCCTTTGTTGTACATTGATTGGAACTGTTTGGGGTACTTGCATGAATTCGCTTCCGAAAATTTTGAATTATTTTTCAATTAAACCAATATATCGGAAAACTATATATAGGTTTCCTATATATGCCTACCATGAACGAATCAATGGAATCCAAGATTTATTTCCTCTGAGTAATAAAAATAGAGGTTATCTTCGTTTGGAATCAACTAATAAGCAAGATAAAGCTCAAAATGATCTTGTAGAGAAATGGATTCAAGGGTTCCATAGAGGTAGTTTACGGTTTTTCATTCTCCATTTGTTACGCCATGAAAGACTGCATAAAACTGATACTGAAGCAGGGAAAAGTCCTTTTAGAAGGAGAATTCATGGATACCACATAGCAAAGGCCATTAAACAAATCACAGATGAAAGATGGGAACCTAAAACAGCTTCTATCTATCCGATACTCAATCAATTTCAAGAGGAAGGAATAATAGAAGAAATTGAAGATAAAAACGATAAAGAGAGAGGACGTTTCACTAAGAAATATCAATTAACGGATTATGGGGTCGAAGTTGCGCAAAAATTAGAACAGGCTCGCCACGATTTTATTAAAGCATTTAAGATCCATCCACGCCATGGCCCACCTCCACAGGTTCATTTACAGATGATAAAATCTAAACTAGAGCTTACTGATGAAGAATTTTCTGAATTATTGGAAAAGGCATCTTTGGAAGATCTTAAGATTGAAGAAAATAAGCTTAATGAACATATTCTCCTGATTCAAGATACTTTAAAGGCTGTTGAAGCGGAAATTAAACGAAAAATGGCTTCATAAACTCTTAGAAAGGTTTTCAGCAATTTTCATTTAAGAAAATGTTTTTTATTAAGAAATCCCTTTTCGAATATTGTACGTATTGAGATTTGATGAGTGAGGAAAGGTGTTAAAGAAAAGTGGGAAAATCTCTCTTATAATAATAGTACTGTTTTATCTGAGCATTAATTTGTCTACAGCCCAAATTAACCTGCAGGTTTCATTAAAATCAATGTCCCAAAGTTATACGGTTCATGATCCCATCATTATCACAAATGACGATGAATTGGCTTCTGTAGCAAAT
This sequence comes from Promethearchaeota archaeon, assembly GCA_048939725.1. Classification (GTDB taxonomy): domain Archaea; phylum Asgardarchaeota; class Heimdallarchaeia; order Hodarchaeales; family Hodarchaeaceae; genus Hodarchaeum. The sequence goes on along the minus strand of JBHLPG010000121.1, from coordinate 6,988 downwards.
AGTGGTATAGGAGAGAGTGATGATCCATATATCATTTCTGGTTGGAATATAACTAGCGGGATTTATGGTATATTTATCACAGGAACATCAAAACATTTTAGAATAGAAAAGTGTTGGATTGAGGATTTTTCTAATAGCAGTATTTTTGTAAGTAATGTTGCTGTAGGAACGATTACCATTATCAATAACACCTTTAACAACAGTTTTCATGGTATCCAAATTGTAGATTCTGGTTCTGTAACTATAGCCAACAACACCTGCTTCTACAATAGTAGAGCAGCTATTCTCATTCGACACTGTAATTTTTCAGTTATAGCCAATAATACTCTCAAACATAATACTTTTGGGATCTATAATTGGTCTTCTGATTCAACGAATATAAGTAATAACTTTTGTATCAACCAAAGTCAGGATTGTATCTTCATTTTACGAAGTAGCACTGTGGAAGTCGTCAACAACTCTTGTAACAAAAATATTGCTGCTATTCGCTCTGATAATTCTCCATCCTTAATTGTAGCGAATAACACCTGTAATGATAATATAAGACATGGAGTTTATCTTGATAATTCTGATTCTTCGATAGTTATTAATAATATATGCAATAACAATAGATTTAATGGTCTAGTAGTTTCTGTTGGTGTTGATATTTGTAGTAGTGATTCTTCGATTATAGCTAACAATACCTGTAATAGTAATGGATATTATGGTATTCGAATTGCGTACTCTGATTCCTCGATTGCAGCAAACAACACATGCAATTATAACGGGGAGTATGGTATCACATTTAGTGAAACTGGGTCTTCCATTATAGCTAATAATGTTTGTAACGATAATGGAGAGGATGGGATTAACATGTATGAATTTGATTCTTCAACTATAATTAACAACACATTCAAGAATAATAATGAAAGTGGCATGAAGCTTCGTGATTCGTATTCTTCGATTATAACTGAAAATGCTTGTAACAATAATTATTATTCTGGGATCTCCCTTGTTCGTTCTGATTATAACTCAATTGGTTGGAATACATTATTTGGGAATGGAAATTGTGGGATTCAATTAGACGATAATTCAGATTATAATAACATTCACTACAATCTCATTATCGCGAATGGTCAGAATGAATTACATCCTTGCGATAATGGTACAAACAATCAATGGAATGATAACATTTTTAGTTTAATGGAGAGTACTGAATACTCTACGAGTTCTACTCGGGAATACATTACTATTACTAATAGTTCAAGATCCAATAAAAGTGATGAAACTGAAAGAAGAATCTCTAAACCTTTCTTAACAAGTATTAAATTGAATGCACTTGTCTTTGAACTAATTATTGTGTCTTTACTCTTTTACAAACGCAAAACAAAGTTTAGATGATTTATTTTGCTATATCGTTTAATTGCCAAGTCAGGAAAATTACTTCCATAATTCAAACTGCTAAATACACTAATGAAACAGAAATTAAACTCTGGAGGACTTCTCAAAGTACTAGAAGTAGAAAAAATCTATATTTTTCAACAAAATATTAAAAGACTTAAAGCAGAAGAAATAAAAAAAGATGATCTAGTAAATGTCTGAAGAAGAGGAGGAAGATCTTTTTTAATGATCAAGGCTATTTTGATAATATCTAGAGGTAACGAGAAGGATTGAATTAGGTGAGTGAGAAATTATGTTATGTAGAGGAAACATTCTCTCAAGAAATATTATGTTTATAGCGATTTTATTGCTTTATCTGAGCATAAATTCATCTATAGTCCAAATTGGTTTCTCCGACTCGTTGAATTCAGTAATCAGGTCACTAAATTACATGGTACATAATCCTATCAGTATCACCAACGATGAGGAACTAGCTGCTTTAGCGATTAGTGGCTCAGGTACGGTTAATGATCCCTATATTATTTCTGGTTGGAAAATTACGGATTCTGACACATATGGCATTTACATCATCGGGACAACGATGCATTTCAGAATAGAAAATTGTTTGATTGCCAATTCGTCTAAATATGGCATTTTTATAGATAATGTTACCTCAGGAACAACGACTGTTGCTAACAACATCTGTAACGACAACATTGTGATTGGTATCTATATTAGGTATTCTACTTCTTCAACTATTACCAACAACACCTGCAACAATAATTATAATTTTGGTATCTACCTTCAAGATTCTTCATCTTCGATTATAGTAAACAACACCTGTTACAACGATGGAACTGGTATCTATCTATTCCGTTCTGATTATTCAAGGGTAGCCAACAATATTTACAACGATAATATAGAATATGGCATTTACCTTGGGGAATCGGGT
>JBHLPG010000121.1:0-4667 GCA_048939725.1 Promethearchaeota archaeon | reverse complement strand
CGAATATAGTTAACAACATTTGTAATGATAATGGTGCAGATGGCATACGACTTTGGAAGTCGGGTTCATCGACTATTACTGACAACACTTGCAACAGAAACAATGAGTATGGCATTTACCTTGGGGAATCGGGTTTATCGACTATAGCCAACAACATTTACAACAATAATGGTGAAGGCGACATCTTTCGGGATCCTGAAAATACTAATACTATATATGAAAGTACTAATAGTATAAGTGCTATAACTCGTGACTCGGCTCCTCTCTTATCTAGAATTGGATTATTCTTATTCGTTTTTTGTCTATTATTGTTAGTATTGTTACTATATCGTAAAGAGACTTCATAAATCAGTACAAATAGGAAGCATTAAAACGGGAATAGGTATCCTAGAAAGAATTCTTGATCTTAAAGAATAAGAAAGAATTATCAATAAAGTGAATCACAAAAATCTCTAAGCCAAATCGCATCATTCTTAAGAGGATTGAGTGACCAGATAGAAAAGGGATCTTTACCCGAGAACTTAACTCTTGAAGTTGAAGTAGAAGAAGAAGGGGAAGGATCCAAAAAGAAGTGATCCCTGGAAATAGAAATTGAATGGTATGAAGAAGACATCGCTAAAGTCGCACTAGAACTGGAATGATTCCATTTTTAAATAGAGAAAGAATTAAATCCTCTTACTGACGGAGAAAATATGTTAAGGAAAAAATTTGCCTTTTTCGTCATTTGGTTACTTCTAGTACTTTTATTGCTTAATCAAAAAAGAACAACTTCCACTCCCCAAATTAGTTTACTAGACTCTTTAGATTTAGTAAACAGATCAGTATCACAAGATTACATGGTTCATAATCCCATTTATGTTACCAATGATAGTCAATTAGCTACTGTGGCGAATAGCGGTACTGGAACGGCAACTGACCCATATACCATCGCTGATTGGAATATTACTGGTTCTACAACCAATGGTATTTCCATCACAGGGATAACAAAACATTTCAGTATAAAAAATTGTTGGATCGCCAATTCTTCGATTTATGGGATATACGTGAGTAATGCAACCTCAGGGACGGCTTCTATTACCAACAATATCTGTAACAATAATAGGATAGGAATTATTATCATTTCTTCTCGTAATTCTACAGCAGTTAACAATATTTGTAACAGTAATAGAAACAATGGTATTCGCTTTGAAGATTCTGATTTCTCAAATATAACTAATAATACCTGTTACTACAATATTAGAGATGGTATCCATCTTGGTCAATCTGCTAATTCAACTGTTAGTAATAACAGCTGTAACTATAATAATGGAGCAGGAAGCTTCGTATTTCGTTCTGGTTCTTCCATTATCACCAATAATACCTGTAACTACAATGGTGAGGCAGGTATTCGCCTTACTCATTCTATGAATTCTGTTCTGATTAACAATTTCTGTAACAGAAACAGCAATGATGGATTCTACATCGGATTTTCTAGTTCTTCGCTCGTTGTTGACAACATTGGTATCAGTAACAGTTGGTCTGGTATCAATATTTGGGATTCACCATATTCAAGGATAACCAACAATATCTTCAATAGTACTTACTATGGGATTTACCTTATTTATTCCAACTTGTCCGTTGTAGCAAGCAATATTTGCAACAACAATTATTACGGCCTTCACCTTCGGGAATCTTCTTTAACTGTGGCTAATAACACCTGCAACTACAATGAGGAGACTGGTCTCCTCCTCCTTTATTCTATGAATTCAACGATATTAAATAATAACTGTAATCGCAATAGAAATGATGGTATTTACCTTTGGCATACTAATTCTTCAACCGTAATTAATAACACCTGTTTTAGCAACAGTAATGATGGCATCTACTTTGGGAATTCTGGTTCCTCATATGTGGTCAATAATACTTGCAACAGTAATTATAACGGCATTCATTCAAGAGGATTAGGTTCCTCTATAATAGCCAACAATACCTGCAATGCTAATCTTGAATATGGGATCTATCTATATCTTTCTAGTTCTTCGATAGTTGTCAACAACACCCATAGGGATAATGGTGGAGATGATATCTATTGGTATCCTTTAATTGTTCTTACTAATAGCCAATCCACTAGTAGAACAGAAACAAATAACTCTTCTTCGCTCATCTCTAGAATTGGATTATTCTTTTTCGTCTTTGGATTATTGCTTGTCATCCTAGTATTTGCAAAAAGAACCAAAAAAAGTCTATAATCAAAAAAGAGGAAAATGTATGAATCAATCCATTCTCGACATTTGTTTTCTAGATTTTATAACAACGAGTGTGGCAATGGCGAAAAATGGGATGATAAGATCAATTGTTACTTGTGCCTCTTCGACCTGATCCTCTTGAATGGTTAAAGGCTTATACCCCATGTATTTGTTTCCAATCAGAAAGGTAAGATTCGACCCTCGTGCGAAGTCTTGTTCCAACTCAAACTTGAAAGACTTTTCTACTGATGATTCTGCTGGTATCTCCGAAATCGTAACTGGAGATTCTTTTCTTATCACAGGGTTCAGACTTTCTTTGACTACATTAATTTCAGTCACAGATCCAATCACTGGACTTAAACTTTTCAAAATCACAGTAACCTCAAGGGTATCACTCATATTTTTGTCGCCCACAACAGATTTTATAGATGCTTCTAGTCTAGGGGTTATTACCAACCAATAACTAAAAATTGATTGAATATCAGACCAAACATCCTCAATTGCTGATTCTACAGGGGCAAATTTCTCGTATATACCATCCCATTGCCATATTTTCTTTGTCTCATCTTCAGATACAAATTCTACTAGATCATCTGAGGATGTATTATGGTAAATTTCGAAAGTTAGGGGAACGAGACAATTCTTAACCGCATACATCCAGTCACCCCACTCACCCCCACAAGTATATCCGATATATTCTTGATCTTCTGCAGCAGTAAGGTAGTTCAATGGTAAAAGGGATATAAGATCTGAATAAATCTTTTTATATAGCTCCTCCTCTGCATAATAGGTTTCTGATGCCCAAGGGAAATATGTCCCATTAACCCCAGAATGGAGTGAAATACTAGTAGCAAAATCTTTATTTTCCACGAACTCTCGAAACGCCTGTGTTTCTGGCTCAGAAAAAGGAGCGGAACCAGGGTAGTCGTCAAGAGTAGTGTCAGTAGTCCAACCACTATCACAGCTTGAATCATTCCAACGATAATCATAATTTCTATTAAGATCAACACCACTAAGGGGATCTTCATTGACTAATCCATCCCCATCATTATCAAATCCCTCATAATAAGAATCAGAAACTGTCCAATCATTAAATTGATTCTGAGTATAAACAATAAATTCAGAAATTATTCCATCACCATTGGTATCTTCGGGGGGATCCTCATTAAACTCTCCATCATTATCATCATCAATAGAGCGAAAGTTCTTTCGATACCACGGATTTCCTTGTATTGTCTTATTTCCCACAACATAATGAAGCCCATCTGGATTCAAAGTAGGAATGAAGAAAATTTCCTCTTCGTTAACAAATTTCGTCATATCTGGATTCAAACCATAACTATTTACTAATGTAAGGATGAATCTGAGACCCACTTCAACCGTTATCTGCTCACGGGCATGATGGTGGCTGACAAACAATACTCCAGCTTTAGGAAGAGTATTTTGTTCGTTTGTAATTCTTACACAGAATATATCTCTTCCCTCGACACTTTTCCCTATAGAATAGAGGTCAATTATTCCAGGAGCAGTATCATTTATTTGGTATAATTCCTCAATTAATTCTTCAGGAGTATGATATTGGTCAGGATAAAGTAATGAGATACTTAACCAATTCCTCAGAGTTTTAACATCATCTATCTTTATTATTTTAAATATAAGTGGTTCCTCAACTGATTTACTCTGAACAGCTTCAACTGTAATTGCTAGAAGGAAAATGAGAATGAGAAAAACCGATTTCTTTTGCATAATTGTACGGCCTCGGATCATTAATTTTGAAGATTAATAAAAAATTTATGATACAAGCAACAATGGAATCATTACTATCCTTCAAAAGTAGTCCTTAAATTAATAAGATCGGATATCATTTTGAATAATATTCAGGACCTGAATGTTGATAAGATAAGCGAGGAGTTGTGTTGAGAAAAAGAAGCATTTTCACTCTAATTGGTTTAATTCTAGCTGTTTTATTGCTTAATCAGAAAAGGATATCAACACTTACCTCCCAAATTAGTACATTGGACTCTTTAGATTTCATAAACATCAGATCAGTGACACAGAATTACACAGCTCATGAATCCATTTATATTACCAACGATAGTCAGTTAGCTGCTATGGCGAATAATGGTACAGGAACGGTTAATGACCCATATATTATCGCTGATTGGAATATCACTGGTTCCACGATTTATGGTATTTACATCACAGGTACAACAAAGCATTTCAGAATAGAGAATTGCTGGATTGTTAATTCTGCCCATCATGGTATATTTGTGGATGATGTTACATCAGGAACAGCTACTATTTGCAACAACACTTGTAACAATAATAGCGATCATGGCATCTACCTAGGGTATTCTAGCTCTTTGACTGTAGCTAATAATTCCTGTAATAGTAACAATGAGAATGGTATCTACCTGGAGGGTTCTGTTTCTTCAACTATTA
>JBHLPG010000457.1:1862-2707 GCA_048939725.1 Promethearchaeota archaeon | reverse complement strand
TAGGCTTCCTCTTTGATTCGGTACCCCTAGGACTTGAATACATAGCAGCATTCATCGAAGATGTTGTCGAGGACGTCCGAATAGTGGATATGGCATTGGAGCGTAAACCCTTTCAATTCTTCATTGACTTGTATCAACCTGACTTGATAGGTATTACAATGTGTGCAACTGAACACAATGAAGGACTGGGCCTTGCTAAGATTGCTAAGAAGAACGGGATTCCGACTGTATTAGGGGGATACCATCCTACATCTATCCCGAAATTAATGCTTGCTTATCCAGAAGTCGACTTGGTCGTTCGCGGTGAAGGCGAGTTTACAATGAGTGAATTGGTTCAGAAGGGATCTCCAGAAAACATACTTGGAGTTTCTTACAAGAAAAACGGAATAATGATTCATAACAAAGATAGACCTTTGATTAAGGATTTGGACACTCTTCCATTTCCTGCTAGACATCTAAGAATGCATTTATATAAGGATAACCGATCGAGAGACTATGATGCCCTTATGACCTTGAGGGGTTGTTGGGGTAAGTGCAGTTTCTGTTGCGAGCCACATATGAGTAGAGGCCGTCTGAGATATCGTTCACCACAGAATGTATTGGAAGAGATCTTAGAGATATCAAAATATCATGGAGGACAACCGGTGAAGATAATGATTGTGGACCCAGACTTTATTGCAAACCCTAAAAGAGTTGGTCGGCTATGCGATTTGTTACGTGATAAGGACTTGAATATGACTTTTAGTGCTCTCGTGAGACCGGATACTATGGCTAGAAATCCTGAGATTGTAAGGAAGATGTGTGAGGTAGGCATAGCTTCCTTTGAGATGGGTATAGAAAGCCCA
>JBHLPG010000457.1:0-1852 GCA_048939725.1 Promethearchaeota archaeon | reverse complement strand
ACAAAGAAGGGACTTGACTTATCCTTCCATAGAAAAGCCGTACATATTGTACGAGAAAATGGTGGTAATGCTGGTGGAACCCTCGTAATTGGTCTTCCAGATCACACAGAGAAAGATATCAGGAGGTTTCCGGAATACGCGAAAGAAATAGGTTTAACATCAGCCGCCTTTGGTATTGCAACTCCCTTTCCAGGTACAAAATTCTATAATGAGTTGAATAAGGAAGGTCGTATCTTTGAAACTGATTGGGACAAATTTGATGAAATGCATTCTGTCTACAAAACGAAGTACTTATCAAAGGATAAGATTGAGGAGTTAGGGACCTATTGCATGGCAAAATTCTGGACTCTAGAAACCTTCATCGATCAGACAAGAGTCACCCAGAAGAGAAACAAGGGAAAAACCTCACTGGGGAACTTCGTTCTTGGAAGAGCACAAGACGCAATGTTCTTGCTTAACGCTGGTGGTGAGGTGAAAAGGGATAAATTCAATCAGTATGTCAAGCTATTTCTGCGAACTTATGCTGATCCTTCTGTTGAAGCTTATACGAGAAAAGTGAGAGTAGACAGCATTTTAGAGATGTCCAGATTTCTCAACATAATCGGCCCACAAAAAATTCAGTGTACACTGAGGTTTGACAATGAAACCACCAGCTTCATCTTTAAAACTACTAGAAAAACGGTCGAGTATATCAAGGTCGTAGAAGGAAGAGAAGACAAATCAACCATAGATTTCAACTTTGATCTAAAGGAAATATTGGCACATGATCAAGAACCTCAACCAGGATGGGTCATCAAAAAACTCTTGCAAGCATTTAACAATAAAACAAGCCTGAAAGGACAATGGAACTTTTTAAAGCTCCTCTTTGCGACTGGAGTTGAAACATTCATGTGGAAACTAACAAACTAAGAGTGAACTTCCAATATTCGGACTCAGAATAGAATTGTAAAAGTATAAAGATTAAAAATTGTCTTAAATAAGATGTCGGCTCCATTATTTTATATAACATACATTATTGGAAAATGATCAATCTAATATGAAACAAGACCTTTACTAAAGGTATTATTTCATTTCAGAAATGGTGCCGAGGGCCGGGTTTGAACCGGCGACAACCCGGTCTTCAGCCGGGCGCTCTCCCAGGCTGAGCTACCTCGGCCATAAATTGAAAGATAACTGAAAGTTTTTTAAATTTTTCTGATCCAAGAATAGAATCAAAGAGGTATTAGAACTTTTTCTGGTTATTCATTCCAAATTATTCAAGAATCTGATTTTAGAGAGGAAGAAAATTGAAGAAAAAGTAGCCTATTAAGGCTGATGTTATAAAGCATAAGAACATCAGAAGGTCATCAATTTTTGATTTATTTGAATAATCTTTCTCATAATTTTTCATGACTCGTCACATTATTTTTACTGAAAGGATTAGAAAAAAAGATTTTATGAAATGGCGATCAATATTTTAAATGTTAAGCTTTATCAATTTGTAACCTGTATTCTCTTTAAGGTAATTATTATGGCTGGAATTATTTTAATTAAAGAGGCGATGACAAAGGATGTAAAAAAAGTTAGAACAGATACGAGTATGCAGGAAGTGATTGCTACTATGCTTAAGTTTGATATAAGCAGTGTTGTTGTTGTTCAGAAAGATAGGCCTATAGGATTAATAACTCATAAAGATATTTTATTAAAAATGATTAAGCCTGGGCTTCTTCCGAATGTTTTAACTGCAATAAACATAATGTCCACGCCCATAATTACTGTTAGAGAAGAGCAGAGTATTGATGAAGCTGCTAAACTTATGGCTGAAAAAGGGTTAAAGAAGTTGCCTGTAGTCAAAAATGACAAATTGGTAGGT
>JBHLPG010000456.1:0-2707 GCA_048939725.1 Promethearchaeota archaeon | reverse complement strand
ATTGGTGAAGGAATCATCTCGACAATAATTGTGCTCTACTTCAATTATATTGAAATGAATGTCTTTATTGAACTAGAAAAACCTTCTCTTCAATTACCTGGGACTCAGAGGTGAAGTAATTGCAATTTAATCAGAAATATGTTATCGGAATTATTGTATTTCTAGGTGTATTATTGATTCTTTCTCCATTTGCGGATCCTAACCCAGATGGCCTTGAAAAAGCAGCATTAGAAGATCACGGTGCTGATGAAGGTGAATTCTTTGACCTCGGCCTCCTAACTGATTATGGTTCTGAAGGGTCTATTCTTCATCAAATCCTTGGAAATGATCTGATTTCTACTGTAGTCGCTGGTTTAATTGGAGTACTTGTCGTATTTGGACTCTTTTTCACACCATACTTCATTCTCAAAAGACGGAGTAAGGAAATATCTTCTTAGTAAAAGATATAACAACTCCCCTCTTTTTTCTATTTTGAAGGATTAAATTTGACAGGTTATCAAATACAACAAGTAAGACAAAGAAATCATTCAGTTTATAGACATGCAATAGATGTTCGGAGTAAAATAATCACAACTTTTTTAGTTGTCTTAGCATGTTCATTTCTTGTAGAGCTAAATCAGCTTTTCTGGTTCTACATAATTTTTGGCTTATTTATACTTATTTTACGGCCCCATAGGGATTTTCTAAAATCTAGTCTTGTTACACTACCAATAATTGTATCATTGTCAATTGTTTCTTTTTTCTCCTTTAGTTCCTCTCCTGTTATTTATAAAAGTGTATTGTACACTACTATTCATAATAATTTGTCTCTTGCATTATTTTTAGGACTACGTAGTTATTTAATTGCCATATTTGTCTTAATACTCATTTACTCTGAAGCTGATTTTTTTGAAATCATTTATGGGCTAGATGAACTTGGAATGCCAGAATTATTGACAAGCCTGACTTTTTTCACTTACCGATTTTTTTTCCTTATGCAAGAAGAACTTACACGGATTCTTGAGGCCCGATCCAATCGTCTGTATGGAGAAAAGCTCCGAATAAATCTTGAATCACTAAAAGTTATTGGCAATATCCTCGGAGGTTTATTAGCTCGATCATTTAGACGAGCGGAACACGTATCTGCTTCATTATCCGCGAGGGGTTTTTCTGGTAAATTAAGGCATCCCCATCATCCATGGACCATCCAGGGAATCGTATTCTTTGTCACGATGACTTTTATTACTATAATAACTATGATTATGGGTCAATTATCCCCAATAATGATTCTGAAGGATTTATTATGAGTATACTAGTAAATAACCAGAATAGAGATTTTTCTACCAACGAAATCATTCTAGAGGTGCAAGACCTATCCTTTAGCTATTTTCATAAACAAACATTGGTGCTAAAGAATGTTTCTGTCAAATTTTTCCGAAATAAACTTACAGTAATAGCTGGTCCAAACGGTTCTGGGAAGACAACTCTAATGAAGCATTTTAACGGATTATTACTTCCACAACAAGGACAGGTAGTCGTGTTCAAGAAGAAAGTAACAAAAAAGAATAGGAGAGAGATCCAAAAATTAGTAGGGTTAGTCTTTGAGAATCCTGAGGAACAGATTTTCTTTCCTAAGGTTTACGAGGATGTTGCTTTCGGCCCTAAGAACATGCGACTTCCTTGGGAGGAAATACAGGAGAGAGTAGAGAATGCTTTAGAAGAGGTTCAAATTACCCATCTAAAAGATAAAATCACCTTTAACTTATCTTTTGGAGAAAAAAAGAAGGTTGCTTTCGCGGGGATATTAGCTATGCGACCGAAATTAATTATATTCGATGAACCAACAATTGGAATCGATCCCTGGTCAAAACCTAAAATGATTGAGACTTTTCGGTCATTTACTAAAAAAAGGACAATAATCGTAATTACTCACGATGTAGATGTAATGAAAATCGCTGATCGAATTTTGTTGCTGAAACAAGGGAAAATTGAAGGAGATTTTTCAACTTATGAGGATTTTCAACAGCAAGTGTTGGTAAACATATGATTGTCCAAAACTGACTCCTTAAAATTTATGAATAACTGAATTATAGCAAGAAGAAAACATAGAAGGATTAAAAATGACTCAGAAGGGAATTCGTGAGACAATTACTTTTTCATGTGAGCCAGAATTCAAAAAGTTGATTGCAGCTAAGGTTGAAGAATTTGGGTATCAGAATACTTCTCATATGATTAGAGATGCTCTTCAAAAATTTTTCGAATCAGAGGACGCTCTTGCTAATATTTCTGAAACTACTGTTATAACAGTAATTATATCAGTTGTGTATGACCATCACGACTTAGGTACAATACAGCAATTTATAGATGTGCAGCATCGTTTCAATATTGGTTTTTCTTCCCATTTTCATATGACCTCAGAAGAGTGTTTAGAAAATTTAGTAATTAGGGACGTTGTGAAAAATATTCGTATCTTGTTGAAAAAACTTCGATCTGTGGATGGGTTGAAATATATTTCCATGAAAACAGTTTCCAGAACCCAGATGTGTTAATAATATTAACTAACTGTAGACTTCGGGGGTATCACTTGTTTCATACACTTCCAACTCAGTTATCCCGAAGTTATTTGACACAAAAGACCTATTGGGAGAATAATGATTTTATATTTACCTATTTGTATATATCGGCAAATTTCCTCCCCTTCTCATGCAATAAACTGAGATTCATTAAT
>JBHLPG010000120.1:0-10901 GCA_048939725.1 Promethearchaeota archaeon | reverse complement strand
GAACCAAGAACCGCTAGTCGCTCTAGATCGTCCTCTACGAAGGAAATTGGTATTTGGTCCCATTGAGTATTATCAAAGATGATTAGATGATTTGTACTTTCCTCTCTCATCAAGAAAATTAAGTGTTGATTGAATCGAACTGCCCCCCAATAAATTCGAACCTTTGTACTTGGTTGATAAACGTGAGCTTGTATAATTGAAGTTGAACTTTCATTAAAGGCCCAAATTTTGATACTAGTAACACCTCCTGAATCTTCTTCAATAGTCCAGAAGTTGATTTCATTATCAAGGAATACCCCGAAATTTCCAAAACCACTTGGGACATCCGTAGTGTTGATCTGTACCACTTGACTCCAGCTTAGTCCCCCATCATTCGAATGACTCATGATTAAGCTGTTTTTGGCAATCGATGTGTTATTTACATATTCGATAGTAGTTGCTATACAAAAGAGAGCGATTGTATTGTTCTTAAGTATACCAAAGTCACAAGTCCTTAGCCAAAAAGATACCTCAAAATCCGAAAAAATATCATCTAGAGGTATAAAATTAGACCAATAGTTTGGGTTGTCAGTGGAACCAAAAAAGAAATGGTCAAAGATTCCAGAAACTTCCGCTTCAACATGCCAGATTCCAAAAAAGGTTGAATTATGTGTTTGCTGGATTTTCAAAGGGTAAATATGGTGTATTGATGTCCCTGAAGGAAAGTTTTTTGAAAAATCTACATGAGTTTCCTTTGGTTCTGTCCAAGAGAGATCAAAAGAAAGAAAATTGTTCATTATGATGCTACAGAGAATTAAAAGAATACAGAGGTTTAGTACTAACCTGATAGAAACCTTCACTTTATATCCCACCTGTGATTTTAAATTATAGTAAGTATCACTCAATGTTATAATAGGTTTTCTAGGAGAGGATATCCTAGATAGAGATCCAATCAGGTTATCTCTTACTTAATTCTCTATTCTACTTTGAACCAGATTCTTAAACCAATTAGGCATCAGATAACCAATCATAGCAAAGCATCCAGCTAAAGAGGCAGAAGTCCAGCCTAGAAAATAGAATAACGAGTAACCAGCGGGGAAAAAGCTATCTAGAATAAAGAAGATGAAGACTAAGAGTTCAAAAATAGCACTGATCGAAATCATGAGAAAACCTACTTTAGGAACAGGACGTGTTGCTTTCTTCCATTCAGAGTATGAGCGAGAGAAAAGAATTAGAAATATGACAGAAGATACTAGTCCATGCCACAAGAGGAGTTGGAAAGGGAGATATTCTCCTGGAATTTCAAGAAAAGGGGATTCAGTTCGAAAAATGAAGATTATTAAGAATCCTTCAACAACCCCAGTTGCTAAAGTGATAATCTCCCGAAAGTAAGGTTTAACCTCCTTAAAGAAAATATCAAGAGTAAAATAAAACAGGAAAAGATTTCCCAAGGCAGAGAATGCATATCCACAATTGATTCCAAGACTACTTACATCAACTACTCCTCCAGTATAATATTCAATTGCTTTTGTGGAGAAAAGAGTACTTCCTGCTAGAAAATATGCAAAGAAACTTAAGAACAAGTTTCTAACTGCAATTGCTCTACTTTGTTTAAATTTTAGGCCAGTTTGTAAGCTTAGATAAGCAAAAACTATAAGCACAAAGCCTTCCATTATGACCGCTTGTATAGGAGGAGCGGAACCCACCTGAGCAATTATCTTAAACATATATTTCACCAAATTGATACTTTTACCACAAACCTGCTTTTTCTAATTTATCTTCTGCTTTCTCTTCAGGTTCTTTTTTATCAATGGATTCACAGCGTTTACGCATATATTCTAGATGAGAGGTTGTTATTTCTTTTAATAATGGATTAAACTGATTAAAAAAGTCAGTATCAATATAATTTATTTTCTGTTGCATCTTCAGGTAATGCTCTTCCGCTTTTTCATTTATCCGAACTAGTAGGGGGTATAAACACTCAGTTGAAGAACCAGTTTCGAGTATGATTGCAGAAATGATGTTATCAGATATTGTTAGAATTAAATCATGGGTATCTGTGGAAATAGAGGAAAGTTGGCCTATTCGGATTTCAGTCATTAATCCTCTTATTGCTGTTAACAAACCTCCAAAGATAATGCCAGGAATTGTCGCTTTGGGTTCGTGACATAAAAGTGTCAATCCAGAGTCTTTCTCAATTATCCAGACACCTGACACTCCTAAAGCGTTGAAAGCTTCTTTCATTTCAAGTTGTAGGATATAAAGGAGTCAGATAAAAGATTTGTCAATTAATTATACATGATAAAAACAATATCTACCTCAAAAAAAAGGTATTTATACTCAAGTCAAACTAACTATAATCAAGTCAATTAGACTTGAGTACAATAACTTAATAAAGCAATGTGATCAATCTGATGGAGAAGAATTATGAAGACCAATGACTCGTCAGATTCTCCCAAAAAACGAAGATTGGAACAAGAACGTAAATTTCGTCGAGACACCATTGTGAAAATTGCAGAAAAATTCTTTATAACGCAAGGATATGCACAAACCATGGTTGATAAGATTGCAGATGAAGCGGGGTATAGTAAGGCAACTATTTACAACTATTTTGAGTCAAAGAATGATCTTTTTATCGCTGTTGCTGCTTTAGTTTTCGAAAAACTTCTACATACCTTTGAAAGCACCTTAAATCAACCTAATATCAAATTTGAACTACGTTCTCTTGGAGATGCCTATGTTATCTTCCTTGATGAATATCCTGATTATGCAGGCTTTTTTGATCCAAACCGATTAGGTTTAGCCATTGAAAAAATGATTAAGAAGGAAGAGACAAATCAACCTTTAACTGAAAGTGAAAAAGAGTTTAGACACTACCAACGGAAGATTGAGAAGCTCATGGGAGACGTTATTCTGGAAACAATGAAAAATGCTGGAGTTTCGACAAAATTAGATCCATTTTCTGTTATAATGGCACTTAGTACTCTTGATTCTGCTATCAGAGTTTTAGTATTAAGAGGATCTCGGGAATACTTAGATGTATTATTCAACATCATCGATAAGGGATTGAAACATTATTATGATTAGATATTGTATTCTAGCCTTTTTGACCAGGCTGGAACAAAATAATGGAAATTTTAATTATTCTAGGAGCTAGAAAGAACGGAAATACCTATCACACCAGTTTTGCTGTGATTCAGGAAATGAAAAAACTCGGCCAAGTGAATGCGGAGTTTCTATTTCTTCGAGATTATAAACTGAAGTTTTGCTTAGGGTGTCGTACTTGTTTTGATAAAGGAGAATCCTCATGTCCAAGAAAGGATGACGTATTATCGATTATAGGGAAGATAAAAAAAGCGGATGGAGTTATTTTTGCCAGTCCCGTTTATGTGTCTGACGTTTCAGGAGAAATGAAAACATTAATTGATCGTATGGCATATTTGACACATCGTCCTGCTTTTTTCCAGAAATGTTCCTTCATTATCACCACAACCCATTCAGTAGGTAACAAACATACTCGAGATACACTTGGGGCAGCTACTTTTGCTTGGGGTTTTCACCATGTTGGTTCATTAGGATTAAAAATTCCGACTGTTAAAGGGCCTCCTGATTTAAAAAAAGATCATAAGCAAATTAAAAATGCAGCTAAGAAGCTTTTTACTGCTATTGACAGACGACAATTCAGATCGCCGTCTTTGCTATCTTTGGCTGTATTTAAAGCCCAACAGAGTGCAAACAGCGATCCTACCGACGGGAGGACTTTGGATTATGCCTATTGGGCAGATAATGGATTTTTCAAGCCTAAACAGAAGTTTTTCATTGACACAAACACTAATTGGATAAAAAAATCCCTCGCGCGCCTAATGGGAAGAATTATCTTGAATATTTATTGTTGAAAATCGCAAGGTTGAAAAAAATGTACAATACAAACGATTCTGTAGATATAAAAATAATTGATTCCATAAAGAATATAGTTATCATAAGTTTAGTGATTCTATTAGCTCTAGTATTACTCGGTGGATATTTCCTGCTCGATTTTGTCCTCCCTGAAGGCCGTGAGCTTGGACGGATCATTTTTCCTTTATTTATTCTCTCGGAGATTCCTTTATTGGTTAATTACGTCTTTTTTGTAATCAATAGATTTGGCTTAAAATCAAAGACTCTTTCCCAACTTTTTATTAGATATTATACTCCCTGTCTGATTTTCCATAGTGGAATTTTCACAATTGTTGTAGGGATGACCTTTATACATAGTGTGGTTGCCATTCAACAATCAGTATTCTGTCTTCTCTTACTACTTACCCTTGGCTTTTTATGGGCAGTTGAGTTCCTTTTCTGGTTTATTAATTGGCCATTGTATCCTCAAAGAGACAAAAATGTAGTTTTCCTCTATTTTTTCCACTGGATCGTATTATTCGGGTTGTTAATCGGACTACCATTCCACGCGAAAGCTTGGAGCTTAATCTGGGTGGGTACATTTTCCCCTTTGTCATTTGGATCTCTCCTGGTGATAATTTTCCAAGAAATTCGGAATAGGGAAAAGACAGGACAAACTATTGGTAAATCCAAGAAACAAAGTCTGGTTACTTAAGTAAAGGTGATAGTAATGGTACGTGCATTAATATTATATCATTCTCTCTTTGGAAATACTAAGGATGTCGCTAAGAGTTTAGCTACTGGGATTGAAGAATCTGGTGTCGCAACTGAATGCTTGAGTATTGATGAGATTAATATCAATCATATAGCTAGATATGACTTCCTTGCGATTGGGGGACCAACTCACATGATCGGAATATCTAAAGCTATGAAGGCTTTTTTAAAAACACTTGAATCTGTGAATTTGAATGGAATGAAAGGCTTCAGTTTTGATACTCGAAACCACTCACGATTAAATAAGAAAAGGTGGTTCATTCTTGAGAATAGTGCTGCAAGACGGATTGAGAAAAAAATGAAAAAAATGGGAATAACAATCATTAAACCCCGGCAATCTGCTATCGTATATGGAAGAGAAGGCCCACTCGAATCAACTGTAGAACCCTCATTTCTGGAAATAGGAACCGAAATAGGAAATATCCTTATTTCATAAAGAAGGATTCTATCCCTTTTTTTTCCCTAATTTTCTATAAGTTCTCGGTTTATTCTTCATGTATCACCTAATTGATCTCCAGAATTGATGCATGAAACTTGTTATTTTACAGATTGTTATCAATACCTATATGTCCAGTTTTAGGCGTCGAATCACGAGTGCCATGGTAATCACGAAGAATACAAAGGCGCCTAGCCCTAAAATCGGGCCAAGTGGGTGTGAGCTTGATTCAGAGGCCTCGGATGAAATTGTGCTTATTGTAAGTGTTTCAGGGATTTCAATTAATCCTCCATATGTCTGGTTCCACTGCATACTCCCCATGGAATTGGTTTTGACTAGCCACATGTCACGGTCTCCAATGCCAAATGAATTAGTAGACCCTGCCAGGGCATACCCTCCTTCTGTTGTCTGGAGGAGTGCCCAAGCACTCTCGGAACCAGGGCCTCCATATGTATATTCCCACTGAATATCTCCTGTTTCATTTGTCTTTACCAACCACATGTCCCTATGTGCACCTGACCAATCAGTTTGAGTGTTACCAGCAAGAGCAAGTCCTCCATCCGAAGTTTGAATCAATTTAGACCCATAATCTGAGTCTTCGTCCCCCAAGGTGCGATTCCATTCCACCTGGCCAGTTGTATCCGTCTTAATTAACCAGGTATCAGCATCATCGGTCAATTTTAATGAATAAGTGACGCCAACCAGTACAAAACCTCCATCCACAGTTTGAATAAGATCGCTCGCCTGTTCAGATAGCTCATGTCTCCCATATGTACGATTCCATTCCACTTGGCCAGTGGTATCTGTTTTCACTAACCAGAAATCTCCATTACCAGCGCCATACGAAAATGTCCATCCTGCAAGGGCATACCCACCATCCGCAGTTTGAATCAGGGAATACAGAAACTCCATATCTATTCCTCCATAGGTGTAGTTCCATTCTTCTTCACCGTTGGTTTTTGTTTTTATCATCCAAAAATCACCAACGGACCCAGAATCTGTCGTACCTGCGAGAACATACTCCTCATCTGCAGTTTGGATCAATGAAATAGCACTATCTTTCTCTGATCCCCCAAAAGTCTTATTCCATTCCACTTGACCGCTGCCATCCGTTTTTACTAGCCAAAAATCGGCATTACCAGCGCTATACGAATAAGTTTCACCAACCAGTGCATATCCTCCATCCATGGTTTGAATAAGATCACCAAGATGTTCATCTCTTGTTCCACCATATGTTTGATTCCACTGTGCAACACCATTGCCATCTGTTTTGACTAACCACATATCTTTTCCCCCTGCTCCAGTTGAATCAGTGCACCCTGCCAATACAAACCCCCCATCCACTGTTTGGATGAGAGCAGAAGCTGTTTGATTCCCCTCACTTTGCACCCGTTCTAGAATCAAGTTTTTTATATCATAATTCTCTTCTCCTAACTGAAGAAGTTGGAATGGTTCTTGAAATAAAGCATTGTACAGTGCTGGAGAAGAGGGGGTATTTATTGTTCTTAGTGTAATCAAGGGTACACCTTGAGACACCAACAGTATTATACTAAATGAAAGAATTAGTGTTTTGTTATACAATTCATCTCTCTCAAGGTGGTTTTAATAGATTTTAATTCTTAAAAGATTATCACTACATGAATGATTTTAAATCTTCAAATTGTTACTGATAAAGGTTTAAAGAACTGTAGTAAAATCCTTTTCAGGAGAAATTACCATTGATTTTAGAAGGTGGTTAATTGAAAGAAACAGTTGTAAAGGCATTAGTGGACGGTCTTTATGGAAAAAACACGCACTTGAATCCAAAAAAAGTGGTGGAAGGGTTAACCCCTGCAAACGCGAAAATCAAACCTGAAAATGACAATCATTCCTGCTGGGATCTATTGCACCACATAAAAATCTGGCAGAAAGCTATTTTAGACGCAATTAAAGGAGAAAAGGTGGATTGGGGAGATATTTCGAAACATCATGACTGGCCTAGTGTTGAATACTTATCGGATGATCAGAATTTCATTGGCCTTGTTAAAATGTTCGAAGATGGTCTCAAGGAAGCTGAGGAGCTAATTAAAACAACTGATTTACACAAATCCATGCCTGCGTGGGATAATGCTCCAGTTATTCAAGCAATAATCGTTCTCTTACAACATAATTCCTATCACTATGGCCAAATTGTCGCTGTGAGAAAAAACTTAGGAATTTGGCCTTAAGACTTCTCCTACACCTCCAATCTATTGCACCCTCTGATATACTTAAAAATCATTTTGAGAGCATTACGCTGTGGGTTCAGGTTATGGAGAAAAGAAGACACTCTTTAGTTCTACAACTATCGCTCCTAATATGCGTAATAATTATAGCTTTCTTACCACTCTTCCCTATTGCATCTACATCCATTAAACAAACTAAAGGTTGTTTTTCTTTAAACTCCTCCCACAATAACATATCAAGAGACTATTGGCCGACTGAAGATTGGATAAACTCCACTCCTGAAGCACAATGTATGAATTCCACCTTATTGAACCAGATGGTGGACTATATCTATGAACAAGAATTCAATCTTGATTCTATAATTATTGTTAAGAATGGGTATATTGTCTTAGAGAAATACCCTAATCCTCGCTATCGCCAAACAAGTCACCATATCCTTTATTCTGTGACGAAAAGCGTTACTTCAGCCCTTATTGGAATTGCTATTGATAAAAGATTCATTGAAGACGTAAACCAAACAGTTGTTGACTATTTTCCAAACAGAACAATTCTAAATTTAGACTCACACAAACAACAAGTAACTATAGAACATCTTTTAACCATGTCTGCAGGTTTTGAATGGGTAGGCCCTGATTTAATGTCTCAGGAATATTCGTGGGGACAGGCAGTTAACAGTGGAAACCCAATAGAGTTCATTCTCAACCTTCCTATGGAATATGACCCTGGTACGACATGGTATTACAATGGAGGCTGCTCTCATCTTTTATCAGCCATCCTCACTGCGACTACTGGAAATTCAACCCTTGAGTTTGCTAGAGAATATCTTTTCGACCCTTTAGGAATAAATTATGTATACTGGCCTCAAGATCCTCAAGGGATTTATTATGGTGGCCAGAATATAGGGTTAACTCCTCTTGATATGGCAAAGTTTGGGTATCTTTTTCTTAATAATGGTACATGGGACGGAGAACAGATTATTTCAAAAGTATGGGTAGAAACTTCTACTCAATCTCGGTTTGTTCTTAACCATCATGGTTACGGATATCAATGGTGGACTTTCTTTCCCCATGAGATTTATTTCGCCTGGGGATTGTATGAACAGAGAATAATTGTTATTCCTGATTATGATCTTGTAATTGTGTTCACAGCCAGTATTGAGGCTGGCTCAGATCCTGAACCTGAACTAGTGTTTGAGTATATTCTCCCTGCTGTTTTGGATGAATGTGTGACTACTTCTCAAACCAGTAATGATGGAATTAGTAGTAGCAATAGTCTTATTACTACTAATACAACAACCAATGAGAGTTCTTATTCTCTTATGACTATTTTTTTGACCTTCATCAGTATAATTTTGTACAAAAAACGACAAAAATACATTAAATGAGGTTCATATTAGTAATTCGTTCAAAACAGGAAAAATTTGGCACAATGATTGATCTTCACTTACTTCACACCAATCGTAGTGAAAGGATTTTCTATTGGATTACCTAGGGTGATATGCATTTTCAAATCCTTAAGATCCATAATTATGCTACATACAGTCCCAGCATTTCCTATATCAGGATTTGGTACGTAAGGGCGACAAATTGGCATATCTCCCATTGTTTGATCCAAAAGAATTCTCTTCATTCCTTCAAGAGAATTATCCTCAAAAGTTTGAACCATCTGAAGTGCCTGTTCATATCTTGCAAAGGAATTGGCCAATTTCTCTAGATCTACGTTTAGCTTTTCATTTAACAAATAATGATTGGTGTGAAGAAAGACCTTAGAGTCGCTTTTGGGTTCATAAATTTGCTGCTTTGCAAATTCAAAGTCAATATAGCGGCCTTGAGCGTCCCCAATTAAAATATTGGCTGATTTTCCCTCTTTGAAAGGTTCAATATGCTTGATAACTTCATCGATAGATGGTGAATCAAGAATTGATCGTAAAAGAATATGAATAGGAACTCCTTTGCATACTTGACCAGAATCCAGAAAGTTGAGACAGACACCGATTCCTTTTGAATTAAGTCCTATTTTGCCAATTATTCCTGGTTCGCTCATCATCAAGATCTCTGGCTTATCTTTTGATTTAATGCGAAGAATGACTGCTAACTTCTCCAATTCCTTCGCCCAATCCCAATTTTGTCCTAATAATGCTGTATCTTTGAAATAAATTGCTGTACATTCATTTGTGAAAGTATTCATTATTTCTGAACGTGAGTTTAAGGCATAAATCCATAATGGATCAACTTCAGCTCCAGCTGCTATTCCCTCAATTTCATCACAGTAATTTGGATCAAATTGGGAAATCTTGGATTTGAAGTGAGTGGATAGGGATAAGATTTCGGCCTCCTCTCTCGGAATAATCTTCTTGTACCAATTTATTGTTTCTATGATACGTTTTCTTAGAATTCTCCCATGTTGTAACCCAATACCAACTGAATCCCCCTTAAGGTCAATTATTGGAAACTTTTTCCATTCATCGGAATTTTCTGCCATAATAATCAAAATCCATAACAAAAAAAGAATACTTATACATTTTCCTTTAAAAAACCTCTTTTTACAACAAACACTGGACTAGTCACGAAAGAAGAAATCTTTGTTCAAACTCAGAATGAGATATGTATGGTTGCAGGGAAAGGATTAATCACTATAACTCTGGAGAGGAATTCTTAACCCCACTATATGCAACCACAATTGGATCATAATCACGTTACTCAAAAAATTTTCGATCTTTGAAGATGTTATAAGACTTAAGCTTTTTGGATAGGAACAATAATCAAGGAAACTCTAAAATCATTTAGAAAAAGAAACGGGAGGAGGACTATTTCAAACGTTGAGAAGTAATAAAATGTTTGATAGTGGAAGAAGAAACAGTCCCATCAGTACCACAGTAAGAAGAAAGACTCTATAAATGAGTAAGAACAGAATTGCGATATTTGGTACATCACACTAAATGATAGTTGATATTGCAAACAGAATGGTTATGTTCAATGGGATCAGGCAAAATAATAGCCACTATTACTTTGATTATATGGTGATATAAGATTAAAAGTCAGTAAAGATGATGACTACATATCATGCAACGCACAATACAATGTTCACTACCAATGGATGTTGACCTATTAGAGACGATGGAGGTCTATAATAAGGTAGTGCAGCACGTTATTAGCGTTGGATGGTCTAAAAGAACATTTAATAAATATAAGCTTCACACTGAAACATATCAAGACATGCGTAAGAAATATCCTCAATTACAGTCATCACTTGTCCAGTGTGCTAGAGATATGGCCTCTGATATTCTAAAAAGAGAGAAATTCCGTCATCACAAACCATTCAAAAAACTTCTAAGTGGTATCCGCTATAATCAGCGGACATTTACCCCTTTTTTAGAGACAGGAATAATTTCCATTAGTACAGTTGGAGGAAGGAAAAATTTACAATTGGTAATTCCCCGTTATTTCCAACAATTTGTCAATAAGGGGAAAATAACTTCGTTAACACTTTATTATAATAAAAAAAGAAGCAAAACCATCGCATACCTAACAGTAGAGTTACCTGATATTCCCGTGGAAGAACCCACCACCTTCCTTGGCGTAGATAGGGGAATAAAGAGGATAGCGGTCTGTTCTAATAATGCATTTTATGA
>JBHLPG010000001.1:12391-123594 GCA_048939725.1 Promethearchaeota archaeon | reverse complement strand
AGTGAAATATTGTATTACTCCCTCCGTAATACGTCCCACAGGAGTTTCCCCGACAGTTTTAAAAGTGTCTCTACGACTACTATGCATTTTACGAATACGTATGCCTGTATGGATAGCACTTGAAGTATCTGACGATTCTTCATGCATAATAACCACAACCTCTTTTTTAGCTTGAGGGGATGCGGCATAAAGGACTGAATTATAGAGATTGAAGAACGCGTCAGAAGATGGGCGGTCAGAAGATCTTTGTGAACCTGTAATGACGATAGGTATTGGAGAATTTGCAATAGCGAAGGAAAGGGCCGCGGCAGTATACGCCATCGTATCTGTTCCATGGGTCAGAACAATGCCTTGTGGATTCTTATTCCTAATAGTAGTCTCAATTGCTGTTAAAATTTCTTCATAATGAGAAAATGTGATATTTTCTGAAAAAATATCAAAGAGGAGCTGGGTTTCAATTCTAGCCAAATCCGCAATTTCAGGAAACGAGGATAAAAGCTCCTCTGGAGTCAGTGCAGGTATCGTTCCCCCTGTTTGATAATCCAAACGAGAAGCAATTGTACCCCCACAACCTAAAATCGGAATAAAAGGTAGTTCGGGATTTTGGATAATTTCCCGCTTAGGAATTTGATATTTACCCTTAAAATGGCTATACTTTTTGACTGATTGAATATCCTTGGGATTAAATCCAATATTATATCCAGTAGGTAGTTTAATACTTACAAATCTTGGATCAGCTAATTCGTTTCTAGGAAGGATTACCCCCTTTAGTTTTGTGGCACCTTTCTGTATCTCAATCTCGTCCCATACTTTCAGATTATTGGCTTTCAACCAGTTAAGTGTCGAACTTTTGTAGCCAGAATATTTCTCATCAGACATTTTTATTTACTCCTCATTCAGTTTGTAATATCTGTTCCTCTAATTGTATTTGTAATCTTTCACTGATAATTTTCCCGTCAATTTTCCCTCGGACTTCTTTCATTAGTATCCCCATTAGAGGAGAGAATGCATCCATCTTCCGTTCCTTAACAAGATCTTGGGACTTTTTAAGAAGATTGGTAATGAGTTCGTCTAATTCCCTAAGAGATATTTTTCCAATATCATCGATCGATTCAATAATTGATTGAGTAGGATCTGATCCCACTCGGATCAAAATCTCTGGAATCGCTTCCTTGGCGATTTTTCTAGATTTTATAGCCTCAAAAATCCTCAATAAATGGTAATTGCTTATATTATCTATATCAATCCCCTCTCTCGAGATTGCAGTTAATGTCTGCGTTAATGTAGTCAGAACTACTTTGAGAGGAGCTCCATTTCGTATTAATTCTTCAAAGATTTGATCCTTATTATCATAAATCAGATTTTCGGCTAATTCACTAGATATGGAATATTCTTTGCTTAATCTTTGGATTTTATCCCAAAAATTTTCAGGGAGATTATTATTAATATTTTTAACTCGCTCTAGGTCAATGACGATAGGTGGAAGATCTGTATCTGGATATAACCTACTCCTACCGTGTAAATCTCTTGTAAATGTAGAAATCCCATTTTCATCTATTTGCCGTGTCTCTGGATGAACTCCTTTAAAGGCAGCAATAACTCTTTCATGCACAAATGTAAGTGCCTTTTGAGCTTCTTCTTTCTTTCCAATAACAATGACATAAGCTTCTTCCTCACGACATAGTTGGGAAAGTAGTTTAATTTCTTTCTCAGAAAACCTATATTTTAGCAATTCTTCATCAGAATGGATTATTCCTTTTAGATTAGTAAATGATTTAACCCGATCCGAGAGCTCTGTCCCAAATCGCTTAGTTGGTTGTAGCTCTCGTCCTAGTATCCCCCTAAACCCCGCTATAGGAAGTAAATACACGCCCTCTCCTCTTTTAAGAGCAGATTTAACCATTTTTGATGATGTTTCAGAAAAAATTTCTGTTACATCTAGAATATGCAGTTGAATGTCTGTAGGTTGAATTTTTCGTTTGTAGAGTTCCTCTTGAATAGCGATTAGTTCTAATTGTCTTTGTATTTCGAGATCAATAGCATTGGGGATCAAGTCTAGCAATTGAAGTCCTTTAAGCTCAACTCGATCTCCTTCTGCGATACTTACATTAACATCTTGACGAATAGTTCCTAAACCTTTTCGCACAATACCTGACGATTTAATCAACATACCTAATGTTTTTGCCGCGGAAACCACTTCTGTTGGTGAATATAAATTATGATCCGTTACAATTTCAATCAAGGGTACCCCAAGACGATCTAGTTTGAAAAAGATGTTTTTATCCTCACTTCGTTCATTATCTTTACGAGCAGCATCTTCCTCAATATAGATCCAAGAGATTGGCAATTTCTTTTCTTCAAGCCCTGTGTGCACCTTTTTTAATAAAATATATCCATTATAACCAATAAGGGCTGTCCTTTGAAATCCACAGGGAACAGATCCATCTAAATAATTCTTTCTACATACATTTGTTTCTGTAACAATCTGACAATTCATCATTCTTGCTAATTTGATGCCATCATAAAGAGCATCAGTATTGATGGGAAAAGGAGGTGTTTCATCTAATTCATAGGTACAGATACTATCAAAGACTTCATAGAAGATGGTGTGATCTTTTTCAAACTCAATTAGTAAAGCAGGATCATATACTCCCATTTCACCTAGAACAGGACGAAACTTTCGTTGCACGATAAATTGTGGTTGATCATTTGTCAAACTAGCTGGGCAACGACAAAACAATTTCATAGGGGTAGAAAGCTGAGCATGGATCTCTATCCCCGCTTTAAATCCTAATTTGTTATAATTGAACGATTTTTTTACCATTATTTGTTGCATCCGACTAATAAACAGTGATAATCTTAACGAATAAGAACGAAGAGTCAATAGGATTGTAGGAGAGGTTCTTTACTTCCATAAAGGCATAAAATGATTCCAAACAAATCATTTGAATACCTTTGCGATAGTTACTAATTTCTGCTTTAATTGTTAAGTAAAAATGTAAAAATTTTTATTTTGGGTTTTTTTTCCTAGGTTTTTTGATCAGAAACTTTGTTAAAGGACTTTATTAAGGGAAATTGAATGGACGCAATTATCCTCACTGCGGGTAAAGCTACTCGTCTTTACCCACTTACAAAAAGTATCCCTAAACCTTTGATGCCGATAGCTGGTTCTCCTTTAATTTGTCATATTCTTGATGCTTTTTCAGACATCATCAATCAAGTGATCATTGTCGTTGGTCATAAAGCGGACGTAGTTAAAGAAACTATTAGTCAACTTCATTACCCTTTCAACATTGTTTGGGTTACACAAGAAGAGCAGCAGGGAACTGGCCATGCAGTGAAAATCTGTGAACCATATATTGATTCTAACTCATTTTTTATGATGTATGGCGACATTTTTACTAGTCAGCAGGTAATTAACGAGATAATTCTATTGGGACAGAAAAATAAGGGCACGAAGGGAGTTTTTTCAGCAAAAAAGGTCAAAAATCCCGAAAACTATGGGTGTCTTGAAATTAAAAAAGATCATTTAGTTAGAATACTTGAGAAACATCCCCAACCTCCGAGCTCTTATATTAATGCAGGAATGATGGTGTTACCTTCAACTATTTTCGATTACCTAACCCATACTCCGAAATCAAGTCGAGGAGAAATAGAGCTTACCGACAGCATTAATCAACTTATTCAAAATGGTTGTTCTTTCTCTATATATCATATTAAAGATCACTGGATTGATATTGGGTACCCCTGGGATTTATTACTTGCAAATGAGGTGGGAATGGAGAACCAAATTTTCCCAAAAATCATTCCACCTCCTTCAGTAACAGTAGAAGGGCCTTGTAAAATCGCAGAAAATGTGACACTACGACCAGGTACGTTCATTCAAGGTCCAGTTATTATTGAGGAGAATGTTATTGTAGGACCTAATTGCTTTCTCCGACCAGGGACATACTTGGGGAAAAATGTTCGTATTGGAAATGCGGTTGAGATTAAGAACAGCCTTATTCTTGAAAATACAACGATAGGCCATCTTTCCTATGTGGGAGATTCCGTTATTGGTAAAAAGTGTAATTTTGGAGCTGGAACTAAGGTAGCAAACCTAAGATTAGATAAAAAAAACATCTTTATGACAATCAAAAGTGAACGAATTTCTTCAGGAAGAAAGAAACTAGGTGTTTTTATGGGAGATAACGTTAACACTGGAATCAACGTTTCTCTAATGCCTGGAACCATTATTGGAGAAAATTCCCACATTGGAGCTCACACGTTAGTTAACCAAGATGTTCCTCCAAATACGCTCTTCTATTATGACCCCAAAAAAGGACTTGTCCAAAGATCTCTCCATTAATTGAAGGTATGAAGGAGTATGAAAAGGAGTCGACTAAAAGAAATAAATGCCATCCAAAAACCGACTCGTGATGTACAGTGGCGCATTGGGTTAGTGTATCCAAACTCTTATTCCATAGGAATGTCAGGATTAACAATTAAACTCTTATATCATCTACTGAATCAACATCAAAACGTTTTTACTGAACGAATTTTTTTCTCAGCTGACCTTCCTGGACCTTCAAAATCAATAGAAACTGGAAGGACATTATCTCAATTTGATCTGCTAGCTTTCACTTTTCAGTTTGAACTTGATTACATTAATGCCATCAAGATGTTACTCCGATCTGGAATCCCCGTAAATGCGAAAAATAGACCTTCTAATCATCCATTATTGCTAGCTGGAGGTCCTACGGTCACTACAAACCCTGGGCCATTGTGTGAAATTTTTGACTTTTTTTTCCTTGGTGAATTTGAAATGATCACAGAGAAGTTTCTAGAGGCATTTATCTCTAGTAAACATGGAATATTATTGGATTCACTATTATCAATTCCTGGATTTACTACTCCTGATACCTGGTCAAATGTGGTACCAATAATAACAAAAAATCTTGATGGGGTGAACTATCCTACAGCTCAAGTCCGGCCAATCAAACCTCGGAAAAAAGGAGTATTGGATGGTTATTTTCTTCAAATTTCAAGAGGGTGTACACACGGGTGTCACTTCTGCTTAATTGGAAGGTACTTTCGTCCACAGAGAGAAAGATCCCTCAAAAAATTAAAAGATTTGATTACTAACGGGAATAAAGATACGAAAACTGATTTTTTCTCCCTCATTGGATCAAGTGTAGCTGATTACAGTCAAATAGAAGAATTATTAAATTTTTTTATTGAACAAGACTTGAAGTTTTCGCTCCCAAGTATCAGAATTGATTCAGGAATAGATATTCTAGATTTAATTAAACAAACAGGGTTAAGAAGTCTTAGTATTGCCCCAGAAACAGCATCAGAAGATGTTCGATTCAAAATTGGGAAAAAAATCAGTAATACTCAAATTATAGAGTTTCTCCATCATGCAGACCGATACAATGTTCGAGAGATAAGACTCTACTTCATCCTTGGTTTAACCTCAGAAATTATCTCAGAATCACAAGAAATAACAGCATTTGTCAATGACTTAGCTGAATCCCATCCTACTATAAAATTCACCATGTCTGTTGCCCCTCTCATTCCAAAACGTGGTACAAAACTGGTAAACAAATGCGTTAATTACCAAAAAATTCAACAAGGTTTCAATATCTTGAAACAGAATAAGAATGTACGCTTTAAATCATTCCCAGTCCATTGGGCGGCAGTCCAAGCTATTCTCTCAATTGGAGGGCAAGAACTCACACCAATGATGATTAGTGTTGCAAATAATGGAGGTTCTTATCAAAGTTGGAAGAAAAACTTAGGCATGGAACCAATAGATTATTATTTGAAACAATATTGTGTCTAGGAGTTATATCCTCATCGGGATTGAGAATCGATCAATGTCTTTGCATCACGAAGGTATCTGAGTGCATCTCGTATATTTGTAATTGGGGAAAGTGGTGCAGCTCCAACACGGCTCTTGTGAATATTATCCAATAACTTCTCTGCTAGGATTCGAAAGCGGGGTATTGTTTTCGGGGAATCGGTTGTAAGAGTCTCAAGGAGTTCTTCAGCTTCTTCAATCCGTCCTTGGGCTGAAAGCATTATTGCTAAAAGACATTGGCCTTTTGTCCGCTCTGGGATACCTATTAACTTCTCTAAGCTTTCAGTTATCTTATTTTGCGCTTCCTTAAGTACTTTAGGATCCTCGGAAAGCCTATATTCATTTAGATAAATTTCAGCTTGAGTATATAATAAGTTTGACCGAAGATCAGGACAATTTTCTGTTTGTTCCATCGCTTTTTCTAAAAATTCTTTTGCAATACCAATATTATGGATGTGAAACTCATATTTTCCTTGGATATAATAATAATAGGCTTTTGAACAGCTTTTAAGATCGTTAACATTGATAGCTTCAAAAATACTAGGGATTTCATCTAATTTATTAAGATCTATAAGCAAACTGGCATATTTAAGTTGGAAGTCATGTTTATCTTTTGATTCTGTTTGTTCAAAAATAGAAAGAGCTGTTTTAGCATGGGTTAAAGCAAGGTCATCCTGAGATTCTAAAAAGAAAACGTAAGCAAACCCAAATTCTACTTTTATTTGGTAAAGAGAAGAGTGGAAGGCTTTAGTTTTTTCAAGAACAAGATTAAAAAGGTTTTTTGCTTTTTGTAATTGTCCTTGTTCAACAAGTAACCAGGCTTTCTGAATTAATGGGTAAACAGATATTCCACTATCATTTTCTTCTTCGCTTAATAATGCAGTTAAGGAAGTAGCTTTAGATAAATATTCAGAAGCCTCATCATGTTTTGCCTTAGAAGCATAATAAGACGCAAAGTTTGTGTAGGCTATAATCAAGCGATTATTAGCATTTATTAATTGATATTCTTGAATTGCAGCTTCTAAATGGCGCTTAAAAACATCCCCTTCTTCATTATGTGAGATTAAGGTATTCATGAGACCAGTATTCAAATGATGTTGTGACTGTTTAACCACTTCTAAAGCGTCAAGTAAATTGATTTGGGTTTTTTCAATGCTCTTTTTAGCTGCAAAAGTTTGTACAGGGAGAAATAAGTGTTGGTAGTTTGAATCAGATTTGAGAACATCTTCGAAAATCCGTTTAATTGAGAAATAGACTTTTTCAAGAGTAGTTATTTGATTCGCGTTACTTAATAAGAGAATATATGGCGTTGCAACATCAAATAATGCAGGCCAATCTTTAGAGGCTTCTAATTGAGAAAATCCCTTACCAATTAATGTGATACCATTATCAGAGTTTATGAGCTCCGTAATACCGGCTCCGACATATGATAGCAGAAGTGAATCAGATTGGTTTTCAGCTTCTTTAACGAGAAAATCTGATTTATTAACAAAGAATTTGATATCAGCCTGAATCCAAGCTATTTTCGAACATAATGCCCAAAGTATACTTGGTGATTTTTCTTCATTTTCAAGAAAATTCCTAATAACAAAATACCAGTCATCAAGCTTCGGAATAGAGTCTTCTTCTTGAATTTTTGAAAGACCATTTGATATTATTTCGATCCAATGATCGCTAATGCGATCACCAAAAATCGCCAGCTCAGCAGGAAATTCTATCCTCTTCATTTCAAACACTAATGTAGCTTTTGATGAAATAATACTAATCAAGTTCGACTTTTATTGAAAGGATAAAAAGCTTCATATTTTGACAAAAGCTGATAGAAAAGTATTTTTCACTGATATTAGAAATATTAAATGAAATTTCCCTATGTCAAGTTTTATATTGTAACAGATTTTTGTAGCCTAAAATTAAATATAACTGGATTATTGGAGTCTGGAATATGTCTATTCTAATAGGCATTGTTGGAAAGCCATCATCAGGAAAAACAACTTTTCTAAATGCTCTCTGTGGTACATCAGCAAAGACTGCTGATTATCCTTTTACCACAATTCAAGCCAACCAAGGGGTGGGATATGCCACCACACCATGTATCTGTCAAGAGCTTAATGTAACTTGTAATCCTCGCAATTCAGAATGTGTTGATAGAGTTCGAAAAATACCTATTAAGATTATTGATGTAGCTGGGCTGGTTCCAGGGGCCCATGAAGGAAAAGGTATGGGAAACCAATTTTTAGCTGATCTTGCTCAAGCTGATATTCTTATTCATGTGGTAGATATCTCAGGATCTCTGAATGAGGAAGGAGAAACCGTTGATCCTGGAACCCATGATCCAATGAAGGATATCGCGTTTCTTGAGAATGAAATTGCTGCCTGGATGCGTGGGATCTTAAAAAAGGATTGGGAACGTGCTGTACGGAAAGCGGACACAGAAAAAAAGAACATTGTTGATTTTATTACTGAAAAAATGACTGGATTGAAAATCTCAAGAATTAATATCATGAAAGCAATAAATTCAGCTAATCTAGATACATCTATTTTAAAAATGTGGAGTGAAGACGATTTATTACAGCTGTGTCATGAAATACGTAAAATAGGCAAACCTATAATCATCGCAGCTAATAAAATTGATCGCCCTACATCGAAGGACAATTATGAACGCTTAAAACAAGAATTTGGGGAAATAATTGTTCCAACCTCTGCACTTACTGATATTGTGCTTCAAAATCTTGTTAAACAAGAGAAAGTAGAATATGTCTCTGCTAGTGGTCGTTTAAGTACCATTGGCAATCTATCTTCAAAAGAAGAATCCATAGTAGCTCAGATACAAACCGAGATATTAGAACCCTATCGAACTACAGGCATCTTTGAAACATTGAATAAGGCTGTTTTCTCTGTTTTACAACTACAACCAATTTATCCTGTAGCTGATGTGAGTCATTTTAGTGATAATGAAGGAAAAATTCTCCCTGATGTATTTCTTGTTAAAAAAGGGACAACTATTAAAGAATTCGCTGGATTAATCCATCAGGATCTCTTCAAGAACTTTATTCACGGCATTGATGCTCGTACGAATCGTCGAATTTCTGAAAAACACGAGTTACAATTTGGTGATGTTGTAAAGATAGTAGCTGCTGCTTGAATAAGTGATAACCTTTCATTCATCATCTTTTGATGAGGGGTACCTTTTCTGAATTATTTTTTTGGTTCGAATTTCTTCAGATTTTCTGTGATAGTAATTTGCAGTTCTTTTATGACCAAAACTCCGTATGCCTGAAGTTTTGACTTTTTCTGTTAGTTCTTCAGAGGTTTCAGCTGAAATTTGACCTTGTTTAGTTAAAAAATCAATGATTTCTAAACCCTCTTCATTAGTTTGGGCTCTAGCTAAGAAATCGAAGACATTTGGCTCATAATGACTAAAAGGATCCAACGATTGTCTTTCATCCTCCCTTGAGTTCACAAAAGAATTTGATTCATCCTCAATTTCGTCTATCCTCATACTCATCTTTTTATTGGCAAGCTCTGCGAAAAGTGCAGGAAATTTCTCTTGGATTTTTTCAATTGGCATACTCTGATCTATTTTCAATGTCTCTATACTAGTATCCTTTTGTGAATTTTTTTTGGAATTATTGGAGTTGGGCCGTTTTTTCATTGGTGAGTTTCCTATTTCTTGTCATTGTGACACTTGGGGATTAACGCAAAACTCAGGCGGTTTACCTGTTAAAACCAATCGTACTTGTTCAGCTGTAATCTGTCCTGCTCGCTCTTGCGCTTCTTTTGTAGAAGCAGCAATATGAGGGGAGACATATAGATTATCAAGGTCAAAAAGCCTATTTTCTAGTGCAGGTTCAACAGAAAATACATCTAAAGCAGCCCCAGCAATCTTTCCAGTCTTTAATGCTTCATAAAGAGCTTCTTCATCAACAATGCCTCCCCTTGCACAGTTCACCAAGAAAGCTGTTGGTTTCATGATCTCGAGTTGCCGCTTACTAATCATACCGCGAGTTTCATCTGTTAACCAAGCGTGAATTGTGATAAAATCAGAAACCTCAAATAATTTATCCAGATTATCAGTCATTTCAACACCTATCTTTGCAGAAACCTCTGTGGGAAGATATGGGTCATATACTAAACATGACATCCCGAATACTTGAGCTCGTTTTGCTACTTCAGCTCCAATTCGCCCACAACCTACAAAACCCAGAGTTTTGCCGAATAGCTCTGTACCTTTCAACTGTTTTTTAGGCCACTTCCCTTTTTTAGTTTCTTTAGTCGCTTGTACTAAGGATCGACTAAGTGCAAGCATATATCCCATTGTAATTTCTGCAACAGAAATAGTAGACGCTCTAGGGGAATTAACTACAAAGATTCCTTTTTCAGTAGCTGCTTCAACATCGATATTGTCGACTCCTACTCCTGCTCGACCAATTACTTTCAAATTTCCTGCTTTTTCAATTATTTCTCGGGGGATTTTCGTCGAGCTCCGGACAATAATAGCATGGAAATCACTGATTTCATCTACTAAATCGCTTGGAGAGAAGTGTTGTTCGAACACCTCGAAATCTTTTTTTAGAGCTTTTACTGCTGAAGCTGCAATAGGATCTGCTATTAAAATTCTCATTATAACCACAATTTTCAAGGATTAACTCGCAATTCGTGTTCATAATAGGGAAATAGTTTTGTACCAGGGGCTATTCCTGCAACTGTTTAAGGTTATGTGTTAATCTGTTAATTTTAATCTTAAGACTATTGTTCAAATCTTTGAGTTATTAAATAGAATTCTTAAAAAAAACCACAAAAATCTCCAAGTATCCTAGAACCTAAACACTCTTATTCAAGCAAGCATTTAAATCTCTCGTAAAAAACGTCTAAAACAAGTATCTCCGTGCTGGAATGTTGCTGAGTGAGTACTAAACTCATATCTGCAGAACCTAAAGGAGGTAATCTTGATGAGTGCTTATAAATACATGTCTAAATTCTGGAAAGAAAGAAATCAAGATTTTAAGCAGCTGCGAATATCACGTTTGATTAAGTGGAGGCGAGAACTGGCTGTCATTCGAATTGAAAATCCTACAAGGATTGACAGGGCTCGTTCGCTTGGATACCGTCGTAAAAAAGGTTATGTCATGGCGAGGGTACGTGTTCCCCGAGGAGGACGTAGAAAATCTCGACCTAAAAGTGGAAGACGGTCAAAACGAATGGGAGTTAAGAGGATTACTCCAAAGAAATCTCGGCAATGGATTGCTGAAGAACGATGCTGGCGTCGTTTTCCAAACCTTGAGGTACTGAATAGTTACCCCGTATTAGAAGATGGACGATATCGATGGTTTGAAGTGATCCTAGTTGATCCTCATGCCCCTGAAATTTTATCAGACCCAAAAATCAATTGGATTTGCAATAGGAGCAGTCGCGCTAGGGTAACAAGAGGAAAGACTTCAGCTGGTCAAAAAAGTCGAGGATTACGGAGGCGAGGAAAGGGAGCAGAACATATCAGACCTTCATACGATCGTTGACCCATTTTCCTTCTTTTTTTATTTTTTAATGATTTGAAGCTATTACTTTTTAAAGCATGAATCAAAAAAAGCTGCAAAAATGGCTGGAAGTGAAGGAGATACCACGAAATTTTGTGGATTCGCTTATCCCTTGCCAAGAATCCCAATTATCGACATTTGTTCACATTGCTATCCACTTAGGTTTCACAGAAATATGGATTAGCAATCCAACAAAAGAAGAAAAGAAGGAAATGATTCATTCTTCATTTTCTTCACTTATAAGCATGCATGAACGATTGGATATTGGCCTAAACAACGAATCTAAAGCACAAATGACTTCGTTACTCAGCCACAAAAGACGTGATTTCCCAATTATTGCAGTAACCTGTGCAAATCCTGACCTTACTGCATGGGCCGCACAAGACAATCGTGTTGATATTTTAAGGTTCCCTCTATTCCAAACTGGAAAACTGATGACACGATCAATTGCAAAGCTTATGGTTAAGTTTGAAAAATGTTTAGAGATTCAACTATGTGAATTATATTCTCTTCCTGAACGACAACAGATTCCTGCTTTAAGACAGATTCGTTCCGCAGTAGAAATTGCGATTCGTAAGAAAGTTCCGATAATCGTTTCATCTGGAAGTACAAGGCCAGAACAAATGCGAGCCCCGCGCGAATTGGCATCTTTGAGTCAAATGCTCCTGGATGATTCAGTACTCTCTCTGAATTCTCTTAGTATTATTCCCCAACAACTAGTTAAAAGGAACTTAAAAAAAATAAACCAAGATTATATCGCTCCTGGTGTTTTCAAGATAACTTCTCCTTCATTACAATCATTCGGTGAGGAGGAATAAAACCAATGAATGAACGAATTCGCTATATCAACATTCGATTTATTAGTCCTATCCAACTCCAAGAAAAAGATGCTTGGTTCACTATCTCCTCGGAAGTAAAACATCTTTTTGGAACTTATGGTGCAGCAGAAGTCGGTCTATTTCTATCCTATTTTGACCGAGAATCTCAGGGAGGAATTTTCAGGACATCACATAACTTCGTTTATCGGGTTAGAGCTGCTATTTGTTTTATTCACTCGAGATACAATAATCCGATTCTTATCTATTCAGAGAATATCAGTGGTTCCTTGAAAAAAGCGAAAAAACTTTTGAATAAAGAAAAATTCATTGATCATTACCAGATTCTTCGAGAATTACTTTGTGATACCTGGGAACTAAACCTCAATGATGACAAAAAACCAGACTGAATTTAATGTGGAAACCGTCCCAGTCTGAGAGGTTCTATTAAGGATCCTGGTGGAACTCCAAGCAGACACCTTCTTCATATTAAAAAGTTTCAAATCGATGATAAATGAGTTTCAAATAAGTGAGAGTTCAACATCGAAGTTTCAAGCAAACGATTGTCCAAAATATAAATAACTGTCCAAAAAATATATTTAACTCTTCTAAATTGAAAGAGATTGGTGGAAGATGCAAATTGCTGTTTTTGGTGATGTTCATGGGAATATTCACGCGTTAAAAAGCGTCTTAGAGGATATTGAATCATATAGTCCAGATGAAATTGTATGTACAGGAGATCTTCTCACACCATATCCAGGAGGAAAAGAGGTCTGGGATCTTCTAACCAATAATAATATTCCCATAACTCGTGGTAATGTTGAAGATAAATCATTATATTACTTATTAAATAAAAATAAGAGTGAAATACATACTAGTATTCGATATAAACCTTGGAAAAATGTTTTACAATCATTTTCCAGTACAATCATTGATGAATTAAGAAATCTCCCTTTTACATATTCAATTGAAGGTCCTCAAGATAAAAAAGTATTGATATGCCATGGAACACCCTTAAATAATCGAGATTATCTTTTTAATTTTATAGGAAATCCTCAATTTCATGATTTTGAAGAAAAAGGAGTTAATGTAATAGTAGCAGGACATACACATCAGTATCATCATATCCAACACAAATATGTATTATTAGCTACCGCTGGAGCTGCTGGATTAAGTTATAATGGCTCTCCAATAGTTGAATATCTTATATTAGAGTTTAAAGATAATAAATGGATTCCTATTCAAAAAAAGGTTAATTATGATTCTAATCTTTTAGTTGAAGAAATGCTTCAAACTGATTACCTAAATAAAGGCAGCCCATTATCGTGGATATACTTTGATATGATTTTATCACATACAAATTCAATTTTTGATTTCTTAACGAATTATTGTCCAAACCCCTTACCAAATACAGAGAAAGAATGGAAAAATCTTTGTCAGGCTTATTTAAAGAAGAATAAAAGATGGGAGAATATCGAAAAATTATTTACATGATATAAAAATACCAGAAAAATTCCGCTCACATTTACTAGACAAAGGTAATCTATCATATCATGTGCATAGGTACTCTCCCAACTGATTCTGTTGGAAGGCTTGCTTTAATAAGAAATATTGAAATTATCTTCTGCATTTTGAATTATCCTTTTAAATTCAAGTAACTAATAAATACTAAAGGTTTTTTTTTAAGGAGTGAGTATTTAATGAAGTATTGTTTCCCTAAAACTATCATCCTGATACTTCTGCTACTCTTAATATTGGATCATGTTCCATTAGAACGTTCCCTGTCGCACCCTAATATTGAATGGCAACGAACTTATGGGGAAGAGGGAAGTGAGTTTGCTTATTCTATCATCCAAACAGAGGATAATGGATTTGCCCTTATTGGATGTACAATAGCTGGTGCTGGTGGTAATGATATTTTGTTAGTTAAAACCGATGAGAATGGAGAAGTAAAATGGGATCAAATTTTTGGTGGTTATTATAATGAAGAAGGGTATTCAGTAATCCAAACAGTTGATAAAGGTTTCGCTATATTAGGTTACACAGGAACTTATGGGAGCGGAGTCACCGATATGTGGCTAATTAAGACTGATGAGGAAGGAATCCTTGAGTGGGAAAAAACATATGGGGGAAGCCAAAGCGAAATGGGATATACTGTGGTTCAGACGAAAAACGGGGGTTTTCTTCTTTCAGGTTACTCTAATACTTATGGTATTAATGTAAACCAAATTTGGTTGGTAAAAACTAATGAAACTGGAGAAATCCAATGGGATCAAATGATTGGTTCTCCTAATGGTATGTACGATAGCAAATATGTTTTTCATAAGGGACCACTGCTCCAAACTCCAGATCAGGGATTTGTGATAGCAGGAATTACTCAAGAA
Organism: Promethearchaeota archaeon; assembly: GCA_048939725.1. Lineage (GTDB taxonomy): Archaea > Asgardarchaeota > Heimdallarchaeia > Hodarchaeales > Hodarchaeaceae > Hodarchaeum. The sequence continues at coordinate 109,022 of JBHLPG010000001.1, read as the reverse complement.
ACACATGGAACAAGCGCGTTTAATGATGTATTATTTGTGAAAGGAAAAAAAAGTGGAAGAATTGATTTTCACAAAACATATGGAACTTGGGAAGACGATTCTGCAACGTCAATGATCCAAACCAAGGATGGAGGGTTCGCAGTAGCTGGATATATCAACCATGTTGGCGACAATAAGGAGGCATTCCTCCTAAAGATCGATAACAATGGCACAGAACAGTGGTTTAAAACCTATGGCAGATCAGTGATGGATAAAATATATTCAGTAATTCAAACCAACGATGGAGGATTTGCGCTAGCAGGGATAACCTCAACATCCTCATCAAAATCTGATCCTGGTACAGAAGATATGTGGCTTTTAAGAACAGATAAAGAGGGAGAACCTTTATGGAATCAAAGTTTTGGAGGGGATAAATCAGATGGAGCATATTCTCTTATTCAAACAAGTGATGATTGCTTTGTATTAGCTGGGTACACAGCTTCTTATGGAATTTGGGATTTTTGGCTTGTAAAAACAGCTGACGCTCCACCCAAAAGTAGAAATACCCAAGTACTTATTCTCTTGGGATTGTTAGTTATGATGCTAGGGGGAATAATCCTTTATTTAGTAACAAATCGTATGATTAAGAGGAAGTAATCCTAAAAAAGCCACCAGACACAGGATTAGAATATCTCAATTATTTATTTCGCTATCATCGGATGAAAAGACTATGGTAACTTGGATAGTGCATCTTCGATTAGCAGAAAGACTTCTTAGTGTCATTCCAGGATTAACTCCCTTAGATTTTGCCATCGGTAGTATTTCTCCTGATTCTGGCATCCCTGATGAGAAGTGGGAGACATTCGATCCACCCGCAGAGGTATTACACTTCCAAGACAAGACTTCTTCTATTTGGAGAATTGCTGATCTAGATTTTTATCGGGTATATTTTCAAAATGTACCACCCAAATCTGAGTACAGGGAACAGTTTTCATTTTTGTATGGGAAGTGAAACAAGACCGCTATGGGCTTGATTTTTATTTACCTTCGTAACAATCCCGAATCAATTTTCTACAGGGTTTTTTAAATTGTGAATATGATAACAATTATCTGGAATTTTTACCTATCGAAGCAATTAGACAGCGAATCGCCTTTACTTATGAGTTTTATCAGAGACAGGATGATCAGTCTTGGAGTGGAAGGAGATGTTAAATTTCTTTGAATAACCAAGTATTACTCAGCTAAACTCAAGTATAAATAGCCTAGAATTAATCCAGAGACTCCAACAAAATATAAGGCGAACCATACTTCATAAATTATTAAGCTTGAAAATGCAAAAAAGACAATTATCGCGGCAATTTCAAGTAATCCTGTTCTTCCACCTGTGTATTCACGAATCACTGCATAAACCATGATTGTTGAAAAGAACATAATACCCCATACTATCAAATGAAAGACGGTTAACAAAGGTGTAAATGTTCCTCCAAATAACTCCAATTCCCAGAATAAGAATTCTAGAACTGAGTTTTCCAATTCAACTGGGAAGAAAAGAAATAAGAGCTCTAGTAGGACGCATATTGAGAGAATTAGTGTTCCTAGGATTAATGTTCGTACTTCTTTTGAGACCCACAGGTTTCGATAAATAGTTTGAGCCATAACTCTTACAACTCCTTTCAGAGTCCTCAAGACGTTGTTACTTTGAGTTTAATTTTTGTTTTTTTGTCTTTTTCGCACTTCTCTCTAAATGAATTCATGTTACTACAAAATTAAAAATCAGTCGGATCAGGATAATGATCGCGAAACATCGCCTTCATTTAGGAAAAAAATACGTTTGATGATCTTAGAAGCCTCATAAAATGAAATTAATTGAAATAGCTATATTAAAATCATTTTCTTATTATAAGACCTACTTAAGAGAAAAAAAATCATTGCTAATTCCAACTAACAAAACACTTACTGATTTAGGGAAGCATTAGTGGAAATAAATGCTAATATTTATAAGCTAAGGAAATAGGAAGAAAATAGTGTAGGTATTGAAGAAGGCTTATCCTATCTTTGAAATTCATGATTTACTATGATTAGCCTGTTCAAATAGGATTATGAGCTTAATTAATACCAATATCAACTAGGATAATGTATTAATCAAATCAATTACTCTTGGGAACAGATGAACTGTTCGATCGAAGAGGTTTGAAAGTTGAAGATCGTTCTATTAGGCCCCTATAATAGTGGTAAATCAACAACGGTTCAAAAAATATGTAGTGGTTCTGCAATTTCAATTGATTATGGTGGAACTACAGTTGCCTTGGATCACTGCAGGACACAGACTTATGGGGTTGAAATTTTCTTATTTGGAACTCCAGGGCTTCAACGATTTGAAATTATTCGTAAAATCCTGAGTAAAGGAGCAGATGGCATATTATTTGTTGTTGATTCTGTCAATGTTGCCTCGTTTGAAGAAGCTGAAAAACTTCTAAGAGAGGTATACGACATTTTGCCTGGCGTTCCTATTGTGCTCTGCGCAAACAAACAAGATATAAAAGGGGCGAAAAGCCCCCAAGAAGTAGCAGATGCAGTCTTAGGGAAGGATAAAGGAAATATTTCGGTCATTGGGACTTCAGCTAAGACTGGTGAAAAACTTGAGCATGCCTTAGGTCTCATTGTGCTCAATGCAATTAAGCAATATTATGATATACTCATTGCTGTGAAGAAATCAAACGGGGAACTGACACAGATTGCCAAAAATATGAAAGAATCTGAAAAAGTTGTTTTTTCTCAGCTTCAATTTGCTTCTTGGAGACGACTTATTATCGCTGACTGGGATACACAAAGATTCAGTCTAACAAAAGGAGTTAGACAAATCACAGATATTCTCGAGTTTGGGCACAAACAAATTTAAGCAATTAATCTATCTATCATACAAGAAAGGAGTTGACATATTTGGTTGAAAAGCCTGATGTCTATATTTGTCAAAACAAAGAGTGTGAACATCGTTTTCAAAAAGCAGAATTTGTTACTGTTGAAGACGAAGATGGAATTTATATAACAAAGCCTAGTTGTCCGAAGTGTGGTACAACAGATATTATTTCTTCTGCTTGGTTATTAAAAGGCGAATAATCCGTCACTAGCGAGGCCACCTTGTGATGAGCTTCCTGATTAGCTCACAACGGTCTTTTGAACGAGATGCTCTTTCTGAAGCTTATTATGTCATTTCTGATGTTCTTGGGTACCCCACTCTAGCTTTAAAATCCCGAGTCCCAGGTCTATCAATTTTGACATTAAAAGAGGAAGCCAATCCATTTCAAATTATATCCGAGATCCATCAATATGTTCAAGAAAAAGGCCTCCTAGTCGCCTGTTTGAAAATTGTACCTCTCGAACGATTAATTAAGACGAATCTCTCCGAGATTGTTGAAACTGCAGTCTCTCTTGCGAGGGTTAGAATTCTTCCGACTAATTCATGGAAGATCACTGTTCGAAAACGACAAACAAACCTTAGAACCTTCCAAGTGGTTGAAAGCATAGCCGAAAAGATAAATTGGGGAGTTGTTAATTTGTCATCACCAGATTTTGAGATTCGAACTGAAATTATAAGAGATTTGACTGGGATTTCTGTTATGGAACCAAATATGGAATTCAGTCTAGCTCGTATAATGAATGAAGAGCAAATTAAGTGAACCATATTATTATTCCAATGCAAGAAGCGCAATTTTTTGAAAAACTGCTTTCTCTATTTCGTCAAAAGTAAAATCTGTAGCATTATATCCGTCATTTTTAAGTATTTGAACAAATAATTCGTTTTTAGCTTTAAAATCATCCAACAATTCTATGTTTGGCTTTATATGTAGTTCTTCCTGAAGCTGACGACTGGCATTGATTAAGTTTTCAGGTTTTTTACCTAATAATATTCCAGCAACATCTTTTGTGGTTTTTTTTACTCCTAAAAAAACAATTGCTTTCTTAATCTGCCGTTGAGCAGCTGCATAAAGAAGTATTTCGATAGAAAGGGTTTTTGATATCATTCGATCATTATTCCATGCTTTTAGTGCATGCCATGCAGCAGAATATATATGATGAAAACCCCAAATGTATTGATTATCAAATAACTGAGAAGCATCGACACCAAATTTGATCCGATTTTGGGCTAGAATCGATCCAATTTCTGAGTGTTCCAACTTAGACGTAATGGAACCAGTATAAACCAAAATCGAAAATTCATCAATATTTTTGATAATATAAAACTTGTTTTGGGATATTTAAATGACTCTCCATTCGTGGTTTACCTAAATAGGTTTTTTTTTAACGTGTTCCTATTTTGTTGTAATAATTTTAAAATTCAGTTTAAAGTGTTGATATCGCAAGATGGTTAAGTTTAAAATAGTCAGCTGGCAAGAAATAGACCATTTGGCACGTAAACTCTTTCATCTGATAAAAAATGATGGCTATGAACCTGATATTATATTAGGTATTAGTAGGGGAGGGACAATTCCAGCTAGATTATTAAGCGATATGTTTGAGGCAGTGATTCCATTTAAAGAGGGAGGACATACCTCAATATTGGCTACAATGCAGATTAAATTCTATACAGCAATAGCAGAAACACACACGCGGCCAGTAGTGGCACAGGACGTAACAGTTGAAATACAACAAAAGAGAATCTTATTGGTAGATGATCTAGTTGATAGTGGAGAGAGTATTCAGTGTGCTCTTGATTATCTCAATTTAAAAAATCCTAAAGAAATAAGAATCTGTGCTCTTCTCCATAAACCTTGGTCTAAAGTCACCCCACATTATTACGTGGAGGAAGCAACAGAATGGGTAGTATTTCCCCATGAATATTATGAATTCATGACTGAACGAACCATTTCCGAAGGGTATGATAAGGCCACAGCTTGGGCGACTTTTCTAAAGTTAGGAATACCTGATTCCTCTGTTTCGTTCTTTGTCGAGAATTTTCTCTCATAACATTTTTCTTCTAGAAAAAGTACTTTTGTAGATGGAAATTCTAATTGAAATGTCTTAAAAAACGTCAAATTAGGCTTTGTGAATAGGATGCAGTTATTGTTAATTCATTCAGATGGTTTTAGTTGGAAAATAAATGATAAAGCTGTAAGTAATCCAGAACCACTAACAGATGAAATCATAGGCGAGTACACTATAGATGAGTCTGTGATGATTGTTTTTATTGGTGTTGAGAGTAATGATACCGAGAACACATTTTCTTTAATTGAAAAAACCGTATTAGAAGTATCACAAGCCCTTAATGATGTCAAAGAAACGAATGTAATTCTTTATCCTTGGGTGCATCTTGTTAAAAGCCCTCCAGCTAAACCAACTGATGCTTTAAGCATTCTTCAATCCTTACATCTCCAATTGAAGGAAAAATCGCCTAATTTACATATTCTTCGTGCTCCTTTCGGATATTACAAGGGATTTTCTCTACGCTGTAAGGGTCATGCTCTAGCAGAACGATCGAAGGAAATTAGCAGCGGAGAAAAAGTTTCAGAACCAACAGTTGAAGTTACAGCAGCAATAAAGGCTGAAGATGAAGTCAAATCTGAATTCTACGTTCTTACTCAATCTGGTGATTTAATCTCATATAAGGATTATGAATATAAGGATTTACAAGACTTTCAAATGTTTGTTAAATATGAAACAGCAAAAGATAGAAGTGTAAGTTCTCCCCCTAAACATGTTGAGCTCATGAAACAATTAGAGTTAGTCGATTACGAAGAAGGAAGTGATGCGGGCAATTTTCGTATTCTCCCCAGAGGCTACATCGTCAAGAGTCTAATTGAAAGCCATGTTCAAGAGATGGCAATTAACTACGGCGCAATGGTTGTTCAGACTCCCCTGATGTATTCCTATGAACACCCCTCGTTGAAGAAGTACTTAACTCGTTTTCCAGCTCGTCAATACATTGTCAAATCAGGAGAAAAAGACTATTTCTTACGGTTTTCAGCATGTTTTGGCCAGTTTCTTACTCTATCTGACTCAATAATTAGTTATCGTCAGCTTCCTTTGAAAATGTTTGAATTATCTCAATCCTTTAGACGTGAACAACGAGGTGAATTGGCTGGTATCCGCCGTCTTCGTGCTTTTACGATGCCAGATTTGCACACTGCAGCGATAGATATGTCAATGGCTAAAAGGGAATTCGAATCTCAATTTTTACTTGCGCTCCAATATATGAATGACATTGAGGTTAATTTTGAAACCGCATTTAGAATGACAACTCATTTTTATGAGGAAAACAAAGATTGGATCTTATCTATGATAAAAAAAATCGAAAAACCGATTTTAATTGAGTTATTCGATACAAGATACGCGTATTTCATATTGAAATTTGAATTTAATATCGTAGATACTCAGGAAAAAGCTGCAGCCTTATCTACCGTCCAAATAGATGTAGAAAACGCTGAAAGATTTAATATTAAATTTACTAATGACAAGGGGGAAGAAGCATACCCCCTTCTACTACATTGCTCTTTATCAGGATCTACTGAACGTGTAATTTATGGGATTCTTGAAGAACAACAGAAACAAATGCAGAAAGAAATCAAACCTTTAATTCCACTATGGTTGTCACCTACTCAAGTTAGGATTTTACCAGTCACTGGGGGATGCATTCCTTTTTCAGAGAAATTAGCTGAAGAATTAGAACAAAACGATATTCGAGTAGAAATTGATGATCGAGATCTCTCTCTAGCCAAGAAAATTCGAGCAGCAGAAAAACTTTGGATCCCCTTGGTTTTTGTAATAGGTGAAAAAGAAATAAATCAAGAAAAAATTACTGTACGTTATAGAAAGGAGAAGAAACAAGAATTTCAAGCTTTGGAGGAAATAATAGCATATATCAAAAGCCATACTGCAGGAAAGCCGACTTTTTTACGAGCTATCCCAAGACTTGTGTCTTCACAACCTATTTTCACGCGTGAGGTTTAAGAGAGAGTAATTAAGAACCCATATATAATATCAAAGAAACAATAATATCAAATACACCTCTCTAAGAACTGTTTGTTAGTACTCTCTGTGAGGAGAATATATTAGATAAATTTTCAAGAGAACCTTTTGGTTTTAAAAAAGAAGAAATTACTATCTAAGTGTATTGAGATAATATAACACTGAAAGGGAAATAGTATGCCAACAAAATTGTTTGGTCGTGAAATTGAGAATCAAATAGCGTTTGTAGGACTGGCAAATGCAGGGAAAACAACTTTGGTCAAAAGACTCAAAGGTGATGACAATTTAGAAACCGTTCCAACAATGGGAATGAATATTGAGACTTTAAAAATCGGTGATATTGAAGTCATGGCTGTAGATCTAGGAGGACAACCTACATATCCCACAAGCTTGTGGGAACCATTCGTTTCAGAGGCATCAGGAATTGTTTTTGTCTTTGACTCCGCAGACAGATCTAAGGTGGAGAATGCTGGAGTTTGGTTAAAGAATGTGATTCAATGGGCACCAGAAGACTCTGCATTTCTTTTTTTAGCAAATAAACAAGATTTAACTGAAGCAATGTCTCTCGAGAACATTATTCATACATTAGAGCTTGAAACAGAAATGGCTACAAGACCTAGAACCTTTGCAGTATATCCTTGTTCTGCATTAACGGGTGAAGGAGTGGATGAGCCATGGCAGTGGATGAGCGATAGATTCCGGAGTAAAATGACACGGAAAAGTAGATAGGTGCCCCAAATGAGTTTCCTTTCAAAGTTACGTGCAAAGTTTGCAAAAGAAAAATTGACAGTGAAGATAGCATGGCTTGGTCTTGATCAAGCAGGAAAAACTACTCTCGTAAAACGAATTACTTCTGGGGAATTTGATAGTAGTACCTTTCGGACACTCGGGATGAATGTTGATGAATTCAGTTCAGGAAACGTTCGTTTTATTTCCTGGGATATTGGCGGCCAAGAAGCATTTCGTGAATCTCTTTGGGAAAGTTATATGTCAGGTAGTATGGGAATCGTATACGTAGTCGATAGTGCTGATAGATCACGAATAGATGAAGCTAAGATAGAATTATGGAAATATGTTCTTGATAATGACAAAGTGGAAAACATTCCAATTTTAGTTCTAGCTAATAAACAGGATTTACCAGACGCGGCGTCTGCAGGAGAAGTAGCTAGAGGGCTTAATCTCCACAAGGTCACCACACATTCATATGCCATTGTACCGACATCTGCTAAGACTGGTTTCAATGTGGAAGAAGGACTTGAGTGGCTTCGCCAAAGAGTGACTGAGAAAATTGAGCTCTTATAGAAAAACGCCCGATAGATCTAGAAGGATCTAAGAACGTTTTTTCTTCATAACTACTTTTTCAGAAACCTCATTCACGCGTTCACATAAGGCCAGAAAGAATTCTTGTAATTTTTCTAGATCCAAATCTTCATTGATCCGTGCATAAATCCGAATAGAGGGGTCTTCAGCAGAATTTATTGATATTCGGACAATGCTTTTCCGAACATTGTGAAGCAATTTTAGTAAATTCTTATCCCCAAGAAAGAAAGTTCCCGCCCGTTGGGACGTTGCTTTTAACAAAAAAAATTCATCTAACTGTTTTATGCCGAGTTCGATTTCCTCTAGCTTAAACAAAAGTTCTTGGTGTTTTTTAATTTGACCTTCTTCATGTTTTGGAATTATTTGCACTTTTGTGGCTATTTTTCCTTTTTTTGAGTTTGCTTCAAAAGCGATATAATCATTTACACCCGAAAACCAAGAAATTATTACTGACAACATAAGATGTCTTTCTTCTAAGGCAAAAACTACTCGAAAATCCTTGAATGAAATATTTTGTGATTTCTTATACTTTGGTACTAGTAAGCCTCCATTTGAACTCTTTTCTTCCATAATTAAATCATCAAACTCCTCCTCGAAAACTTCGAGTAGAGCATCTCGTGCTAATTCCATGATTTTTTGGTTTTTTCTTCGACCAGACCACAACAAATAAAAAGTTAAAAATAGTACAGTTCCAGGACCCAAAAACAGTACAAGATAATCTATTATTCCATATCCATTTTGGAGGAAAATCTGAGTGGAAAAGTTGAGTGGAAATTTTGAAAGTTCCAAAAATAAATTCATTGAAATCCTCTTCTATAAGTTGTCTTTTTAACGAATATAGCTTGCTATTTCCTGATGCCTGGGTTTTTTTCCCTGTTCCCGAACAACTTGGTAAAATTGGAAGAGTGCACGACCATTCATATCGATTTTACTTGGTTCAATCACTAATGCTACAGAAAGGGCATTATGAAGCTGAAAAGAGAAAATGTGAGTGTTAATATCCGTTTGAGACAAGAACAAACCATATCCAGGGTGAGAGTGCCACCATCCTAAACAAAAATTTTTGTTCTCTAGGATTTCTTCAAAAGCACTAAAATCTTCATCTGAAAAGGAAACAGAAGTTTCGTTTCCTTCTGTAACAAAGAGTATCTTGGATATCATCAGTTCATTAGCCCTGAGTTCTTTTCCACCTAATAAACCAATAGCTTCTCTAGGCATCGCATCTTTTGAATATTTGGTCATTTCATCAAGTAAAGTTCCTGGAATGGTAACTGATTTAACTTTAGGGACTTTAGAAATCTGAAACTCTTCGATGTCCCCTTCTTTTTCTATCCAGGTCATTTTGGATTTTTCAGTCTGATTTCTTCTGTGTGAATTTTCATTATTAGACATAAAGTGTTCACAATGCCTATTTAGTGGAAAGAGCATGCTTGCTGGTCCATTTTTCAGCCTTATTCCAAAAAATATCGAAATTTTTTGTCATTGTCTTTCCAGCTTCAGGATTAAAAGGATCATTGGGATCAACAAGATATTCTGGAAAATCAGCATCCCCAGTTGTTTGATAAACGTCTAGCATCATTTCAATATGTTCAAATACACTGGGTAAAGTGATAGTCTCTTTCCATCCACCAGGTTTTCCTAGATTATTCCAATTCACAAGACTTAGACAGACATTTGAGCCCCATTTCCATTGAGTTTTACCTATCGCGATATTGGGATGCCAGATCGGAGTTATAAAGTTGCAAATCGGAGGTTTAAAGGGATATTCTGGAGGAAGATCAATTGTGATCTCCCATTTTCCCCCATTATAAGGAGTACCTTCCTTCCCCTTTATTGTAGCTTTATAATGGTGCAGGTTGTTATTAACAATGACCCACTTGATATGGCTTGTTTTTGGCGGATAAGTTTTCAACATTCGTTTAAACTCTTCTCTTAGCCTTCTAGAGTGTAAATCTTGCACGTTTGTATCATCCTTCACAATTTACTGAGCAGTTCCAAATTGTAAACCAAATTTAATTTCTTTAAGTGCCAAAGATTACATATATTTTCTCCACACATCGCCGATATTTAAAGCTGTGGTTGGTAAGTAGAAGAAAAGGTACAAAATGAGTTACCTTTTTAAGGTCAAGAAACAGTCCTATCCTGCACATACATTCTTCTAATAAGGGTGATCGAAAAAAAATGGCTGAATCTCAGACTGATGTTTCTCAATGTAGCGGTTGTGGAGCTCCTCTTCCAGCCAGACCGACATTCCAACATCCAATAAAGTGTGAATACTGTGATCTTTCAAATTACTTAAAACGCACAACGATTTCACCAACAGAAGCAAAGGCGATGGATCAAGCAGAAGAAGCAGAAGGTTACTATTTCATTTACCAAGAATCACAAAAAATACTCGATAATTTTCCAGGGGAATTTGTGGGTGATGAAGTGGGCAAAGTACGAATAAAAATGCAAGTCAATGAATATGCTTTTCCGCTTTTAATCGTATTAGATGATTTACCTGACCGACCCTATATTGATGGTCCTGCTAAACTGAGGGAAGTCTTAGATTGTGAAATTAATGACCTAGAAAATATGAAAAATTGGGTACCTGGTACAAGCTCAATTTTAGATGTTTTAGAAGAGATTCATCAAAAAGCTGCAGAAAGGTTACCCCAAGTTATGGAGGAGCCTGTTTCTGTATCAGAGATCCCTCCAGCTCAAGAAGAACGTGATCCTCTTATCCGTCAAATTCTTACGAATTATGACGCATTTGCGTCAAAGAAGGAGATTACAGTTAGGTTTTACGCCCAAGATGGTGAAGTGATTAGCTTTATTATTAAAAGAAAAAAGAATCTACCCATAGGGCTTGAAAGTGATATTCTTACAAAATATCCGCTAATTCGAGGACCTTTAGAAGATTATGCCAAAGGAAGAATTGATATTCTTACTACACTCTCCGAAATTGAACGAATGTTTTATACTTAAGTTAATCAGAAGGTGAAAAAATGAGTAAAAAGGACGTTGTTTGGGATTCTAGTTCTACAGGCAAAACTCCTGATGATGGTATCGAAAAAATGATAAAAGTTCGTTTTAAAGATCCACAGCTTCCTCCAGATCAGAATATTCGAGAAAAATATATCAACATTAACGGAACTGTCTTTCAGGCTATCATTGCGGCTCGTGATGCTTTTAATATCCCAGAAGTTGTACCAATCGCGTTACTATTTAAAGGAAGAAGAATGAATCCTTCAAGTAATCTTTCTTCTTATGGAATAGAGCAAAATGCGATTTTAATGATTGTTCCTGATCAAATTAAAGGGGGATAATTCCTCTCCTAAAATTTCAAAGGGATATTTCATGCTATGACACGAGATCTTCCTTCTACTAAATATGACCGACAGGAACGGCTGGCTCTCTGGGATCAAAATATCATTGAAAAAAGCTCTATTTTAATTGCTGGAGTGGGAGGTACAGGCAGTGAACTTGCTAAAAATTTAGCATTATTAGGTATTGGGAGACTATTTCTGGTTGATGATGATACAATTGAATTTTCAAATTTAAATCGTCAAATGTTATTTAGAGAGGTAGATGTTGGACATAAGAAGGCAAAAATCGCTAAAAAAAGGATTCAAGAACAGTTCAATCCTGATATTGGAATCCAAACGTACGTAAACAAATTGCAGGATATCCCCCAAAAGGTTTTTCGAGAGGTAGACATCATTGCAGGGTGTGTAGATAATTTTTTGGCACGACAATTTATCAATGCAATGGCAATTGAACTGAATATACCGTTAATCGATTCAGCAACCGATGGGTATTTTGGCCAAATCCAATACATAAAACCAAGATTAACCGCGTGTTTAGCATGTGAAACCCCTCCTCCCCCAGATGAGACTCAAGTTTTAACAGCTCCTTGTACTTTAGTAGGAGTCCCTCGTGTAAGAGAACACTGTGCATGGAAAGCTCTTTATGAATTCAACGCAAAACATGAAAGAGAGCCTGTAGAAACCTCAGCTGAAGATATTAAAGAGCTCACAAAATTAGCTAATGACTGTGCAGAAAGAAATAGTTTTGCTCAATTCAAAAGAAAAGAACTTCTGCAACTAATTCTTTTTCACGTACCCAGTTTAATCACTGTAAACGCGGTGACCAGTGGAATCCAATCGCAAGAAATAATCAAAGCTATTTTTTTAGAGAAAAAAGAGTCTTTGAAAGAAACAGAACAAAATACACTGGATAGCCTGATAAAAGCTCAGAGATTTCGTATTCCAGCTTTTTCAGTTTACTCTGCTTTAACAGGTACTATTAATACCTTTGATTTAGTTCCAGATCCAAATTGTTTGGTATGTTCTCAATCCAATTATGTAAAACCTGTTGAACATACTATAATTGTAAATCGTGAGTCTTCATTTAGATCAATTCTTTCTTCTATGCGTCAAGAACACAAGAAGGATTTTATTGGGTTTCGAGGAAATTTCCTTCTTCCTGAGGATGAATCTATCCATAACATTCTTTCTGATGGGGATAGGATAACTCTAAGTTCCATAGTTGATAATGAGGAAATTAGGATAGAAATTAAATTCGAAGATTGAAACGAAACGATTATTTTTTGAAAAATAGTCGAATCTTATCCCTTCTTTTGGGGATTACTGGATTGATTTTTGGGTTAAGATAAGGTTCTTTGAAACCATGATCGGTGGGTTTTTCAAGAGTCATCTTATCATAAAGACTAGTAGTAATTCGATCTCGTGATTTAGGAGTAATTGTAGGTTTCTTGTAGAATTTCCGAGTAGCTCGAGGGCGATGTTGGGAAATAACCATGCGTTTTCCACATTTTGGGCAATACCAACTTCCAGAAACGGGGAGATCTCGCGGAATATACCCACAGCTTGTGCACTTGAATGTTTTCTGAGTCAATGTAGTAATTCCTTTAGTTCTTCTCGCAATTTTTGTATCCTGTAAGAGAGTAAAGATTTTATAAAAATATATTTCTAATTTTCTATAAGAGGACTACTATTCCATGCCATTATATTCTTCCAGCACGAGATTTGAGTGAGAATAATGTTCGGGAGAAAGAGACAAAAATGGTTGTCAGAAGCTCAAATGGCAAAGACTCCTATTAAACTACGTGAAATGGCACCAAAAGAAAATATAAGTGATATTGCATCATTCTTGAGGACTAAAATTGGTTCGAAGGAATTAGATGGCTTTGTTAGTTTCGATGACGGGAAATATATTCCTACAATTTTCCTCCAACAAGATATAAATCGTGAATTGGCAAAAGGATACGTAGATATCTGTGATATTATTGATAGAACAAATTTACCTGGTGAATTGTTAGAAACTCAAATAGGTATTGTTGTACATAACGTTGATGGTTTTTTTGATCGAATAAACAGAAAATTCTTCACGCTTCATGGAGCTAAAACCGCAGTTAAACAAATCTTAAGCAATACTACATCTGTAGACTTAAAATTCATTTTAAATAAGCTTTATTGGACAGAAGATCATTTTGAAGGTATTTTAGAGCTTTTGGCTCAAAATGGTCAATTTATTGGATACATTGATCCTATAACTCAACGATTACATAATTTTACTAATTTAAACTTTTCTTCTTCCTCTTCGGATATAAAGAGAAATATTAAAAGACTCAATCGCTACATAAATACAAGTTTTCTCTTGGAATCAGAAGTTTCACTTAATGACATAAGTAAACTGACACAATTATCAAGAGAAGATTGTCTTGATTTACTAAAAAACAATCGAGAGAAACTTAAAATCATCTTTTCAGGCAATTATGAATATGTTTACTCCACAATGGACATAATAAATCAAGTATTGAAAGATTTATTCGTCTATCGTGAAATTCCCATTGATTTCTGGCTAAAACGACTAGATATAGATAGGAATGAGTTTCTCAAAATGTTACAAGTCTTAAATCGAAGTCTAAAGGGAACATTGAATGAATTTGAATTCAAAGCCCCATCATTAAGACAATGGTTTGAAAATGGAATTGCAGTCGAAGATCTTGCTTCATTATTACACTTAGACCCGTTAAAACTCTTAAATCGGCTTCATAAACTGGTAAAACTCTTTGGTCTTCGATTAACTGCGGGAGAAACTGCTAACCCATTTTTAGTGAAAGGAAAAGAACACTTCGATATTTTTTGCCAGGTAGATACTTCTTCCTATACAGATCCCCAGTTGTATTTTGAATGTCAAAACTGTAGACGCATTATGTGCTCCAATTGTCGATCCACAGGGAGTACACATGTATGTCCTTTTTGTGGGAACATTTCAGCTTTTATCATTGATCTCCCCAGACATTGCCCTCATTGTATGGTCAATTATACTCATTCCTACAATCTACTTGATACTGAGGAATGTTATTTTTGTAAGAAGGGGCCATTGAAGCTAGGATGGACAGATTTTGAGGCCCCACAACCAATAAAGCATGAATTGGATTCTGTTCTCTTCAAATTCATTGGAGAAACTCCTAAAGTGGAAATACCCCTTCAGGAAATAATTCAAGTATTGAATCGGTCAGATAGTGAGACGATATCCTTATTAGAAGATCATATTCTTCATGGAACGATTCAAGGTTCTATTAATATTCGGAAAATGATTTTGAGTTTAACTAAACAAAAAGAAGAGTTCCTTTGTAATGTGTGCGGAGTTTCACAAGATGACTCCACAAAGTACTCTTGCTTATCCTGTGATGCAAAAGTTTGTACAAACTGTTTTAAAGAAATGAGCTCTGTGGGCATGGTTTTTTGCCCAGAGTGTGGAGGGGAACTTGAAGAGGAAGCCCAATGAGAATAGGGTAAGGGATTCTTTCAAGAATCATAATTGCTGAGCTTTTACTTGAGCTAACTTCTTGGAATATTTATCAGTCAGCTCTTTGTACTTTTCTTCTGATATTTTTCCTTTTAAAAACATTTCATCTGCTTGTTCAAGCATTTGTTCATATTTCTTCACTTTTTCTACAACAACATCGAGTTCCTTTCTTTGTTCTGCTAATTCCTGCTGTTGTTCTAGAACTTGTTTTTCAATTTCATATGATAATAAGGCCTGATATTCATCAGGAACCTTAAAACCTCCTATGTCTAATCCTACTAGTTCTAGGCCCCACCGAGAAGTCTCAGGGCCAAGCTCTGATCGAGTTTGGATTTCTAAGCTTCGACGCTCTTTAAGTAATTCTGGTATTGTATAACGAGACATTACATGTTTCACAGCTGCAATTATTGTTTGTTTAACCCAATTTTTTAACTCGTTTCCAGAATAGTACTGTTTATGCGAAACCACATTCATAATGAAGTTTCGGGGATTGACCACCCTCATCCTAGAAATCCCATAACAGCCTATAATAATATTATCAGAGGTATAAACTCCAGGTGAACCCCATTTAATGATGAATTCGCGTTTAGTTACCCAGATGATTTCACTGCCTGGCTGTTTAGCATTCTTCTCGAGCTGATAAATTCCACTTCCTGCAACTCCTACTAAGGATCCAGATTGCAATAAAATCGCATTTTCAGGATCTTTTACTATAAATCCATCATACTTACGAAAACTATCATAATCTTCAGATTTAATCCTACTAATCAAAGAACTTTCTGTTTCTGATTCAAAGTCTGAACCTAAGATTGCTTTTCCTTTAAATTTTTTTGTACCAATATGTACTGCATCGCCTATTCTGCGAAATAATCCACCATACTTCTCTACTTCGGCCATTAAATTTCACCTACCAACCATTATCTCCATATAATCCTGGAAAATAATATTGATCCCCTGTATCAAGAGACGAGACTTTTCGAGCTATTTTCTGTTCAACTAAACTGTCAAGAACTCTCATCACACGCTGTTGATCCCATTTTGTTCCCAATACAACCTCCTCTAAGGTTATATATCCCTTATTAACAGCTAAATCAAAAACCTTTCTTGCATCACCTCCTAATGCAACAGGAACAAATTCCACGATTTTTACTCCCGCTCTTTTGGAAACTCCTTCTATGAGAGCCTGTTTTTTTAGACGTTTACATGAATTCTCTAGATCCTTTGTGGAGAATTTAACGTCAGGAACTTGAGTTTTTAGGGCTGTATAGAGATTTGCAAGCGAAATATATCCGCCAGAACTCGCACGAAGATTTTTTCCGTACTCAAGAATTAAATCATCAATAGTTTGCTCAAACTTGGCCTTTCCGAATAATTTAGGCTTTTTGGTAGCATCTAAAGCTGTGACAGTCAAAGCTCGACCCTCTTTTCGTAGTAACTCCTGTTCTAGTTGTTTTATTCGTGTTTCATATTTCTTTTGTAAGTCCTTAATGTTTTCTGTAGAAACAGGAGCTCCATCAGCTAATTTCTTTTGAACTTGAACGACTTCATTTAACCGGGAGATTTGTTCTCGAATTTCACGAATTTCCTCACGAACATCCAAATCCTCCTCACCAAAATCAAGTCCCTCGGCTAATCGGGTTGATTGGTCTGTTATTCGTTCACAGAGAATTGATGCAAGGAGCTGTGCCACCTTTATTTCACCGCTCGATTTAAGATTGGACATTGTTTGGTCAGGGTGAAGAATAAAGTCAGGTATAGTTTCGCTCATGTATCGAATTTCTTCAAATCGCGTGTAGATTTTAATCGTTATATCAGCAGCACTTCTTGCATTGGTTGAAACACTGCTATTCAAGCGGGTCAAGGCATTACTGGCTTTCAAGAAGTATTCTTTCATGAATTAAATCTCCATACTTTGATATATTGCTGATTTCGAAAAGAAAATTTCAGCTCAACCATAACAGGCACTCTGAATTAGATACTCCACTAATATTTGCATAAGTCACGTTTTCAATCTTTTTAAAGCTTTATGTTAAGGCGTTTTCTGACATGAGCCTTGATTATTCAACTTTTTTCAAACACATAATCCTTATCTTCGTTCTTGTTAATGAGATTAGAATTGGTCTCTAAGATCCAGTTGTGTACTCTACGATTCACTGCAATTATTCCAGATTTAAGTTCTTAAAATGAAGAGATAGCCCCCTTTCTCTATTCTACAGCGCTTTAATAAGTTAAAAACGTTGATTTTACTTAAATATGCTAATTTAACGCGATACTTAATTCACGTATTATTTGATGAGGTTTTAGAAACTTTTTGAACCATTAGATACGCCGATTCAAAGTCTCGATAATAGTGACGTATTTCTTTTAAGATTTCATAACCCAAAGATTTATAGAGACGTACTGCCGCGTCATTTGACACTCGAACTTCTAAATAAAGCTCATTTGCTCCTTTTTCCGTCATTGCTTCCATAGATTTTTTTAAGAGTTCAGACGCGAAACCTTTTCTTCTATATTCTGGCTTTATTGCAATACTTACAGTATGTCCTTTTTTTGAACGATGAAAAAGAGAATAATGACTTAACCCTCTCTCAATCCGAGCCATTGTATAACCAATTAACTCTCCATTTAACTCTGCAATTAAGAAAGCAGATGGTAATTCTGCATAGATTGTCCGAAAGAAACTTTCTGGATAATTCTCTGGCAATGTTTGCCTATTAATCTCCATAACCTGATCTAAATCTTTTAATTCGAACCTTCGGATGATAATGGATGATTGTTCTGTCACTATGATCCCCGTTGTTTAGCAAGTTCTTTCATTTTTCGTCTATAATCAGCATATTTGTCATAAGGAGAAAATTTTGGAGGATAAGCGCTATGAAATCTTTCCCCACATTTATTACAAAATTCTTTTGATTGATCAATAGTATAGCTACAGGTACACTTTCTTAACAGGCGCATATGTATCTCCGATTGTTTTATTGTCTTTCAAAAGAATATTCCGCATCATAAGGGCGAAAGAATTTCTCCGCCTCATCTTGAACATCCTTCCAAATCCCTTCTGCAGTTCTCCAATCCCCACTTTCAACCACAAATCGATAATCAGGAGGAGAAATAACCTGAATATTTAGTTCTGAACCCTTATATTTTTTCTTAAAATTTTTATTAAATGTTTTGAAAAAATTCGTTAAAATAATCACTCCTTCAGGTTCATAACATGTTATATTTACAAGACCAGTAAGTCGAACAGTCGGAGGTTGTAATTCTTTCAATGCCAGCTGATAAATTTCTTTGGCAACTACATCAGGAATACCAATTTCTATGAGAATATTCTCTCCATTTTCCCTTGCTTGGACCAAACCTTCATATATAGAACCAAATTTACCTATAATAGATTCTTCAACACCATCGAGAGAGCCCTCGACTTTCTCACAAGCAACTGAGATTAACCCTCTCGCACGATTTTCCTGTTTGAATTCAGTGAGTTTTGACCTTCGTTGTGGCTCCGAAACACGACGAATGGACATATCTATCTCCCCACGAGCAGTATCAACACGAAGAATCTTTGCTACAGCTCTTTGGCCTTCCCGAATGTGACTACGAATGTTTCGAACCCACGTACGACTCAACTCTGAGATATGTACGAATCCTGCTTCCGAACCTAATTTTTCGTAATCAAAAATCTCAAAATAAGCACCATGAGGAGTAAGCTTTGAGCATGTACCAATTACTAATTCTCCTACACTTGGGAAGCCAATCTCCATTTAATCACCTCTTCTCAGTCTAATACTTCTATTACTTCCCCATATAATTTTGCTATTCCACCACTAGGTTCTGCTAGTGTTTTTCCACATACGCGACAAGTAATCTTGGATGTGGCATGAGAAAAGACTTCTTGAACATTTCCACACTCACATGTGATTTTTAAGAATTTTGAACGCGGTTGAGGTATATAACGTCTTCTCACGAATTTTCACCTGGTTTCTTCTATCTTTGTTTCTATCAATCTTGCCATTCCTCTCGCAATGAGTGCTTTAGCATTTTCTACGGGCAGATGAACAATATCATGCCTAATTAAGGGACCATATCGCTTCATATCCAGCCCAATAAAGGCTTCAACATCATCGAGAATCCTTATAGTTAGATTCTGTGAGGATGGGGGAATAGTATCACTATTCTCCTCTATTTGACTAGAGTCTTCATTTGAATCGTTCTGCAGATTCGTGATAGCCAAATTTTCCTGAGTATCTAAAATGTTTGGTTTCTCCATGCCAAGCATTTCAATAGAATTTCTTAAATCTTTGACTAATCGCCGTTCTCCCCATGTGGTATGCTCCAAATTGATAGGCGTATTATATATAATCGAATTTAATATTTTTGTTAATCGTAACTGTGCAATATCCTTTCTAAGAAACTCCATTCGTTCAATTATTGCATCAGCTAGTTCTTCCCATTCTAAGTTTTGTGTTTTTTGATAGAGCTTTGTTAATTTCCCATCCATGGAAATATAGAAATCAGCTGGTATTTCTAGAAGTGCCGGGTTGGCTTTTTCCGCTTTCCATATCTTGAAAAGCTCTTCATAATCCAAATGATTGCCCCTTCTACTGTTATGATTAAAATTTTAGTTGAGTTATTAGGGTATACAAAATATCTATTTAAAAAGAGCCACTGGTGGGATTTGAACCCACGACATCCTCCTGTATGTTTTTCTTCCGAAATGGAGATAAAAATACCAAGGAGGCGCTATAACCCGGCTACTCTATTTGGTAGACGCTTTTAAATTAAGCCATCTATCCAAAAACTAAGCCACAGTGGCTAATTAAAAAGGCCCTTTAGTATCAGGCGCTTAAAAAAGTCTAGATTAATAAAATTATGCAATTCCTAGAAGATTAATTCTTTTGTACTAAGTGATAAAAATCTAAAGGCCTTAAATAATTCACTCAGAAAAAGTTAGTGGAAATAACCAATTGATATCTACAAGCTGATCAGAAAAAAGTTGGTTTTATTATGGTTGGATCAGAGTTAAATGTGATTCTATTAATTTTTACCATTTTTTTATTGATAATCGGATCATGGCAAGATATCAAGAGTCGAGAAGTAGCTGACTGGATTTGGTTGATCATGATTGGAGGAGGAATCATATTCCATTTGGTACAAATTGTCATACGAATTCTGGAAAATGAATCACCGATCAATTACATTATATCCGTGTCAATTAATTTCATTTTTGCAGTTACCCTAGCATTGTTTCTAACTTTTTCAGGATTGGGAGGTGAGGCTGATAGGATAGCCTATATTGCAATTGGGATCGCCTCCCCGATCTCACTCCCAATAATTCTCTTTCATGAACAATCATATGAAATTCTTATTACTATTACTCCAAAAATCTTTAATGTGTTCTTCAATGCTTATTTAATTGTGTTTCCTGTCCCAATATTGTTATTTTGTTACAATTTTGCTTATCAACGCTTACATCCAGATCTTTATATTCTTTCAAACGAATCTAGATGGACACGACTTTTTATTCGCTTTATTGGCTTTCCTCACCAAACCCGTAATCTTGAAAAAGAGCTCATGGAGAAACCGTGGCATTTTGATTTTATGGAAAGATTTAATGAGGATATTGGCTGGCGGGTAGAGTTCCGAACACGTCTAGATACCCCTGAAGCTGATTTTAATAGAAAGCAGGAACTAATCTCTTTAATTCAATCCAAAGATAAGTCTTTTATTTGGATTCAACCTTCTCTCCCATTCATTTTAATTTTGTTATTAGGGTTTATTATTGATGCTCTTTTTGGCAATCTTATTTTATTACTCATGGTGATTTTTTTATAAATGTTGTTAAACTAAAGATAATGATGATATAGTACACAAGATGCTGCTTTTTAATAATTTGACCTTCTTTATGCAATGAGCTAAATTTATTAATAATCAATAATGATTTTGAATTGTGGACAACTAGGGTGACATTAAATGATAGACCCCAGAAGATTTGACACTGTACTCAGTAAAATCATTAAAAGCGAACCAGGTATCAAAAAAGTGATACTTGTTGATCGAACTGGTCTCACTATTGCGCATGTTTCTAAATTTAGCTACGTCAGTGTTGATGTGGATGGGATCGGGGCCATAGCTTCAGCTGTGTTCATGGCTTCAGCTGAACAGGGAATAAATCTGACAATTGGCGGATTAGATATCGTTACATCAGAATTTGATACGGGTAAAATCTTTGCAAGTACCTGTGGTCGGGGAATTCTTACAATTATTTCTGATGCTGAAGTTAATATTGGAATGATTCGTCTACTCATGAGAAAGGCAAACGAAGAGCTTAGTAGTATTTTAGATGAGTTCTTAGCAGGAAAACCAACACGATCTATTGGAGGGATGGCTTCTGCAGCTCCTGAGGTACGGACTAGTCTGGAAAAAGATGAACTAGAAGCAGCACTTCGAGAGCTTGAAAAATTCTAATCCTCCTGCAGAGGAGATTTTTACTTGAGAAAGGACGCAGAAGGTCGTCACCGATTCAAAATTGTTTTCTACGGACCATCTTTGGGAGGAAAAACATCGACGCTAGCTTGGTTATATAACAAAGTAGATGGATTGGAAAAAGGTAAGTTCACGCAATTAGCAGATCCAACAGGACGGACACTATTCTTCGATTTTGTTCCTATGCAGGCAACCACTGGAGTTGTTTTTGACGTTTACACTACTGCAGGACAAGAAAGGCATAAACATCAACGAAAAATAGTGCTCCAAGGTGTAGATGGCCTTATTTTCGTTGTTGATTCTAGCGCTTCTCAATTTCAAGAGAATATGGAATCATTTAATGAACTAAAAACGCATTTAGGTGACCAGTTAGGAACGGTAATCCCTCTTGTAATTACTTTGAACAAACGTGATGTTGAGGATGCATTACCACGATCAGAATTAATCCAAAAATTGCAAATCCAAGTTTATCCTATATATGAAACCGTTGCAACCACAGGTCTCGGCGTTAAACGGGCATTTCAGTCATTAGCTCGTGAGATTATCATGATTCAACTTTATGGTACTAAAGAATCTCAAATTGTTAAGATGACTTGAACCGGTCTATTAATGAGCTTTTTACAAAGTATTTTTTTTGGAATGATTCATTCTCTCATTTTGGATTATCTCCCGATGAAAACAGCTAGTTATTTTACCATATTAGAATATTAATAATTGAGAATCTACACTCATTGATTATGACTCCATAAAATAGAATATTATTTTGTTTAAGAGATATTATCTACATGTCAGGAACCTATTTTTTTCACTACTCTATTTTCTAACATAGTTCTGCTTTCATAGATAGTGGATGTTAAATCTTGGTTTATGGTAAGAACTTAAGAATAAGAATTCTTATATATAATAATAAGAAAATTCACGTAAGTCGTTATAAGTAAGAATTTTCATTAAATTAAATCCTCGTAGGATAAGCAAATTTCGTAATAATCTTACTAATAAGGCAAAAAATAATAGAAACGTTACAGGAATGACTTATATAAGGGATATATCAAATGTACATTCCAGATAGTGAAACAGATACCCAGGTACATAAAGAAATAGCAGAAGTACTCGAAGCTTTCGTGAGTAAGCTGCCAGCCATAGATTTTGCTGCAGTAGTGTCATTGGAGGGATTGCCAATTTCATCTTGGCCACCAACATTGCCATCAGGCTTAGATGATGTACGAGTGGCAGCTATGACAGCTGCTATCTTAAGCTTGGGTGAAAGAGCTGTGATGGAAATAGGAAAGGGAGAAATGACTCGTATTTTAGTTGAGGGTGATAATGGATATCTAATTTCAGTTCAGGCAGGATCAAAAGCAGTATTAACTACTTCAGCCAGCCGTTCTGTGAAATTAGGATTAATATTTCTGGACATGAAGCAATCTGCCAAAAAAATTGCTGAAATTCTTGGTTAACAGTCTTAACTTAAACATCAATAAGAAAAGGCGCCAATAGAAAATTATAGCTCGTACAATCGGTCTTTCATTTCTTGTACTTTCTGTCGGTAGAATTCGTGGAATTGGTGTTCATTTATAGCTTGAGCCTTCTCTGCAGCAAACTCAAAATGCATGAGAGCTTTCTCAAATCCTCCTTGTAATGCTTCAATTTCACCAAAGATACCTTGAGCAATTACCAATCCCCTCATATCCTCAAGACTTTCAAAATGCTGGATAGCTTCTTCAAGATAATAGGATGCTTGAGCAACACTGGAACTATCCCCTTGTCGTATATACTGGCCTAATACTTTAGCCATATTAACCTGTGAGATAGCAAGAGAATAACGATCCTGTCTTGATTCAGCTAAAGATCGAGATTTATCGAAGTTTTTCATTGCTTCATCATATTTTTTCACGCGGTAGTAACACTCCCCAATATTGCAATATGCGTTAACAACCGCTCTATGAATATTAGCCCGTTTAGCACGTTCAAGTGCTTGCTCAAACTTTACAATGGCCTGTTCGTATAAATTATTTTCATATAGAAGAATACCTTCAGATGATAAAATATTTTCTTCAAGCATTGGATCGCCTAATTGGCTTGTAAACTCCCAAAGTGCTTCCAAACGATTTTTCGTTAGATCAAAATTCATGGAATCGAGAGATAGCTCTGATTGAGCGAATACAGCATGAAACTTACCATTTATATCGGTTAAAATGTCAAATATCTTGTAAGCTTTTGTAAAATTCTCCATGGCTTTCCTTGGGTCTGTTTTCATAATCTTTCTGCCTTGTTCTATCAGAAGCCAAGGTTCTTCTCCAATAATATCACTGATTATTTTCCATTCCCTTTTAGGCTTAGCGGAAATTATTATTTTACTCTTCCACAAATCAGGCTTATCAAACAAATCTGAAACTAGGTTCAATAAAAGATTACTATCTCCACCTGCTTTATCCGATAAGCTTTTGGGACCTACTCCACGGAGTCGTAAATCACCCTCTGTAAATTCTAAAAGTACTCCTAATGGGATACTTCTTGTCTTGGACTCTCCCCATTTCCGACCAACAACCATAAAGAAATTTATGGGCTGAACGTTCAGATTATCCCGAGATATCGATTTAAGTGCTTGGATCCAAGTGTAATCTGTTTTGAAAAATCCAGCGATCAATTCACCCTTGAATTCTGGATCCCAATCAACGAGAGTCTCAGTGTCAAACAGATCGATTTCTTCGTCAACTCCGCCTAGGGCGAAGTTAACCTTCCAACTAACCATAACCTGCGTCATCCTTTGGTCTAACAAGAGATTTGTGTTAACTTTGTTAGCTAGTTATTAAATAATACCAAATATTCTTCTATTTTTTCTTTAAAGTATATCAATTTATATTAATAGCTTTCCCAATTAATTGATTATTACTGATTCTTTATGGATTGAATGACTCATTCAACATTTTTTAAGAATGATAATTCAACCGAAGGAACTTCAAATATCATTATGGCTCTGGATCATCAATAGACAGGTTTTTTTCGCCACGATACTGTGGATGATACGTTTTTAACATTTTCGGAGGAATACGCTTTAATTCATCTTCTGGGAGATCCGATAATAAGTTCCATGCTAATTCTAATGTGTAAAAAATCTCCCTTGCTTCATAATATCCTTGTTGTAGAAATTCTTTTTCAAATCTATCAGCGAATTCTAAATATTTCTTGTCAACACTCGTTAAACTTTCTTCTCCAACCACTGCTACAAGATCACGGAGATTTCTTCCCATTGAATAACCAGCAAACATCTGGTCTGCAACTGGTTTATGGGTCACATGTGTTCTATTTCGACCGATTCCCTCTCGCATTAATCGACTGAGACTAGGCATTGGATCAATAGGTGGGTAAACTCCTCTACGATTGAGATCTCTGTCAATAATTAACTGTCCCTCCGTAATATAGCCTGAAAGATCAGGAATGGGGTGAGTAATATCGTCAGAAGGCATTGATAATATCGGAAGTTGTGTAATCGTTCCTTTCTTTCCTTTTATTCGACCAGCTCGCTCATAGATGGTAGCAAGGTCTGTATAGAGGTAGCCTGGATATCCACGACGTCCAGGAACTTCTTCTCTTGCTGCTGATATTTCCCGGAGAGCTTCTGCGTAATTAGTCATGTCTGTAAGGATAACTAAACAATGGTAATCATACTCAAAAGCTAAATATTCAGCAACGGAAAGAGCAATTCGAGGAGTTATTAATCTTTCAGCTGCGGGGGAGTCTGCAAGATTTAAAAATAAAATAACTCGCTCTAATGCGCCTGTGGTTTCGAAATCAGAGCGAAAAAACCGTGCTTCTTCTGTGGTAATTCCCATTGCGGCAAAAATTACCGCAAATTCTTCTTCTTTCCCCAATACCTTTGCCTGCCTAGCTATTTGGGCTGCAATGTTATTATGAGGAAGGCCACTGCCAGAAAAAATTGGTAATTTCTGCCCTCTTATGAGTGTATTTAAGCCGTCAATTGATGATATTCCCGTCTGGATGAACTCCCTTGGATATTCTCGCGCATATGGGTTAATAGGGGCTCCTGTTATATCTAGATGCTCTTCAGCAAAAATTTGAGGCCCTGAATCGATAATCTTTCCACTTCCAGAAAATATTCGACCAAGCATATCTTGTGATACCGCAATTTTAATGGTTTCACCAAGAAATCTAACAGATGTCTTGTGAGTATCAAGACCTTGGGTTCCTTCAAAAACCTGAACCACAGCAATATCTTCAGATACTTCTAAAACTTGACCAGTTCGCTTTTCATTATTGGGAGCTAAGACACTGACTATTTCACCATAAGAAATTCCCTTGATGTCTTTGACGAAGATTAAGGGCCCAGTAATTGCTGAAACAGTGGAATACGTTATAATTGAATAAGAAGACTCGTCTGTCATAATTTTACACCGAAAAAGCACCAATCAATTGAATAAATCTTATCAAATATTTTTCTCAAAATTGTTTCGTTCTGACGTAAGAAATAGGTTAAAATTTACTTTTCGAATTCCTTCTCAAAGGAGATGGGAAAAAGCTCAATTCTTTATTTATATTCCGAAAATGAGGAATAATGGGATGTAACATGTTATCTCATCATTATCTATTGGAAGCTCCTATTTTTTTTCACTTATTTTCTCCCAATATGGGAAAATTCCTCCTGTAAACTCTCGCATTAATACTTTTGCAGCTTCGGTAATATTAGGTTGAGCACCTTTCAAAAGCATTCGTCGCTGGTGTGCAATATGAGTAAGTATCGCTTTATTATCCATAGTCAGAGAAGGAATATTATAGCGCTTAACGAAACCCTCTGAATAATGGTCTCGTATTCGATCAATAAAATAAAATGAGGTTTTCAAAGGATCTGCGAGATTATCAATAGAGAGGGCTCCCATAAAAACTTGAAGCTCTTCATTAGGATGATCAAATGGAATAACTCCTGGTGTATCATACAATAGGACTTTTTGTGATATACGTATGATTTGCAAGTGCCGTGTTACGCCAGGTTTCATCCCTGTAGGAGCGACATGTTTTCCTCTTAAAATATTCAAAAGACTACTTTTTCCCGTATTAGGGATACCAACAACTGATATTAGTATTTCTTTCTTCTTTTTTGTATGCTTTACAATTTCTTGCCTTAGAATTTTTGTACCCTGACGCTTCTGAGCAGAGATATAAACCGTTGGATATTCTTGGCCTAAGATTTTTTTTGTATGTTCACAAATATGGTGGGGAACTAAGTCACACTTATTTAGTACAATAATAAGAGGAATGCCAATTTTTTCAAGATGGTTTTCTATTAATGACACCCGACTAAGTAGTGGTAACCGCCCATCAATTACTTCTAGGACCAAATCGCAGTTTTTGATTAATTCAAACACTTGTCGGTGTTCTTTTCGACGTTTCATATCAACCAGCTTATTAAAACTTCTTAGGGAGAGGATTAAAAAGGTAGTTGGATCCGCTCCTGTCAAGAGAAATTGTATGGAAAATCATCTCTAAATCACTCTAACAAATTCATATCCAAGGAATCTGGAATTATATGACAGCAGAAAAGGAATACATCGCAGCGCTTAAACGGGCCAGAAAAAACCTCCCAGCTCATGTGTTTGAAAAATCTCGATTTCAAATTCCCCAAGCTGATGTTTTCAAAGAAGGGAATAAAACATGGATAACTGACTGGAATCGGATTTTAAAGGTCTTGAATAGAGAAAATGATTCTGATCATCTAGCTAAACACTTAGCAAGGGAATTTGCTACATCTTCGACTGAAGAGAGAGGCCGATTATGCTTACAGGGTAAGTTCTCTGGGAGTTTGATAAATCGAGAATTAGAAGCTTATGTGAAAGAATTTGTATTGTGTGAAGAATGTGGTAAACCCGATACAAAGCTTATCAAAGAGGGGCGTATTTTAATCAAAGTTTGTGAAGCATGTGGTGCTCGTGTCGCGGTTAAATAACTCTTCTCAGTACACCTCATCGTCTCCTCGTGTGTATTTCAAGATTCATCGAAAGAATAAAACTGAAATCTTAGCATTGTGTGATGAATCACTGTTAGGTCAAGAAATATTTAATGAAAAAGCACGTATGAAAATCCCAACCGATTTTTATCGAGGTCAAGAAATTTCACCAAATGATGCTCTGCGTTTAATAAGCAATTATGCCAATGTAAATGCTGTAGGTTCCGTCCTCGAACTTGGTATTCAGGAAAATCTCATCAATGAGGATGCCATTATTTGGTTTACTACATCAGAAGGAAAGAAAATCCCTCATCTGCTAATTTTCTCAATCCCTCCCATCTAATATAATAGAGGATTTTTCATTGGGTAAGCAAGCATCTATCTGCATTTCATGTGGTTCAACTAACATCTTCTTCAATCATTTATGTCAGAATTGCTATTTAGAAAGTCATCCTATCTTGTTAAAAAAGAAAGAAATGAATATCACAGTCTGCGAAAGCTGTGAATTACTTTCTATAAGAGGACAATGGTCTAATATCTATTTAACTGATTTAGAGAAACCAGAGGCAAACATAAAATTATCTACACTTTTCTCTCATGAGTGGGATTATAATTATAGGCCAAAAGAAATTAAAATTCAAGAATTAGTTATTAATTTAGACGATGAAAGCTATAAGTCGGTTATTACTGGTACAGTAGCCATTAGCGCGAGCCCTGATGCATTTGTTCCTTTAATGACAATTTTGGAGGATTTTACAATACGGATTGAATGGGGAGATTGTACAGAGTGTCGAACTCGTCTCGCAGGTTCCTATATGTCAAAAATCCAAATCCGTTCCCCCAAGGAAAATCTTCCTACCCAACAATTAGAAATTTGGAGTGAAGAACTGAAACAAATAAGCCATGCATATTCTCTAACAGATAGAAAGAACCCAATATTTAAGATTAATTTCTTGAAATCAGGAATAGATGCTCTTTTTCGATCCAAACCAGCTGCAAACTTTGTAGGGCGAGAGTTCATAAAGAAATTTGGAGGGATTATTAGTGTAACCACAGAGTTTGCTGGATTTGACAAATCTAAATCCAAGGAATATCCACGGAAACCAGTAGTATTGATTACCATGCCGAAATTTGATCCAGGAGAGATAATATTATATAACCATCAACCTGTCCAAATTTTAAACTACAACTCAAAAGTGGAATATTGGGATTTTACTAAAAGGAGGAAGGAGAAGATTCCAATAAAATCTTTCTTATCAGCTGAACTGAAGGATTTAGAAAAAGAGGTTCAACATTTTCAATTAGTGAATTTTGAAGAAGGAGGAAAATTAGCTCAAATAATGGATACAAATAGCTATGAAATTATTTTCATTGATTCTTCAGAAATTCCCCACTTTTCTGAAGGAGCGACCTTTAAAGGGATAATTTATGATGGGAAATTGCTTAAAAATCAAATAAATAGTAATTAAAATCCCAAAGGATAGTTGAGCATACTTGAGTCTTTCTAACGATTCAAATAATCGTTTAACAATTATCAAGGCAGCAACAACTATAATTTCCTATTACGAGGAAAAACAAGTATCCTTACGAAATGCCATGAAGATTCTTCCCGATTTTTTAGACAATGCGACCCCAGATACATACTCACTAATTCACGCGTTAGTTTTTGAGACAGTAAGACATCATAACGTGCTTAATAGAGTTATTCATACCCATTTTCAGCGATTTCTTTCAAATAAAATTTCATCAGACCTAAGAAACCTTCTAAGGGTTGTTACCTATTGTTTAACTATTTCACCAAATTTTGATACTCCTCATTTTCAGGAAGAAATCCATGGGTTGATTCTTAATTCAGTTCAGGATCCAAAATTAGCGTCTTTGCTCGAAAATTACCTTGAAAATCTAAAATCTTGGCATTTAGATTTACTCCTCGAGACAATAGAGGATCCTGAAGAAAGAATATCTGTCAAATTCGCTCATCCTACTTGGTTAGTACGTGATTGGATCGCTTTTTATGGATTAGAAACAACTGAAAAAATATTAAAATCGAACAATATGATTCTACCAGTTTATTTAAGACTAAATTTATTGAATTATGACAAAACTGAAATCTTTGAAAAATTAAGCGAAGAAAAAGTAGAATATGAGCAAGACCCTCACCTTTATGACGTCGTGAAAGTTACCTCATGGAAAATTCCTATCCCTCGCCTGAAATCTTTCGCTCAAGGATATTATTATATGCAAAACAAAGGATCTGCACTTATTTCTCATATTTTGGATCCACAAAAAGATGAAACGGTCTTAGATGCTTGCGCTGCTCCTGGTGGAAAAACTTTTCACATCGCAGCTTTACAAGAAGATTCTGGAAGGATTATTGCCTTAGACAATCACTTCAGAAGATTATCTGAACTAGTAACAAAAGCAAAACTTTTTCGGTTAAAGAGTATCTCTCCTATACTTTATGATCTTCGCTTAGGATTAAACATTCAGGTTGAATTTGATAAAATTTTAGTTGATGCTCCTTGTTCTGGATCAGGAACCTTTGCATCCCGACCTGACGCTAAATGGCGCGTTGATCGTCATCAAACCAAATGGTTAGGTAATTTACAATACACTCTATTATCAAATGCTTCTATGAAGCTCAAGAATAGTCCCAGTGCATCTTTAGTATATGCTACCTGTTCTTTGCATCCAATAGAAAATGAATCAGTAATTCAAAAATTTCTCACAACTCATCCAGAATTTTTCTTACAACAACAGAAGATCTTCATTGGAACACCTAGCTCCGAATTCCCCCTTGCTCAACGTCTTTTTCCCCACCTCAATCAAACTGAAGGTTTCTCCATCTTTAAACTTGGAAAGCTTAGCTAAAGAATTCCATTAAATTCACTTGTCCTGTTGCAATCTCATCCACTTCGATATCTAGTGCTCCGAATAATTGATCAAAAGTCGAATCTACCATAGACTTGTAAGTTTTTACATCGACTTTTGATGTATCAGTCATTAGAAGGAGGGGAGTAACACGATCTGAAGTTCGGGTTTTCACAAAACGAATCAATTGACCTGCTTTTATCAAATCCATATTCTTTTTCTTATAATAATCATTTAACTGAGCTGCTGCTTTTACATGTTGTGCTTGGACTTTGTAGCGATGTATGGGTTGGGTAAGTTGGGTAGTAATAGCTAAATCTGCTGCTGAATACTCTTTTTTCTCTAAGTTCTGATAGATACCTCTAATTAGGATAATAACCTGTTTTTTGGCTTCATCAAACTCTTCTTTGGTTGTCACCTGAGCTAGAATGGCTAAAACCTCTTTGAATCCTTTCTGCAAAAATGGTGGAGTATTTCTCTTCTTTCCCATTAATCCTTTTACTTCAACACTTGAATCGGGATAAACTCCAAAATAATTCTTCTTCCGCTCTGAAAGAACCAAATACCGATAAGTCTTCTCCATTTCTAACCCCACACCAAGCTCCTCCTTACTCCATTGTATAATTTCATCAATTTGTTCTTTTGCTGGATTTTGAAGAAAGAGACTGTCAGTGTCTCCATATAATACGGTGATACCTAAAGCTTGGGATTTCTGGATCGCTTTCTCAATAGAATCACGTCCATATGCCGTTGTTGCATCTGCAACTGGAAGGCAATAAAATTGAAATCTGTCACTACCAAGAACACCGTAGGACGCATTAATGAGAACTTTTAGACTTCTTTCTAAGATTTGATAAAATTCTTTCTGCGTACTCTCTTTTTTTGATTCAGGCTTTAACCATTGAACCCTAATATCCTTTATAAAGCCAATTATATCCGCTACAATTCCCCGATTATGTTCACAGACCCAATATCCCGTTTGAGGAACTTTATTCTGTTGACATTCTTTATGATTGCATAAAAGTGTCTCATAGCTCAGATTGAAGGTTGAAATAATGGAAGGATACAAGGAGGCGAAGTCGAGAACCGCGACATTAAAATGAATCCCAGGGATTGGATCAATGACTGTTGCACCTTTGTATTTTTTCCCTTTAATTATTGCTTGTGAACTAGCTTGTGTCCCTTTAGCTATCTGAATATCCTCTGGATTTGGAATGAGATATCCACGACGACGATGTTCATAAAAGAATAGACTTCTTACCCAGTTTGATACACTGGTTCGAACTAGATTATCAATCGGTGTTCTAGAAATTCGAGATAAGATGAACATCAGATTTAGGGGAGTTTGATTCTCAAATAATAGCAGGTCTAATGTGAGTTTTGCATCTTTTGAGCAATAATAAATCAGATCCCATTCTGAGAGCTCAAAAATCTCTTTTTCTAAAGCAACTTTACCCTCACCCAGTATTGCTTGAGCAATAGCATCAAGTGTCTCCTCCTGATATCGATTCCCAAACGCATATGTTCGAATAGCAACATTGTGGTAAAATCTATAGAGATCTAAATGCAATCCAAATTTAAAATCACAGCTTTTATCACGACGATTCCATTTAATTGGGCTGTATATACGAATTTTCAGTTGTTTTGCTAGAAATTTGGCCCGTTCGTGTAGGTACGGAAAATCAAAATTATCTCCGTTGAAGGTCGTGATAATGGTATATTGTTTTAAAATCTCAAAACTTCGTCTTAAGAGGTCTTCTTCAGCATCAAACCTCTCAATTTGGAGATGAGGTGATATGTTCTTGGATTTAATCCCTTTTTCTCTATCCTTCTGATTCAAAACCAGAGCAATCTCTTTTCCTTGATTGTCAGCAAAACAGATACAAATTATTGGATATTTTGGATCAGCTGCTTGAGGAATTTGTCCCTCTATTGACTCTGTTTCTATGTCACATGCCACTATTGGCATCTCAGGAATTTCTTGGATAAAATCATCACGAAAAACCTCGAGAAGACCAGAATATTGGGATAACTGGTCACTCACAGATTTGGGAATATCTAAACCATGACTCATACTTTGAGAGGGAATGAATCTGTTTTGGTCAGGATCCCACCAGTACCTTCTACCTGGAACAATTTGAATATCATAAATCCAATTCCGATGATATTTGATTCTGGATTCCCATGTTTCTCCAACAATATCTCTAACTTTAGGAACCTCACTTGGAGTGGGGGTAATGATTTTTGTTAAAGAAGAATCACTTTCTAATAGGAGATTTCTCTTTACCACGGTTTCAATTCTTTTAACTGTTTTAGGAGGAAAATTAATTGCTTGGATCTTCTCTATAGGTTCACAGCTAAAACAATATGGTTCATGACCATATGTATCGGTTGTATAGATTACTTTTTTGTTTTTCACGTCATATAATTTGATACCAGCACCATTAGTTTCAGCATCGTATACTGTACTTAGCACGAAATAATCAGTTTCAGATGAAAGAGAATTATGAGACATATCTTATCACGTAAACCGTGTTACGAGCTCTTAAAAGACTTATTTTGGATTATTGGTGGATAAATTAAAAAGAGTATTTGGTTAAATCCTTATAACATTGACGCAAATTATTATCATAATTCAGTGCTATAAAATTTTCTATGGTATGTGGTTCAAATGTCAACAGAATTATCTATTGAAACAAATGCAAAAAAGATTCAAACTCTGACCAAGGTTGCTAAGCTGCTTAGAAATCAAATCCAAGAGCAAAATAAGAAGATCGATAGCCTTCAAGTAGAGATTATTAAAATAAAAGAAGAATTCGAAAGAATTTCTAAAGCGATTGGATCTCCTTTATCCATAACCAAAGAACGCATGAGTCCAGTTACTACACCTTCTACAGAAGATATTTCTATTCAAAAAGAACTCCAAGTACCTGCAATCGGAAAAATTCAAGAAAAATCACCATTACGTGTCCTTTCAGACAAAAGTCAAGAGGATAAAGATCAATTGCTGAAAGCTTTGAAAGTTATTGATGAACTTTGAAATTAAAAGAATTGGGAATTAACGTAAAAAATTGCGAACTAATTGTCGTATTTCTAAGGGAACAAGTTCTTTATTCCCTAAGAGCGTCGTAATATAGCTACCTATAAGATCGGATTGCTGTAATCTATCTAGTCTGTAGAGCTCTTCACCTTCAGGTGATAATTCAACTTTCAGAATTTTCCTATCCACAAAATCATTAAGTCGTTTGTGTAGATCCATTCTTCTTTCTATAGGTATACCCAAGATGTTACGTATTTGTTCATGAGAAAGAGCTTGTTTTGTACTCAGTATGAATAAAATCCAATTATCAGGATGAGCTAGGAAGGTTTTTACTAATAAATATGGATCCGAATCAATTGTTAAAAAGGAATAGGGCTCTGACTTCATTGTTATCTCTTGTGTTACTTTATAGCTCATTTCTTTCCTTGGTGAGGGACGACTAATTTCAGATAATTGCTCTTTTAAACGATCAACTTCTTTTCGTAAGCGATCAAGACCATCGATCACGTTAGGCGCTGTCAAATCATCAATAGTTATGGGTTCATCAGAAGGAACCGTATCACTTTCATTTAATATCCGTTTTAATTCCGCAGTTTCACGACGAGTCTTTTGAAGAATTCGATCGAATTCTTCCAATTTTTCGGTGAGATTTTCTTTATCTCGTTCGTCTACAGCCCGGGACCAAGTTAAACTTTCATTACTACTTGCTGTTACTCGTTCTAATTTCTTTTCAAGATCTTCTTTTATTACTTTTAATTCTTCAATCCACGCCTCTTGGTTTTGGATTTTAGCTTGAAGACGCTCCCCTCGAGAAGAATGTGCGCTCAGAATTACTCTATTATCTTCATTATTAGGGATCAAATAAACAGGAATATTACTCTGAATGCTACTACTATCTTTGATCTTCCCTCTAATCATTCCATCGTTATATTTGACACCAATTTTTTCAATCAGCTTGATTAATTCTCGGGTTTCGTCATTGACCCGAAATTTATAGATATATTCTTGGTCACTATAGTTTCTGGAAAATTCAAGCCATGTAATTACAAAATCGACAATATCCTTTTCGTCTTGGCATTTAATGACAGATCGAATTATATCTTGGTTACGAGCTTGAAAATGTCCTGTGAATGCCTTAACTATGGCAGAACAAATTTGCATGGGGATTTTAACATAAAATCCTCTTTGATTCTGAGTGATTTCACCTTCAGGACAGAGGTGAACGTCAAATATAGAATCAAAGGTCTCTATAAGACTTTCTACCTGCTTTTTATCCTTTGTTTGATATGTACCGGTAATTAAGACATTTTTAGATAATGCGAGTAATGCCAAAAGTTTGGTAAGAGAGTTACTCTGAGTTTTTATGGGTAGCTTAATTGGGAGGAGATTTTTTTTAGTGCCGATTGTAGTCACAGTAAACGATGTCATAAAAAGTTCGCGTTTATTTTCTACTAAAATGCGAATTGTAGAAAGGGGAATTGACATTTCTGGATTGGAACGGTAACATGACCATTGTGCACGACTAACTACAGGTTCAAGACTCTTCAAGACAATATCTTTTTGAAATATGAACCTGCGACCACGAGGGGTCAAATTCACTCGTGTATCCTCAGGAAAATCAGCTAAGGTTAACCATTCTTCTATTTCATGATCATCTATATCAATTCGTTTTCGAGAAGTTTCTAGAATAGATTCGTGTATTTCGTCTTTTTCCAATCCGAGATCTCCGCAGGTGATATATTCTCTTTTATTTAACTAATAAAGTCAACCTGAATAGAATATTCTTATCAACACTTGTATTTTCTTATCACTTATTCATGAACCTTTCCTATCAAATATTTGATGGTTAAGTAATTAATGTTATATTTATTTGTTTCATCAATCTTCAAGGGCATTCCAACCTTAATTCAGGAATTTAAATAATAGTATTGACAAAAATTTAGTCGTCATTTTCACTTAGAGAGAGGTTCATGTTTTTTGATTCGATATGCTTCTTTCTCAAGTATGGCATTAGTAGGAATTGGTAGAATAAGTAAGCAGAACCCAAGACGATGACTATAACAATAAGCATTGTGTTGAACTGAGTGGATCCATCATTTATGAATGCTTGAACCCTAGAAGGATCATTTAACAAATCTCTAGGGTTACCTTCATACAAAGACGATCCTAACCAAGCATAAAAAACGCATCTAATTATGGATCCGATTAATGTAGCTATGAAATAAGTTCTAAAATTAATTTTTAAAAATCCCGATGCATACGAAATCGGATCGAATGCCATAAATGGAAATGCCCTCGCTATGAGAATAACTGCTGCACCATATTTCCCGATGTAAAAATCGAGGACATCGAGATTTTCTTGGCCGAGAAATCGTTCCATCATTGGCCGTCCACCGAGAACGGCAATATAATAGGTTAATACACCTGCTATCATTGAGCCAATGATGCCAAGTATAGAACCTAATATTAACCCCCAGAGAAGTCCGCTGGTCAAGAGTACTAGTTCTGATGGAATGGGTACTAAAACTCCTTGTACACCCATAAAAATAAGAAATATCAACCAACCCCAAGCTTTCAATTCAATGATTGGTATGAGAAACCAGCGTACAACCTTGTCAAATAACCAAGTATCATCTTGATATTGAATAACTAGTATAAAGATGCTAACTATGAAGATAAAAATGAAAAATACAATCCATATCCAGGTAGATTTCGTATGACCTGTAAAAGTTCGTTTGACTGATTCTATTACCCAGCTAATTCCCCTTTTTACAGCATTCTCCGTTTTAATTTCATTTCCAGTCAGCTCTCTTAAGTCATTTTGAACCATATTTCAAACGATTCCTACATACATTAAAAATGAGTCAGATTAGTTTTGGAGCTGATAGGAAAAACCTGAGTTTATTCCTTGGCTATCAGGTTATCAAAACTGCGTCAACAGTTCCATTCTGTCCAGGGCGACTGGTCACACGCGCATTTCCCTTTTTTGTGCGAATAATTGCTCCTTTTGTTATAATCTTTCTCCGAGCAAAATCACGGTTGGCTGAATTCTCTAGTACATCCTCAATTTCGACTCTTTCTGTAGTTCTTTTTTTTAGCGAGGATATATTTGCATACAGGCAACTTTGAAGTCTAATTTTGCGATTTCCGCCTCGAGTTCGTACAATTTTTTTACGAGGTTCACCTAGAATTGTTTGGGCTGCAGGTCGAGCTAAATCACGTTTTTTCTTTTTAATTGCAACATGATAACGACCACCACTGGATTTCCTTACTGATCTTTTTTGTGATCTTGCCAATAAATGAATCTCCTTTAATAATAGTTCGACAGGGGCTATATTTTCGCCATTTTAACTGATATCTACTATTAAAAGGTTAATTAGTAATAATTTTAAAATCAGCTTCTATTTTTCTTCATTCTTCTATCTTTGTTTTTATCCTTCTTTTTCCTCCACTGTGACCTTTCCTCTGTAAAAATATTTTCTTCAAGCTGAACAAGATTAAACGAGTTTGGGGAGGCCGAAATTACAATCCAAGGCTTACGGGTAGACCCAATAACTTCAATGACCTCTCCAATTTTCTTAAAATGACCCTTTCTTTTTATTTTTACTGAGGACTTAATTTTTGGAAGTTTTTCATCTTCTAGTTGAACAAGAATCTTTCCTTGGGTCTTTATTGAACATTTTCCAATTTTAATAGGTGCCTGTGGCAAAATTAATCCCAATATTCGCAAATCATCTTTTTATTAATTGATTTTTTATTTAAGTGGAATAATTCCATCTTTGTTTGATAGATTATTATGCTCACACAAATAAAGTTGTAGATGATCATAACTTCTTATAGAAAAGAGGAGTCCTAGAAATATGGTTGTTTATGATGTTCTTGTTATTGGTGGAGGCCCTACAGGATTATCAGCAGCGACTACAACAATCAAGAAAGGGCTAAAAACACTTGTAGTCGAGGAACATCCGGTAATAGGTCACCCACTAGCATGTGGAGAGGGGATTTCTGCTAATAAGTTTTTTTCTCTGGAAAATATGCCAAAGATCGAAAATCAATTTGATAATCAAATGCTAAGGCTTCAACAGCGTGAATCTTTTGTTGAAAGGATGATTAATGCTCAACGCTTTTTTTTTGGCACACTAGGAGTGGCTACAGCTAAACTTCAGACTATTACTATTAATCGTCCACTGTTTGATCAACTTATGGCAAAACAGGCTCAAGATCTGGGAGCTGAATTGATTTTAGGAACTCAAGTTATTTCCATCAATCGAGTTAAGGAGGGATTACAAGTTAATACCACAAATGGAACTCACAAGGCAAATGTTGTAATCGGTTGTGATGGACCCCCAGCCCATAGTGTTCGAATGATGGGATTACAACCTCCTAAGGAGTATGTACAAGGCGTAGAATATAAAATTAATGGAATTTTCACTGATGCGTTAGATTTCTATTTTAATTTTCATAAGTTTAAAAACATGCATTATGGCTGGGTATTTCCAAAGAAAAATCATACTAACATTGGAGTTGTTGTTAATCCAGCTTCGAAACCAATGAATATCTTAAATCAATTCATTAAACACTTAAGATTCAAAAATTTCGATGAGAGGGAAATAATTGGGAAAATCGCTGGAATAATTCCTGCTAGTGGTCCAATCCGAAAGTTGTGTTGTGACAATTACATGGTTGCTGGGGATGCGGGCGGCCTAACAAATACTATTTTCTATGGGGGAATTGCTATAGGAATCCATTCTGGTATGCTCACAGGTCAAACCGCGATCGAAGCTCATGAAATCGGAAAATTTGATGAACAAGTATTGTGTAATTATCAGCAGAAGCTTCAGACATTTCCTTATATGGATCCAACCATTCAACATGCTCATGAAATTTTATACAACAAATTTTCAGCTAAAGATATTGAAACTTTTGGCTCTTGGGTGGATGGATGGGATATCACAAAATTGAATACCTTTCAAAAGTTTCGGTTGTTCATAAAAGCTCTGTTAAATCCCTCCATGTTAAAAAAATTTAGTGAAGCCCGAATTGTTGCTCATGGATTTAGTAAAAGTAGGGATTGGGGCTTCTAAATGGGAAATTGTTTCAAAGGAAATATTCCTTGACTTTATCTCATTTTTTGCTGAAGATTTAAGAAGAAAACATAAGTGCACAGCTTTACGTCAGAACTTAATTCTACTTCCTATTAATTACAAAAACAAGGGAATTATCTTAATGAAAAGTAATGCCAAAGCTTTAATAGCCCTAAGTATCGGTTTAATCTTATTAACCACTGCCATTTCAACTAACCAATTCGATCTTGTTCAAGAAATAATCAAAGAAATAACAAAAAGTGCAAAAGCTGGAATTCCTGTACCTTAAGTGATTCAAATGGCATGGCACAAGAAGAAGAAGACTAATCTAACGAAACTTCGAATATTACGTACTTTTGTACAGTTTATCATGTTCATCTTAGTGAACCTTGCTTTTTTCCTCTTTGGTGCAACTTGGTTAGTATTACCCATCAATATGCCGCGATCGATCTTTTCAACTTCGGAAGGCGCTTTTTTTCTCTTGCAACGCATGCTAACAATGGCTTTTGTGCCTTTAATCCCCTTAGCTTCCTTCTTCTTGATAGGGTCTCTTTTTGGGAGACTTTTTTGTGCTTGGGGGTGTCCATTTGGTATGTTCCAAGACCTTTTAGGGTACATTACTTCTTGGGTCAGAAAATACGAACCAACTCAAGATACAAACCTTAATCTCAGACAGATAGGAGAATTTATAACTGGAGCAACACTGCTTCTTTCGACCTTTATTGGGGTAAACGTTGCACTCGGAGAAAGAGAAACAATTGAAGCCTCCTTCGATGTTTTTGTTGAACAGCCATGGGCTGTTTTAAGTCCCTCAGTTTTCTTATTTACAGCCATTCCTTTATTATTTTGGTGGGGTGGCTTTGAGAATTTCCTCATATGGGAGAAGTTTGTGTCAATTAACGTCATTTTCTGGTTACGGCTCTTTGTTTTTATTTTTGCCTTTATTCTTGTTATTTACATACCAAGAGGATGGTGTCGTTGGTTTTGTCCAGTAGGAATTATTATGGGGCATCTAGGAAAAAATTCACTTGTAGGAATTGGACGAAATATATCGAAATGTACTCACTGTGGTTTATGCGAGGATGTTTGTCCAATGGGAGTTAGAATCCTTTCAGATCCGCCAGAAAAAGTACGAAATCCCCTGTGTACTAACTGTTTAGATTGTATAGCGGTCTGTCCTGAAGATGCTATGGAAATAAAATTCCTATAAAACAAAAAAACTAGGGACTCTCTTCTCTTTCAGAAGAGATTGATATCAACCCCAACGTAATCTTTCAATCTCACGATCCTTTTTTAATTGTTTTTTGATTTTACGATAATGATCAGCACAAAGATGAATTTTAGTCACTTTATCTTTAACATTAAGAGTGAGACCTGCTTGCTTGAGCGCTGCTCCAGATTTCTCCCTTGAAACGGTCCTTTTAGTTAATCCAGAGCAACCCTCGACATCACAAAGCTTTTTCTTAACTGGCAAGGAAAACCCTTCTTCAAGAATGGATGTTTCATTTTGGTGCTAATTCGATATGACCTGGTGTAGGATGAAATACAAATTCAGTATTCTCAAGTTCGGCTAAAGACATCCCTGGGACTTTTCGAATTTGTAATATTTCTTCTGAAGCGGCTTCTTTCTCATCTGACGTCCGTTTTTCTAGCTTAATCACTCCATCACAGTAATGCTCAACTGCTTGAATAATTTTGGCTTCATGCACATCACGATGTAAAGTCAGAATGCTGACTACACCCATTTCTTTGTCTGTTGCAATTTTATGCTGTAAAAAGGCCATTGGTGCTTTTAAAGAGTCAGAAACCAACAATATAGTGGTTAAAGAATCAAGAACCCCGCGAATTGGTTGTGAGCGGACGTGTAATAATGAACGTCGGATCTGATCCGTAACAAGGCGTGGTTGGGTAATATCTCGGATCACATTTTCTCCTGCTGCACCAGGCCTTCCTTCAGCATATCCAAAGGGATTTGTAAAAGCATCTAAGAAAACCAATCGTTTGGTTTCAAAAGTGACTTCTGAGATATTATATGGGACAAAAAGGGGAGAATAATGAGAAAAAAGATGTTCTGTTGATAAAATATATCCATATTCTCCAGTTCTCAGACCCTCTGATAAAAATTGAACAAGAATGTGTTCAGTGTTGATACCTACTTCATCTTCCACTAAAATGATAGATCCACGAGGCACACCACCACCTAAAGCGTCATCAAGTAAGGGGATGCCAAATTTTGCTCGATCTTCCATTACCATTTTTGATTTCTCCTTGATTAAGAATGAAATTTGAAAACTTCGATTTTTATGTTACTAAAATGTTTTACTCTTCATTTAATATTAATTGTTTGAATGTTGTTGAAAAATATACAAGCTGAAGTTCCGATTTTTAATTGTTTAAACACATCAAACCTAAACTTAAAAGATTGCCTGTTCTGCTACTAAATATAGGTTTATCAAATCAAAAAAAAGGAGAACAAATTATCCTAAACGGCAAATATTGGAATTGATTAGTGTGAAAATCGAATTCTATGGTATTAAAACTCCTCTTATCAGTGCAGCAGATAATAATATCGTTGATATAATACTTGAAGCTTTGGATTTTTCTGAAATCAGGTTACAGGATAAAGACATAATTATTATTGCAAGTAAAGTAATTTCTATAATTGAAGGTTGTCAGATTCCTTTAGCTTCCATTACTAACATACGTCAAGAAGCAAAAGCTGATGCTGAATTAGCAGGCCTCGATCCTCGATTTGTTGAAGTTGTTTACCAAGAAGCTGATGAAGTTCTTGGCGCAGTTCCAGGTGCAGTGCTTGCCTTACGAGATAATATTCTCCAAGCTAATGCTGGAGTAGACCAAAGTAATTCAGGAGGAGAAGATTTCTTAATTGTATTGCCAAGAAATCCTATTAGAACCGCAGAAAGAGTACGTAAAGACATTATTGAGAGAATAGACAAGAAAATTGGAGTTATTATAGCTGATTCAAAGACACACCCTTTAAGACGAGGAACCTCTGGTTTCGCACTTGCAGTATCAGGATTCAGACCTTTAATAGACGATATTGGTACACTTGATCTGTATGGTCGTCCTATGCACATTACTACGCGAGCAATCGCGGATAATCTTGTTTCTGGTGCAGAAATTCTAATGGGGGAAACAAACCAGAGAGTTCCAATAGTAATAGCCAGAGGATGTGAAGAGATCACTTTTGAAGCAACTGAAGAGATCGAAGAGTATAATGAACAGATGAAAATTGCCCCACAACTTTGTATATATATTGGACCACTTTGGCACAATCGGAAATCTAAAATGGGGCAATAAAAATCAAAATAGTATGCAAATAATTGGAAAATTAGGCCCTATTGAAGTTGGAGACAACGTTGGAACCCGTCTTATGGCGGTTATGAACCTCTCACCCTCTTCTTTCTTTAAAGGGAGCATCAAAAAATCTGAAGATGAGATTCAATCCCATTTAGAACATGTAATAGATACAGGCGCAGATTTTATTGATGTAGGAGCTATTTCTAGTGCACCAACTTTTTTATATGAGAAAAGAGAATTTATTTCAACTAATACTGAAATTGAACGCTTCTCTTTCTTCTTCAAAGTCTACAAAGAAATTAGTGCCGAAATTCCTATCTCAATAGATACTCAATCATCGAAGGTCGCAGAATATGCTCTTTCTCAAGGAGCAATGATTATTAATGATATTTCTGGATTTAAATCTAACCCCAAAGTTGTAGATGTAATTTCTAACTACTCTGCCTCAGCAATTGTCATGGCTTGTCGTCAAATTCCTGGGGATGTATATTTAATTGATGATGTTTTAGAAGAACTGGAAAATAGCATCCATTTAGGTATAAATGCAGGGATAGAAAAATCGAAAATAAGTATCGACCCAGGTTTAGGTGGTTGGGTACCTCAGAGGCAGATAGAACACGATTACAATTTGATAAAGCATTTAACAAAACTCCGTGAGTTAAAACACTGTATTCTTGTTGGAATATCTAGAAAATCTTTTATTGGGAAAGTATTAAACGTTCCTCCAGAAGAACGATTATGGGGGTCTTTAGCGGCAACAACAGTAGCTGTAATGAATGGTGCACACACTATACGAACTCATGACGTGAAACCCACAAGGGATGTTTGTATAATTACAGATTATTTGAAAAAAAATACCCTAAGAGCTTAATGAGTTGTTTAGATTAAAAAATTCAGTTTTTGATCTTTTTTCAGTCGAATATTTCCGAAATCAACTATCATTCTGTGAATTACTCTTGTTGTGGTTTAGATTTGAAATTTTATTCTATTAGTAAATAATATGATTATGAAGAGTATCCAAAGAAATTAAGTAGAGAAAATTTAATTTAGTTTGAGACTGAACGGAATTATTTATAACATCAAAATCCTAAAATATCAATGAAAATATTGATTTACATAGAAATTAGAACATCTTCAATATGAATAGTTATTTGATAATTAGGTGCTATTAGTGTCCATGAAAAATATAGACGATTTCTTTGGTGATGATGAG
Organism: Promethearchaeota archaeon; assembly: GCA_048939725.1. Classification (GTDB taxonomy): domain Archaea; phylum Asgardarchaeota; class Heimdallarchaeia; order Hodarchaeales; family Hodarchaeaceae; genus Hodarchaeum. The sequence goes on along the minus strand of JBHLPG010000001.1, from coordinate 65,967 downwards.
TCTCAGAATGTTGAAACGCTAATTGAAGTAACAAAAAGATTCTTTGGATTTGTCTCCCAGCTTGCGGAGATCGTTGATGAATTATCGAACAGTTTTAATGAATTATCAAGTAAGGTAGATCAGCTTCAGAGGGGAGGAGGAATAGCTGCTACTACTCCATCACCATCAATTTCATCTCCTAGCCTAAGCCCTCCACCTAGAGCGCAAAGCACACCTCCTCCAGCTACTACAGCACCTGGTGTCCCCACTGGTCTTCCAGCTCCTCCTGCGCCAGTCACAGCTTCAACACCTCCACCAAGTACACCTTCTCCTTCAGCACCACCATCTGTACCTTCAGGCCTTCCTCCTTTACCAGGATTGTCTCCAACACCACAAGCTAGCCCACAACCAAGTTTCGGACAACCACCTGGTCCACAACCAGGGTTTGGGCAACCACCTGGCCCAGGACCAGGGTTTGGGCAACCACCTAGCCCAGGACCAAGTGCACCAGCACCTCGAGCATCTCCCATGAGCCTAAAAGCTCAAATGAACATGGAACTCAAAGAAGCTTTCGCTAGAATTAAAAAAGGTTGGGCTGAGGAAGACCAGTAGCGTCCTTTATTTCCCTTTTCAACTAGTTTCTTCGTGATACAATAAGTGACTTAGTTCGCGAAGTCTTTTTGTACCTCTGATTTCATATTCGAACATTGGAATTTCGATAAGATCAAATTCTGAGTATAGATCTTTTATTTTTAGTAAATTCTCTCTTTGGCTTGCATACCTCGCGCTACAATAGGAACAGCTGGGATTTTCAGGTTGAACCTGATTGATAAAAATTTGAGAAATGGGAAAAGCCACTTCAAATAATGCTCTAACTAATCGTTCTGTTTCCCATATTGCCATTATTGTAGGTATTGTGACAGCAACGAATTCAGTTTCTTTCGCGTTGGCTAAATGAACTCGGGCGATTTCCACTTGATCTCTTAGCTCTTCGAGTTTTTCAAAAGCTTCCTGCTCATCTGGAGCCGAACTGCCTCCAAGAAGGGTTTTAAACCCTGTTAGCATTCCTCCTAGGCGTCTACGCATCTTAATTAAGCGATATAACCAGCTTTGAGTCATTTCTGGTAATTGAAGAAGCTTAAGTGTGTGTCCAGTAGGAGCAGTATCAAATACGACGATATCATATTCAGGACTCTGAATAAACTCGAGTAATTGTATGAATGCAACGGTTTCATCAGCACCTGGAGGAGATAGTGAGGCAGGATCATCTCCACCAATAAATTCAGATATTGTTCCTGATGGATCCTGATGGCTTATCATATCAGAATAAGTTCGCATGGCTTCTTCAGTATTCAGCTCGATCGCCCATAAGTTGTCAACATTTTGTACTTCAATATAGGTCTCTCCTCCGATCTGTTGGTCTAGACTATCTGAGACAGAATGAGCGGGATCTGTTGAGACTAATAAAGTGCGGAACTCTAGGTCAGCTGCTCGTATGGCTGTAGCTGCTGCCATGGTAGTCTTTCCAACTCCTCCTTTTCCCCCAAAAAACAGGAATTTTTTTTCAAATAAGGAAAGTGACATGTAGGGGTGAGGAAAAAAAGTAAAACAAGAATGTTGTGTGTAGGGTTGTGTGTTGTTTTACATAGATATTTTGAAGAAAAGTTGAACTAATACAAGAATCTTTAACAAGACTATATACAGGGGTGAATTAACAGTCCACTGGATGTTTACTGATGTTCAATAGGACAAAATGGGTTTGGTTCATTCTTCTAACAGTTATAAGCTTAAATATAATTCATATGACTCTTAATCAGTCAATTAAACCCATAAATGCTTCAATATTTGATATGAAGCGAAAAGATGGATCTTATCCTAAGTTATTTGTCACTAAGACATCTGATCGAAGTGAAGTTGTCATTGGTAATAGTATTGTAGTCACTATTATTATAGAAAATATTGGAAATAAAACAGCCTACAATGTTACTTTCATTGACAAACTAAATCAACCTTGGATTTTCGAAGTTTCTGGACTGACCGAATTGTCTTATGGGCAAATTCGGAGTAATGAAAGCCGACAGTTCAGTTACTTGGTAACAGCAAAATCAATAGGTACATACTATTTATACTCAGCTCAGATTGAGTATTATGACTCTGAAGTTACCCCCACCAAATTTACAACGATCAGTAATCAGGTTGAGATCACAGTCATAGAGACTCCAGAGGATTTTTCTTTAGCAAATTTCAACGCTGCCATTACATTACTCATAGTAATTATTGTTCTTGACATAATCTTGGCTACTAGATTAATTGCTCCGAAACTAAATCTAAGACCAAGAAACGAATAAGCTCATAAGCCTTGATTTTCCTTGGAAGCAATATAACATGGAAATTCCCATTCCAGCTCAAATAATTGACAAACATGTCATTATTTGGGATCCCGAACAAGGAAGCTATATCTATCAACTGGGTTATTTTGGTAAACCTGTAGGAATACGGAAACCAAAATCTCCAAGGTTTGATCGACCTTTAGAACTCACATTACTAGAAGCTGCTTTTCTTCAAGACAAGGATAAAATCGTAATTCATGAGGAGGATGGATCAGTATTATCCAAAAAAAAGTATTTAGAGCTTTGTGAGGAACGATTTCCAAATTTTGATGACCTTTTCGCAGTTTTTTTGGATCTTCGTAATAAACGTTATATTGTACGCCCTGGATTGAAATTTGGAACTGATTTTGCAGTATATCGTCGAGGACCAGGAATTGACCACTCCCCATTCTTGATTTCAGTAGTTCCGAAGACGTCTCGAATTGAACCTATCGATTTAGTTCGTGCTGGGCGATTAGCTACCTCAGTAAGAAAAAGATATGTCATTGCAACAGTCTTATCAGACCAACAAATAAGATATTATATTTTTCAATGGAATAGACCTTAGCATCTTAGGAAAGTGTAATATTAAAATATGATTAAGAATCAATAGCAGAAGAATAGACCCCTGCTTTTGGTTCGAAGAACTCACCCGATTCTAATAACTCAGTAATGGCTTCATCAATCTGAACTTCTGCAACATTTGGAAATTTACTAACCAATTGATCGTATGAAACTCCATTTCCCTTATCAAGTTTTCTTACTGCTGTTCTCAATTTAATCTTAAGATCTTCTATAGAAGCAATACCGAGCTCTAAACCCCCTACTTTTGCAGACTCAACTTCAATCGAGACGTCATGTTGAAGCTGTTGAACGATTTTCAATCGATGAACTAAGAACCAGTTATCATCCGTGATAGGATGAATAATATCAGGGGAAATGAAGACATCAATATTTCCATCTCTCTCAGATATTTGTATTTGACCTAAAACTTCAATTTTATCCCATTTCTGTAATTGTTCAAGCCGACCATCCCATGTTTTAACGATTATAGCTCCTGATCCATCTTCTATTTTTAATCCAATATAGTTATTTTCCCCAGAATATTTATCAGTGACTATTCCCATGACCCATAATCGAAAAATATTATCTCCATTTGGTGTGATTAACCTCCAACGTTCTTCATCGTCTTTTAAAACCTGGGAACGGTTAATACTTTCTATTCTTATTCTTCTATTGGGATAACGTCGTTGAATAGCAAATCCTCCTATTAAAAATTTTTATGTGTTATAGAATTCTTTTTAGTTTTCACATAATTACCTTATCCATGGTTCATTAATTAGCTCATATTCTATGAGTTCACCAGCTTTAAATAAGGTACCTAGCTCATATTGCGCTCGATCAACGGCATCAGAAGCGTGAACAATATTCTTAGTTAAATCTAGTCCAAAATCCCCGCGGATTGTACCTGGTTCCGCATCTGGAGAGTTTGTTATCCCAGCTAGTTTCCGTACGACTTTAACAACATTGTTACCTTGAATTGCAATGGCTATTACAGGTCCAGAGATTATAAAGGATTTCAATATTTCATAGAAGCTTTTGCCAATATGAATGTCGTAGAGTTGATCTACTTTATGGTTCGTTAATTGGACCATTTTTAAACCGATTATCTTGAGGCCTTTTTCCTCAATCCGTGAGATAATTCGGCCGATTAATGATCTTTGGACTGCATCAGGTTTGATCATAAGAAGTGTCTTTTCGGACATATTATTCACCTAATAGATTTGAATTGATATTCTCGTATTTTATCTAATCAACAATTAAAAATAAATTTGTCTCCCATAGGAACATCCTGAAGAAACTTTCTTTTGGATTTACTTTTACAGTATTAATATTGCCTGATTTGCAATTACAATATAGACATGTTTGAATTGTTTCCAAAAAACGCAACCTGAGAATTTTGAATCCAAAAGAAGGAAAAAATTATTTAAAATTTTTAAAAATGGATTTCTCACCAAGTTGTTTGAGCAGAACACCGTGAATACTCCTGTTCACAAACAACTATTAACTGAAAAAACGATTAAATTTAGATTAGGAACCGAAATTTTGTTAATAGTAAATCACATCTTATCTCCTGTCAAAATTTAGGTTCCAGATAAATCTGTAGAAAGGAAATGTAAAATCATGTTTACGACTTTCATGGATCTAGGTCTTTTTGAACAACTAGTCCTCATTGGCGTCGTTATTGTTGCAATCTTAAGCTTCATCTATTCATGGTTGTTAAGACGAGACGTAATGAGTCACGACACTGGAACAGAGGAAATGAAGGAAGTTTGGAGTGCTATCAAGGAAGGCTCCGACGCATACCTTCAGAAACAGTTGAGAACTATTCTCCCGATAGTTATCCTACTAACAGGTGCGCTATTTCTAAGCGTATACTTAATCCATACATCAGAAGGGGCTCAACTTGAATTAAAAGATTATCCTGAAGCAACTAGGACGTTGATAATAGCAGTTGGCCGAACGATAGCTTTCATTATGGGAGCAAGTTTTTCTTTGATGGTCGGTCAATTTGGAATGCGTATTGCTGTTCATGGTAATTTAAGGGTTGCTGCTGCTGCTCAAGGAGCTACAGACGAAAACGGAAAGCTTTTGGATGTTGACCGACGATATAACAAAGCACTTTCGATTGCTTATCATGCGGGAACTGTCACGGGTATGTTGACTGATGGCTTTGGTCTTTTAGGAGGCACATTGATTTTTATAATCTTGGGAACCGCAGCCCCCGATGCCCTTCTTGGATTTGGGTTCGGTGGTACTATTCTCGCTCTTTTCATGAGAGTAGGAGGTGGTATATATACAAAAGCAGCTGATGTTGGGGCTGATCTCGTTGGAAAGGTTGAGAAAGATATTCCAGAGGACGATCCTCGAAATGCTGCCGTTATTGCAGATCTCGTAGGAGATAATGTTGGGGACTGTGCGGGGATGGCAGCGGACATCTTTGAATCTTATGAAGTTACTATTGTCTCGTCACTTATACTCGGTTTGTTTCTTTTTGGACTAGCACTAGATGAAGGTCTTTCCCTCGTACAAGCTATTGTGTGGATTATGTACCCACTTATTGTTCGAGGGATTGGTGTAATCAGTTCAATGGTTGGTACTTTTGCAGTAGCTCTCTGGAAGACACCTGATGCAGAGAAAGCTATGTTCCAATCATATGAGCTTTCTAGCGCAATTACGATTGTAACATCATTTATTTTCGCTATTTTCTACATAGGTGACTGGAGACTTGCATTTCTTACTGCTACAGGTGTTATGCTCGCAGTTTCGTTTAATCCAATTACTGCAAGGTTTACCTCAAAGGAACGAGGACCTGTTCAAGAGGTTGTTGATTCAATGCATGGAGGACCTGCAACGACTATTCTCTCTGGACTTGCTCTTGGATACGAATCTAGCGTCTGGGCTGTTGTTACCATCTGTGTTTCTTTTGTAATAGCTGTCGGTACATTCCTGATTCTCCCAGGCAACGAAATCTTTGGTGGATTTTTAGGAATTCGTGAATTATTTGTAAATCAATCACAAATTCTTCAATACATGCTTTATGGTATATCACTTATTGGAATTGGCATGCTTTCTCACACAGGTAATAATGTAGCAATGGATTCCTTTGGCCCTATTAGTGACAACGCACAAGGGATCGCTGAATTAACATCAATGGACAAAGAATCAACAGCTGTGTTAGAAGAATTGGATGCTGTTGGAAATACTACCAAGGCAATTACTAAAGGAATTGCTATTGCATCAGCCGTCATTGCCGCAGTTAGCTTATTTGCATCTTTTGTTACTGATGTTCAAGTAGTTGTAGAAAATTTAGGCATAACAAATCCACTAGCAGAGGGATTACGAGTAAATATCCCTGCAGTTTTTGTAGGCCTTCTACTTGGTGCAGCTTTACCTTGGATTTTCGCTGCATTCAATATCCGAGCAGTTAGTAGAGCAGCTGGAGATATAATAGAGGAAGTACGACGTCAGTTCAAAATTCCAGGTATTATGGAAGGAACAAAAAAACCTGATTATGAACAAGCTGTTTCCATCTCTACATCTGCAGCACAAAAAGAACTAGTGAGCTTGGCGGTCATTGCTGTTTCTGTTCCAATCGTAGTGGCAATTTTCTTTGGTGTATTAATAGCTACAGGAGCAGATATAGCTGGTTTACCTACAGAAGCAAAGGAAGCTATTGGATCAGGTGTTGAAGTTTTAGGAGGATTTCAAGCAGGAATCATAGCATCAGGACAATTATTAGCAGTCTTCATGGCTAATGCTGGTGGAGCATGGGACAATGCAAAGAAAGCTATAGAAGATGAGCCCCGAGATATTGAAAAGAATACAGGTAAAGGATCTGAACGTCATAAAGCTGGTGTGGTTGGTGATACAGTTGGAGATCCATTAAAAGACACTGCAGGCCCAGCGATTAATCCCATGATCAAGGTTGTTAATTTAGTAAGTCTTATCTTAGCTCCACTGTTAGTAGAAGCAACAGTAGAACCAATCCTTAGCTTTATTCTGATGGTCGTTGCTGCGCTACTCTTCGTTCTGTTTGTTTGGGCTTATCGAAAGAGTAACCGAAAAGCAACACCTATGGTAAACTAGGAAAAAAATAAACTTATTAAAATAGGGGATTCTCCCCCCATTCCTTTTTTTGTTTGATTTCGTTTCTCTATGGATATAGATTTTGAATCTCTTGTTTTTTTTTCGTCCTAATGTTGGTGTTTCCTTTTGTTTTCATGGTAATACCGCTATCAGCTTGTCGATTCTTTGAGATAACGTGGATGTTTTTCTTGTCTTCGATTCACTATTTTTTTTTGTGTGGAAAGACTCAATAGTCTATCGAATAAACCCCCGAATGATTTATTTTCCAGTGGTTGCAGTACTAGAGAAATGTACTGAGGCTCCAAAACTATGTACTACTTAACTCGTATCCGCGAAACAATCCGTGTCCCCCCAAATCGCTTTGGGGAATCTATAGCCGATGTCATTCTTGACATTTCTCGAGCGAAAAATGAGACCACAATTGGCGCAGATGTCGGAATGATTGTCGCAGTATTATCTATCATCGAAGTTTCGCCAGGTCGAATCGTACCAGGTGACGGAGCCACATTCCATGACGTTGAATATGAAGCTATCACTTTTAGACCCTTAGATGATGAAGTATCTGAAGGAGAAGTTGTTGAAACAACAAAATTTGGATTTTTCATGCGAATAGGCTGTACAGATGCACTAGCCCACATCAGTCAAATTGCTGATGAATATTTCCAGATGTCTTCCAGGTCTTCAGGTGTTTTAGTTGGACGAGAATCAGGTCGTACAATCAGGCCTGGGGATCTAGTTCGTGGGAAGATTATCACTGCTACTGTCGATCATGTAAGCATGAAAATAGCAGTTACAATGAAAGGGGAAGGGCTTGGTCTAAAGAGTTGGCTTGAAGATTCTAAAACGAAGGAGAAGAGTTAGATGGTAAAATTAAAAGCATGTAAAAAGTGTAACAGTATAGTACATGGAGAAGAAGTCTGTCCCATTTGTAAGACTCATAATCATCTTTCTAGATCCTTTGTCGGTATGGTTATCATCAGAAATGTGAATGAAAGCAAAATAGCCCATAAGCTAAATGTTACTCGTCCTGGGAAGTATGCAATAAAAGTGCGTTAGGGGCCTTCTTTTTGGGATATAAACTTCCAAAAACTCTCAGAGCATCGCTACGTGATCCAATTGGGAAACTATTTACCGGATCATCCCAAAAAGCTGCACAAAAAGCTAAGAATTATATTAATGCATGTAAACCTATCATTACAATATCTATAGGAGATTATTGCACTAAAACCTTGTTCGATGTTGATTTTCTCCCTGAAATTATAATTTATGATGGAAAAACCCTCAGACAAAAGGAAATTGATCTTAATCTGGATTTATATCAAAATATGAAAGTTTTTAATCCTCCTGAAAGGATATCACAAAAAGCATGGAAGATTCTTGATCGCACGATCAAACAAATACAATCATATACTCCAAATAAATGCCGTGTTGCTGTCAGGATTGATGGTGAAGAGGACCTATTAGTAATTCCTGCCATTATCTTACTCCCTCTTGGAAGTATGGTAGTATATGGACAACCTCCTATTACTACTGATGAAGGAATAGTTTGTGCTTTCATCACTCCTTCCCTAAAGAAATTAACAGAAGATCTACTTAATAAATTTGAAACATATGAGGAATTCATTAATGGAGACGACCATAGTTCAGGAGAAATATAATCCATTAATCGGCCGTAAGGAAGTTGATGTTCTTCTTACTCATTTGGGTGAGATTACTCCAACACGAGAAGCTGTTAGAGCTAAAATCGCCGCGCTATTGAACATGGATCTTGATCATGTTGTCATTCAAAGCATTCAGGGACATTTTGGTGAACCACGATCACGTGTGATTGTCCACTGTTATGATACTGCTGCTGATGTTTTTGTTTTTGAACCAAAATACCGTCTGAGAAGAAATAAGATCATAAAAGAAGATAATACAGATAAAAGTTGATAACCATGAGTCCCAGGAGAAACCCTGCCCATTCTCATTATGAAGCAGATTATAAAAAAGGGAAATTAGTCCGAAAGAATGTTTTCTGTCCTAGATGTAAAGGTTCATTTATGGCAAAACACAAAGATAGGATTTCTTGTGGTTTATGTGGTTACACTGAATTTTGAATCTTAATGAATTCTTTTTGATATTAATATGGTAATTCTTGAACCTATTATCTTGGGGTTTGAAGGAACGGCCCATTCTGCAGGGGTAGCTATCACTCAAGGCAGGAATATTGTGTTTAATAAGACAGCTACTTATTTTCCAGAGCAGGGAGGTATTCATCCGCGAGAAGCCTCGGAATTTCTTGCGAAAAACTTTCCTAAATTGTTAGATCAAATGGTTAATGAAATCCCCTTTCATCTAAATAAGATAGACGCAGTTGCGTTTTCTCAAGGACCTGGGCTTGGACCCTGCCTCAGAATAACAGCTACGATTGCACGATCGATTTCATTATTATTGAAGAAGCCATTAATTGGGGTAAATCACTGTATAGCCCATGTAGAACTAGGAAGAATGATTACACCAGCTCAAAATCCCATGGTTCTTTATGTTAGCGGAGGAAATACTCAACTTATTACTTTCTTAAATGGAAGATATCGTATTCTCGGAGAAACTCTAGATATTGCAATAGGTAATGCATTAGATACACTTGGAAGGAGTTTAAGCTTACCTCATCCTGGTGGACCACACATAGAACAAGAAGCGAAAAATGGACAGAAAATACTTCCCCTTCCTTATGCAGTAAAGGGGATGTCTTTTTCTTTTTCTGGTGTTGTTACTGCTGCTCAAAAACTTATGTCAGATCATAATATAGCAGATATTTGTTATTCATTTCAGGAATATACTTTTGCTGCGTTAGCAGAGGCAACAGAACGAGCTTTATCGTGTACCAAAAAACAATCTGTTTTATTAACTGGGGGGGTCGCAGCAAATGCAAGACTCCAAAAAATGATCCAAAGTGTAGCCTCTGAACAAGCTGTTAAATATTTTGTAGTTCCAAAAGAGCTTGCAGGAGACAATGGAACAATGATTGCCCTAGCTGGGGCTAATATGTACAGAAAAAAGAACTTTATTACCGTAAGTAACAGCCATGTTAAACCACGATGGCGAACTGACCAAGTGGAAGTGAATTGGATTCATTGACAATTATACAAAAAGAATTGTTGGCAAAAGGAGCTGAAGCGGTAATATATAGTGGTTCTTTTTTCCAAACTCCAATAATCTTGAAACACCGGCTGCCAAAACCCTATCGGCTGCCAGAAATAGATCAAACCATCCGATTACATAGATTAAGAGTAGAAGCTCGTTTATTGACCGAGGCCTGGAAGATTGGTGCTCGGGTGCCTGCTCTTTATGGAATTGATTCAGGGAACTTCACGTTGCTCATAGAGGAGATACGAGGGAAGATCCTTTTTTCATTAATTAATTCAATAAGCATTTCAACCTTGAAGTCAATTTTTGAAGGAATTGGTGAGCAAGTTGGTCTTTTACATGAAAATGATATTATTCATGGGGATTTAACGGTTTTCAATGTTATTATTAAGAAAGAAAATTTGTCGTGGTTTATTGATTTTGGTTTAGGTCAAATATCAAATGAATTAGAAAAAAAAGCTGATGATTTACTAACTTTCTATAGTACTTTGAAAGCAATTTCACCTAATTACAAAGTTTTATTTGACGTATTTCAGCTAGGATATATTAAGGAATGCAAGAAAGGCAGGAAAACTTTTGAACACATGAAAAAAATTCAAAGTAGGGCTAGATATATTGCTAGAGAAGATCGACTAGAGTGACAAAATCATAAGGAGCACAAATTTGTGAAGTTTAAGATTTTCGTTGAACAGCCTGAAATTCTAAACCAATGTCATGTTTTCATAAGCGGATGGCACGGTCTGGGAGAGATTGGATACATTACAGTTTCCCACTTCATACAAGAATTGGATATGCAACGGATTGCAACCATTATGTCAAGTGGGGCACCACCTTTCATTTCAGTTCAAGAAAATCAGCTTAGGTTACCATTCGAAATTTATGGAAAAGAAGATCTTAACTTCGCTGTTTTTATTCCCCATCTCCAACCATATCGTCATGTTCAAATTGAGTTTTCTGAAAGACTTTCTGAATGGATCCTCAGCCATGATAACCTGAAAATGGCTTTTTTTATTGGAGGAGTTGATAAACATCTGAAATCATCAGACAGTAATCTCCAATATATTCCAAGTCGTGCTTTTTATTCTTATTCACATTTACCTGATGGGTTTACAGAAGAAGTAAATACAAATCTATTAGATCCGGGTTTATTTGTGGCTGGTCCACTTGCCATCATGCTCGGATACCTTGATATGAATATGTTTCCTGCAATAGGACTTCTCGCTTACGCTGAACGAGATCGGCCTGATCCTTTAGGCGCAGTAGCAGCAGTGGAAAAATTAAATGTTCTATTAAACGTTGAAGTTAAGACTAATGAATTAATAAAAAATGCTCGAGTTATCGAAGAAGAGATAAAAAGACAATTAGCTCCAATGGAAGAAACTGACAAGGATAAATTAACTTCTAGGCGCATGTATACTTAAAATTTAGGATGTTACTAGGAATAACAGTCTAAGATTACTATATTATTTTCCAAATCGACGTTGTCGAGATTGATATGTTCTAATAGCCCGCCACAGGTCAATTTTACGAAAACTTGGAAAATAAACATCAGCGAAATATAATTCGCTATAAGCTGATTGCCATGTCAAAAAACCAGAAAGTCGCTCCTCTCCTGATGTTCTGATTATAAGATCAGGATCAGGAATTCCATTAGTATAGAGATGGCGTTCAACAACAACTTCATTTATATCATCTATTGTCATTTTGCCACTTTCGACCTTTTGTGCAATTGATTTAATCGCATCGATCATCTCAGCTCGACCTCCATAACCAACTGCAATGATTAACGTAGGCCCATCTGCTGCTGTTTGTGTAATTTCTTCTGCGTCTTTAATAGCCTCTTGAACACGTTGAGGAAGAAGGTGGGTTCGACCAATGACTTTTATTTTTATATTACGCTTTTTGATCTCAGGATGATCTACGATTTCGCGGAAGCTCTGCTCGAAGAGGTGCATTAACTCTTTCACTTCCTTCTCATCCCGTTCAAAATTCTCTGTGGAAAAAGCATAAAGTGTGACGTAATCAATCTGTAAATCGTAGAACCAGCGAAGGATATCTTTCAGCTTCTCCCTTCCTAAATGGTGCCCTAATGTGCTAGGTAGATTCTTTGAACGAGCATAACGACGATTTCCATCCATAATCAGCGCAACATGACGGGGATGGACTCCTTGTTCTATACCATCCTTGATCTCTGCCCATAACCTCCTCTCATATAAGCGGTATAAAATTGAATCAAGATTAAATCTCAACTACAAACCTCAACCCAAATCTAATCTAATTTTCAAATGATCAAAACCTTAAGGCATCATAGATACTAGTTAGAGTCCAATCAAAACCCTATATACCACTAATTAAAAAGAACTCTGATATAAAACTCCGCAGGAGAGGGAACCCATAATCTCGTTTCTGAGATTCTATTTACAAGATCTAGGATAAACTCGCGATAAGATTCCCGATTTTAACCAATTCATTTCGGATTGAATAATAGTGAGATTAGATTAAAAAACATATTGAAAATTCGATAAGAATTTAATTAATCTTCTTTGGATTTATGCGGGGGGTGAGATTTGAACTCACGAACGCCTATGCGACTAGGACCTCAACCTAGCTCCTTTGACCTGGCTGGGAAACCCCCGCTTCGCTGAATACATCTGCTATTTTGTTTTTTATTGTGTTTTGGTTTAAGGAAGTAGACTACTTCAGACAAAATTGGTCTTATCGTACAATGATTATGAATCCTTTCAGAACTGTTTTGAAATCTTTAATTGCTTTATTAGAAAATAATCGTAACATTAAACCCCCAGCAGAAAATGAATATACTCTCTCTGTGCCAACCGGTTTAGTTCGAAAGTTTATTGCATTATATGCAATCTTTGCGTTTGAATAATCTAATGGCTTTTTTACGGAATCTCGTGGGATTATTTCAATTTCAAAACTTTTTACGTCATCCATAGAGGTTATTCTAGAGGGAATCTCAATTTTCCCTCTTAATCCTTGATCTTCATCTCGAAAATCAATAAGCCAAAGGTCATTATCTGAATCAAGTTCAGCTCGCATCCTTTCAGCTTTTATGATCATAGATAACCCCTTATTCCTCTGAACTTTGAGTCAAAGCATATCTGTCGAATATGGCTCGAACACGATCTGCAACGGGTCCTGTGCCTTCCACACCGCTTTCAGAGACCCGAACTCTTTCAAGAACTACAATTAGCCCTGCTTCATCATAGACTTTCACATCACCAGGACGACGAAAAATCTGTTCCAATTCGTCCTTTAATCCACTAAGATCAAAAGGAGCTTCTTCTAGATAAATTTCAGATATTTGATCACCATTTATACAGATACGATGTAGTTCTGTTGTTTCATTTTCACGTTTCGCCTTAATCAAGACACATGTAAGAGTTTCAGGATTTACTCCCTTTAATTCTCCTACATACTTTTTTTGATTTTTTAGAATGACGGCAACTCGCTTATTAACAAATGAAATAATCTCTTTTTGATATGCTCTCTTAGCAGCACCAATCATGGACAACTCAAATGCCTCCAATAGATGGGGATGATTACTGAAACCCCAATATAAGAAAATCTTGGCAATATCAGTTTTATTGACGAATATTTAAAGAATGTTCTCTTCTAATTACCTAAACTTTAAAGATTAGGCATATTACAATCATTTGAGAAGCTACCTATTAGGTTTAAAAAAAGGACTCCCAGATCCCTGTGAATTATTTTGACTCTAATTCTCGTGTTTTCTGATAAAGAGCCCAATCAAGATTTGATCTGATGATACGTTCTTTCACAATTCCTGAATCTGATTTTTCACCAAAAACAATGACAACTTCACCAATTTCTAAATCTGGTAGTTCTTCTCCCTCAATATTTAGTTCTAAGTCTTCGTGGCCATCAGTAATGGTGATTTCTGTTTGATCGAAACTCTTGACTTTGGCAACTATCTGAAATTTTGTGTCGGCTGCGATGTTTTGAAGTGACAGTATTGTAGTTTCATTATAGGGTATGGGAAATTTCCTTCTCATTTAATCTCCTTCTTTCACTTCTATAAAACTTAACGGTGTTTTAAGTGATCCCATGACTTTTAACAAATTATTTTGTAGTTTTCCTTAAACTTGTTTAATCTTCCAACTACTTTAAAAGAAAGCCATTTTTTCGCTTAAAACGTCTCTTTGGTAAAAATTTGTTGATGATAATGCAATTTTGTGATTGTGGCGCTCTTCTGGTTCCTGAAAGACAACCAAATGGAAAAACTTTAATGAAATGCCCGGCGTGTGGAAAGACTATTAATTCAGATGGGAATTCAAAGGCTTTCGAAATATCTCAAAAGATCCGTCATACAGATATGGAAAAGACCGTGATTATTGAAGAACCTCATGGTCTGGATACAATGCCAACTGCAACTGCTAAATGTGAGAAATGTGGTAACAACGAAGCATTTTACTGGCAGTTACAAACAAGAAGTGCTGATGAAGCCTCAACAACATTTTATCGATGTAAACAATGTGGAAATACTTGGAGAGATTATGGGTAATTCTTTAACATCATTTTGATTTTTTATGGCTTTTTTACAATCAATACTGCGTGTTTTTTCTCAAAAGCGTCAATAGAACGATATTCCAGAATTTCTAAACCGAAATCTTGTTCTAGTTCCTCTATTTGACTAGAGAATACTTCATCTGGTTTGAGAACCACATCTATGCTTTGTGATTTTAAAGCTAAGAAACCGTGTCCCCCTGGTTTTAAGAATTCCTGTGAGTTCCTACCGAATATTTTTGCTTGCTCTGGTTGTGCAACATCTTGATAGATTAAATCCACCTCAAAAACAAAAGGTGAGTACTCCTCTGGTCGTCTTGCGTCTGCCAGTATCGGTATTAGATTATTTCTTTGTTCTGCTAAACGGAAAAATCGTCGCATAACTTTAGGAGAGAATTCAATTCCAAAAATCACCCCTTTGTCCAATATATCAGAGAGGTGAGAAGCTGTTGTTCCTGTTGACACTCCTAGATACAAAATTCGTTTATCGTGAATTTGAGGGAGTTGTTTCACTCCTGATAAATAAGCAGCTGCAAATTTCGATCGATAAGGGTCCCATACACGATATTCTTCCCCATCAATAGAAAGTAACTGTTCTCCATAAACTGATTTTCCTGGAACTTTATTAAGGGTTACTAACCGTGATTTATCGTTCTTTGCTTGAAAAAGCCCCTCCAAATTAGTTTTTGTGAGTTTCACTTAAACCACTCTCAGAAAAATTATCTGTCTCTTTTTTTCTGTTTTCTCTTCCCTTTAAATTCTCTTTTTCCTTTTTTAAAGGAGGATTTTCGCTTTTGTTTCTTTTTAATTCGTTTTTGTTCGAGTTGCTGTTCTGATGGTTCAGGAAATGATGATTTAATATCTTCAATTTTTTTCTCCAATTCCGTCACAAGAGTGGGACCGATAAATTCACCGCTGAAAAAATCAACTCTTGCAGCTATGGATAATTTACCAGCTAATGCTCTTGCTATCTTACCTCGCTGGTGCTTTTTTGATGAATGGATATAAGAAGATTGAAAAATTACTCCATGTTTTGGAGGGTCTTCTCCTGACCTTAAATGCCTAAATAATGCTTTTTCTGCCCCTAAAACTTGAACAGTTCCCGAAGAACATTTAGCCAACCCTTCCAAGCTTCCTGCAAGAGCTATCAAACGTGCACCTAGGAGACTCCCTACAAGACATTGAATATTAGGTGCAATTTCTTTCATGCATTCATCTATGTATTTCTCCAAATCGTCTTTTGTCTTGAGAATTTCAACCCCAAAACGTGCTAGCTGTGAGATTGGGCTCATATCATAAGTTGAGATCTCTGTACCAAGAGATTTCTGTGCTGCTTGGAGAATGAGATCACGTCTTTTTTCAGATAAATGGGATAGAGAGTCATCATCAAGATTGGATCGGATTGCTCCTTGAGTTTTGGAAATTAATGTAATATATTGAGGATTATCCCGGACTAAATCCTGTAATTCAGGAAAATGAATACCATACCATTCTGACAATCGAGCGTAAATTAAGTTAAGGATAGAATTAACATCATCAATACTCTTAATTGCTTGTGCAATATATATATCTCTAGCCTCAACTTTCTCCCTCAGGAGTATTCGTGTTCTTGCCATAGCTCTTTCTCGAATGATATCTGAGATGGAAGTAGATGTGTCAATCTTCATATTTTTTAGAAGATAATTATCCACTTGACTCCTAAATGGATTTAATTCCCCTGCTGCGGCAAATCTAGCATTTATGAAGCCCTCTTGCCGAAGAAAGTCTACAATTGGAGGATTATCAGAAATAATCTCTTCTTCTTTTTGTTTAAATAATTCTACAAGTTTATTCCAATTTTTTCCAATGAAATCTTTTAGATTTTCATTTGTTATAGTGAAATTTTTGGCAAACCATATAGAATCTATTATTCTCGGCATATCGTGGACTTTCTCTCCAACAAGAACGCCTGTAGGCACTATTAGAACACTTTTCACTTCAGGCCACCGTACTCTAAAAATTAAGCAAGATAGTCAAGATATAAAATTGTTTCGAGAAAGCATTTAAAAAAATGAAAGAACAAATATAATAAGTGAAACTATTAGCTAGAAACCAAAATATTGAGTGGACGTATCAATGACACGTCAGAAACCTATCAGTATTAAGATCCCAGATCAGATACTTATCCTTATAGACAATTTTGTACGTATCGAGCAGTATGAATCACGGTCTCACTTTTTGAGGATTGCTATTGAAGAATTATTGAAACAGGAACTTGGTACGTGGGAAAAATTGGTCAACCAAATCAGTGATAAGTGAGGAGAGAGGTCGCTATTTAGGATGTTTTCCTTCACACAAATTGAAAAGCGTGATTTATTAATTGGAACAGCAATATTTGTTTTAGTTGAGCTCTCTCTGGCGATCTACTACTTCGATACAATTCTAGAACTACTATTTCTAGCGTTATTAATCATACCTTTGTGGTTTTTTCATGAATTAGCGCATAAATTTGTAGCTCAAGGAAACGGTTTGGTCTCACACTTTCGCTTGGATCCATATATGGCAATGTTTTCTCTATTTTCGGTAGTTTTTCCTATAAAGATCATTGCTCCTGGAGTTGTCTTATCTTCTGGAGATTATAGATTAGATACTTCTGGGCGGATTTCCATGGCTGGACCGCTTACAAACATTTTCATTGGAGGAATTTTCTTAGTATTATCTCCATTAATGCCTTTTAATTGGCTTGTGACAATTTTTGTATTTGTTAGCAAGTTCTCTTTTGACCTAGCCTTGTTTAATCTGCTTCCATTTTCTGTTCTCGATGGCGCGAAGGTTCTCAGGTGGAGTCAGACAATCTTTATATTAATATTCTCCTTGACCCTAATTTTATGGCTTTTTCATCCGTTTGGAATGTTAGGAGGGATTATTCTTGTATGAACTGACACAAAACGAACAAATTGCATTTATTATTGGGATCTTTTCCATTATCTCAATCGTTGTTGTATCACTCTTTTCATCAGAACCTTGGTTGAATTTACTCCTCCTAGGCGGAATAACAATATTTTCTTCTTTAATAATAATTTATGTCTTTATTATTCAACCTATGCGGAACCATACACGATCCCCTTCTTACAATCAGTATTATACTCCCCGATCGGCATCCTTCCGCCCAACTATTATCCCTCCACCCAAAATGACCAAAAAAACTGTAATGAAAGGGTTATGTGAACATTGTGGAAGGAAAGAATTGATGGGTTTTACCTGTAGCTATTGCAATCGCTATTTTTGTGCGGAACACCGCTTACCAGAGAAGCATGACTGTCTAGGGATTGATAGAAGATAAAATTATCTCACAAAAGCATGGAGTAGTTCGGAAAACACCAAATTTAGCAAGCTTAAAAGTAGAAATAAGTTAAAGATTACTTGTGACAAAAACAGCCCCCCCAACTCTATTCCTTTAAGTAAACCCAAACTAATAATCACCATATAGCCCAATTCGGCTAGAAAGACTTTATCTAATGGAATTCTCTCCCTTGTGTTTGTTGAGGATGTTTTCTTCTTGTCAAATAAATTGTACTTAGGTGTTCGTTTGAATTCTCCACCTTTCTGAAAAAATCCATATATTGTAGCTAATCCCATTCTTACAATTAATCCAGCTCCCCAGAAAAGAAATAATGGAATTAGAAAAATATCTTTGGTTGGCCTTTGTGCTCGATGTACTGAAATCACATAGGCTATGATACCTAATGTAGCTGCGATAGAATAAAGGATACCTAAAGTAGATAACAAGTTAACATCATATTCAGGAAAAAATATCAACAAAGAGCCAGATATGGTTATAACTAAGATCAATAGGGGGGCCAAATATTGTGTCTGATGGAGAGTCCCTTGTATGCGTGACTTCCCTCTTGAATTCTTCCAAAATGCAATATAATTCTTCCTTATATTCTGAGAAAAACCCTTTGACCATCTACTTTGCTGTATTATCCAACAACGAAGCGTAGGAGGGATTTCTTGTGAATTAGTAACATTAGATAGATAAATGATCTCATAACTCTTCATCTGAGCACGATAAGCTAGATCCAAGTCTTCTGCAAGCGTTGCTGAAGACCATCCTCCGCTTTCCTCTATTACTGAACGCCGCCATATCCCTCCCGTTCCATTAAAAGTGATGAAAGCTTTTCTCCTTTTACGACCTGGTTTCTCAATAAGAAAATGGCCATCAAGCCCAATCGCCATAGACCGCGTGAATAAAGAGTAATAAAGATTAGAATGAACCCAGCGGGTCTGAATGGCACCTAGCTTATCGTTGTTCTTGAAATAATGTATACTCTGTTCCAAAAAATGGGGATTGAGTTGGAAATCAGCATCTAAAATCAATATAAACTCTGAAGTCCCATGATTTAATCCATTTGCTAGGGCACCAGCTTTATACCCCTCCCGACTCCTCCTACGAATTATTTCGATATTGAATCCCTGTTTTTTAAGGAGTAGAACTTCTGTATCAAGAATTGCTGATGTTTGGTCTGTAGAGTCATCTAAAACTTGGATATGAAGTTTTCCTTTAGGATATATCAGTCTAGTAATGTTCGTAAGAGTACGTTGTATAATTCTATACTCATTGAAAATTGGTAACTGAATCGTGACTCTAGGTAATTCGTGTTCTTTATAATAATCCTTAATTTGAGGATCCTTCCATTTCCGTGATGAAACCGCGAGGAGAAACATGTTAATTGGATATGGGAATAGAAGAATCCCTGAAATGATGTTAATACTCAAGAGGAAAAGAAATAGATAGTCCAAATCACATCTATCCTTTAATGGTTTGAAAAGTTTCGGGAACTTTGAAAATTTATTGGTGGTAAAATTTTTCAGAAAGTATGGGTAATAGGCTAATCGTTCTTTGCGTGCCTTCGTTATATTGTCTCTGGTGATTAAATGTGAATTCAGAGAAGATCTCTACTCTTGAAATGAGTATTGCGGATGTAAACTCCGAATATCTTGGTGTGAACCGTATTATTCTGATGGAAAATGCTGGGAAAGGACTAGCAGAGCTGGTTTGGGAAGTTTATTCAGCGAGTAAATTATCTGATATAGTGATCTTTGTTGGAAAAGGTGGAAATGGAGGGGATGGAATGGTAGCAGCACGACATCTCTCTCGTAACTTACCAATCCACGTTTTTCTAATAGGATCGCATAAGAATATCACTAAACTGTCAACGCTTCAAAATTGGAAAATTCTGCAAAATATGTCTGAATCTGTTAATCTTACGGAACTAAAACAGACTGAGGATATAAAAAATCTGAAAATCAACTCAAAATCTTTGATTGTGGATTGTATACTTGGAACAGGAATGAAAGGGAGACTAAGGGAGCCTTTAGCTACTTTAATCAAAATAATAAAACGATGGCAAAAACAGGGAGCTATTGTAATTAGTGCTGATACGCCTACAGGAATTGATCCAAATACAGGAGGATCAGCAACTGTATTTTTGACTCCACAATATACAGGAATATTTCATAAACAAAAACAAGGCTTAACAGACAAAAATGCTGGACAAATTCGAGTTTTACCAATCGGGATCCCACCTGAAGCAGAAAAGATCATAGGACCAGGTGACTTATTGGCCCTTAAATCCCGTAGTTCGTGGTCTAAGAAAGGAGATAATGGAAGGATATTAGTCATTGGAGGAAATGAAACATATTCTGGTGCACCAGCACTTACCGGAATGGGAGCTGTTCAAGCAGGAGTTGATTTGGTTTCAATATTGTCCCCAGAGAAAGTCAGTACTGTAATTCGCTCATATTCACCAGAATTTATTGTATATGATTACCCCTCTCCACACTTAACAGTGGATTCACTATCAAGAGAGTTAATTGAGCAAAATGATGTTATTGCTTTAGGACCTGGATTAGGCCAACATTCAGATACCAAAAAAGCGGTCTCTGAGGTTTTGAAATTAGTTAAACAATTCGACAAATCAATTGTAATAGATGCTGATGCACTTAAACTTCTCAACATGATAGATGTAACTCCCAAAACAATCCTGACACCCCACGCGGGAGAATTTGCCACACTTACAGATATCTCAATCCCTACAGGCCACTATAAATTCTTTGAACGATGTGAGCTGGTCCAAGAGGTTTCAAGGCATTTTCCCAATATTTGGGTAATTAAAGGACATTGGGATATTGTAACCGATCAAACAGAAAGGTTGAAAATTAATAAAACAGGGACACCTCAAATGACACGGGGAGGAACAGGTGACATTCTAGCAGGTTTAATCGCTGGATTTCTTACCCAAACAGAAATACCATTTTATTCTGCTTGTATCGGGACATATATTAATGGAAGAGCTGGAGAACTTGTAAAAAAGAACTTTAATCTCTCAAATCTTCTCCGAAACGTTCCTGCAGCCATACAAGAGGGATTTGAGTTCATTCAAAAAGATTCAACTTAGAATTGAACCCCACTGACTTCAAATGCATCAATCTCTTCAAGAATTCCAAAAATTTTGTGAATAGATTGATAAACATACTCTTCTTTTTTAGCTCCAGTGCACACAAGTTTTCCTGATTGAAAGAGAAGAAGAACGACTTTTGGGTCTTGCATACGGTAAATTAATCCTGGAAATTGTTCTGGTTCATACATTGAATGTTCTAGTAATAGTGCAGCGAGTTCTAAGTTGATTCGTTTTCCTAAGGTTCCCGATGCTACAATATTTTGGACTGTAATAGTAGCCTCATGTTTAACATTATGCCCAGCTTGTCTGAGTAATTCTGAAATTACTTCAACCGCTTCCTCTATCATGGGGACGGATTTTGCTCCTGTGACAACCAATTTACCAGATGAAAAAACTAGAATTGAGACTTTTGGTTTTTTGATCTTGACTACAACTCCAGGGAACTGCTCAGGTATATATGAAACTTGAACATCTCCTGGCAGACGACTTGCAGCTTTTTCCAATTTGATTTTACATCGTAAATCAACTGAGGCCACGACATTTTGAACCTCAGCAAATAAGTCATCTCTTTCTGAATCGTCAGACACAAACTTCACCACAATAAACCGATCTAAAACCCACCTATTACACAAAAGATATTACCTTCCCCTCTCTTTATAAAGCTTTATAAAGAGAGTTATTACAAAGTCCCAGATAATGTTGGTATAAGTTAATGAAATTCTAAAATTTCAATGAAAATCAATTTTAGGCTTCTTTATGACTTAAAACATGATAATGTTTAATTTCAAGACATTATTTTCCAAAAAAAATATTTTTTATTGATAAAACCTTTTAAGAAAAACCTTTTAAACATGTATGGGGGGTATTTGTGGGGATGAGACCTGATTCAGTTCTCAACCTTTAGGAGGGCCCTCTTTTGCCGCCTGTTGCATCTCAAGAACCCAAATGTCCCGAATGTGGTAGTGTCGATATAGTTATGGACTTTACGAAAGGGACTAGCATATGCGCTTCTTGTGGCTTGGTACTTGACATGCAAATCGATATGGGGCCTGAATGGCGGGCATATAATTCTAGTGAACTTGCGGAACGGTCTCGCACAGGGAGCCCTATTACTCCCTTAAAAGCTGAAATGGGCTTACGAACACAGATTGGTAATATCCGAAAGGATATTTCGGGCAAAACGCTTCCTTTTTCGTCCCAAACTAAGTACCGACGCTTATCACGAATCGATAATCGAACTCGAAAGTCAGAGATTCGTAACTTAAGATTTGCCCTCAAAGAATTAAAAAGGATCAAAAGTCAGCTAGAGCTCCCTGAAGATGTTGCTGAGATGGGAGCAATGATTTATCGAAAAGCCCTCAAGCGGAATCTCATTCGTGGGCGCTCTATTGATGGCATGATTTCCGCCAGCCTCTATTTAGCTTGTCGCAGAAAGAAATTACCTCAAACGTTGAAGGACATTGCATCGGTTTCCAATATTTCATCTAAAGAACTTGGGCGCTGTATTCGTATAATTCTTCAGAAGCTAGACTTGAAAGTATTTCCAAGTGACTATTCTGCCCTAGTTCATCGTCTAGGTATTAGTTTACGTGTTACGATGAAAGCACGTAGGCAGGCAGTCGAAATTCTAAATATTGCAAGGAGTAGAGGAGCAACTGTTGGAAAAAATCCAATGAGTCTTGCTGCAGCTGCTCTTTACATTTCAACAATCCAAACTGGGGAACGGAGAACTCAACAGGAAATCGCTAATGTTGCAAAAATCACTCCTGTGACTATAAGAAATCGGTTTAAGGAGCTGATAAAGATCCTAGACGAGGAATCCAAAAGAACAGGTAATGATTCCCTCCGTGCTTTACTCATTTAGATATTAGGTTCATAGTTATTCTTATATTACTTCTTGTACCGATGATATCAACCCATCTATGATATGGAAAATTCTCTCTGATTGGTTAGCTATATTACCATCATGAGTCACTAGAATTAATGTTTGATTTTCAGTCTTATTAATTTCTTTGAGTAATTTGATTATTGCTAATCCTGTTTCTGTATCCAAGTCTCCAGTGGGTTCATCTGCTAATAAAATTAAAGGATGGTTAGCTAGGGCTCGAGCTATGGCGACTCGTTGTCGTTCTCCGCCACTCAACTCATCAGGCTTGTGATCTTTTCTTTCAAGCAATCCCACCTTCCCAAGTAAATCCATTGCTCTTTCATGTCTTTCTTCTTTTGATTTACCTGCTATCAGCATTGGAAGTTCTACATTTTCTAGAGACGTTAACACTGGTAATAGATTATAGAATTGGAAGATAAAACCCACGCTCTTCCTACGTATTTCCGTGAGTTCCCGTTCACTAGCTGTTGAGATTTCTTTCCCTTCAAGAAGCACTTTTCCAGAGGTAGGATAATCTAACGATCCAATAATATTTAATAAGGTTGTTTTACCACAACCTGATGGACCTTGGATAGCTACCATTTCCCCGCGCTTAATTTTCATATTAATTCCCCTTAAAGCATCCACTTTTACTTCCCCTAGAATGTAAGATTTCTTTAAATCAATACATTCGACAATAGTATCACTTCCATTGGGTTCTGCCATTTTGACTCCTCTATTATTTCCTTATTTTTGCCCGATCTATGAAAAAATATGTTGACCAATGCCTATATTAGATATGGAATCCGATGTTCATGTATTTTAATTGTCTTTTTATAGTGCAACCATTTAAGATTCTAGCCTGATTTTTCTTTCGAATGATGCAGTTTCATGAAATGATAGCTAAGCTCTTGGATAATCCACTCTCCCTTACAATACTACAATTACTCACCGATCAACCGATGTCAATCCCTCAAATTACGAAATCTTTGGGAAACCTTGATACAGATATGCCGACGGTGGTTGCGGTCTTAGGTGAGTTGTATTATTTTGGTTTGGTTGAGCGAGTTCCGACACCAAGAATTAATTCTTCCGTCCAGGAGCAAATTAACTCACGAAGAGAAGAAAATAAATCTTTACATGAATACAGGTTGATTTCTCAAACACCTTTGGGAATCCCCTTGCATAATTATGTTTCCTTATGGGAAGAGGTTCTCCAACATCCCGATCAATTGAATTTTGAAGGAATGAGTAATTTAATTTTTTCTATTCCAGAGAACCTTCGTAAGGAGATCAAGGATTTAACACTAGAGGAAATTCGTGAGAAACTATTGAATAGAGGTTGAAGCTCTCTTTTTTTCCTCAGCTGTTTGTTGAAACAATCAGAAAGTATATTTCTCTTGAAATGACTTTCATATTTACCCAGTAATTTCTTAATGTTCTTAATTTGATGCTTTGTTCGAGTAATTTATTCCCATATTCAGTTTTAATCGAAATTATGTTACGAAAGGCTCTGAAAGATCGAGATCTCCCTCTGAAATACCAAAAAGTTTTTCAAGACGATACAAAAGAGCTTCTAGTCGGATTATCTTTATTGTTTTTTCTCCAATGGGTTTTATTCCGCATTTAATGGGATTTGTTTTGAGTGTATCGTCAGAATACGGTTTTAAATGATTTTGTAAATTTCTTAAAAGCACGTGGTCGTTTCCGTGATATTGAATTCATCGAGAATAGTGTTCATGCAACTCCTCGGATTCCAGATTTTCCAAGTCTTGTTTTTTATATTGAAGAAAATCGCTCAGAACAAGATTATACTCTTGAAATCCACGGTGATGAATCAACGGTTATGAACCGGGAAATTCAGGAATTTTTCAATTTAAATAAATTGAGCTTGAGGAAGATTAGAGTCAAATATTCCTTTACTACTAAGGTGGGTGAACCTCTCATTATTGAAGCAGAAGGTATCGGCT
This sequence comes from Promethearchaeota archaeon, assembly GCA_048939725.1. GTDB lineage: Archaea > Asgardarchaeota > Heimdallarchaeia > Hodarchaeales > Hodarchaeaceae > Hodarchaeum. The sequence continues at coordinate 41,015 of JBHLPG010000001.1, read as the reverse complement.
CTCCGTTCGAGACATTGACGAACCAAATTATCACCCTCCTGGACAACCAAGATTATTCAATTAGCTCAACCCAAAAAACCCTGATTTTTAGCCAGAATTCGATTGCTTCAAATAATCACCGAATATCGAATCGAGAAAAAACTAAACAAACACCTCAGATTAGTTCAAAATCCCCTATAACCTCAGTAATGGCATCGAAAGATAATTTCATGAGGGATTTTGAGAAACATAGCGATTTTCAACAAAAAGATCAGTTCCCTACTGAGTCATACCTTTCAGATCATCTAATCGAAGAGCAGCCAACTCAAGAGGTATCAGATTTAACTCCCAGATCCACTGTTGATGTAGAAGTCCCATTTACTTCTAGTTCTCCTTCAGCAATAGATTCTGAAGTTCACGACTATGAAGAAGACTCAGCAGAGACAGATAATTCTACAGTTCAGGATTCTGTTGATGAGATGGAATCTGATATTTTCCATCCTATCCCCCCTCAAAAATCCTACTCAAACACTATTCAACCTTACTTAAAACAGACAACTTCATTGTTTAGACGTGATAATTGGGAGGAAGATCTACCAACTGAATCAGAAATGGAAATCCTTGAACGAACGTACATGCGAATTAAACATCGTACAAAACCAGAAATATTGGCTAAGGACATAAATATCCCCATTGATGAAGCTGAAATGCTTTTACGAAGTTTAATCTCAAAAGGGCTCCTTAGAACGCAAGTTGGATGGTACATCATTAAAAAAAGTCATTTACCTTTCTTTAAGAAGACATTTAGTGAGGGTGAGAGAAAAAAGAAGAAAAAGAAGTCCCCTCGCATCTCTCGTGTTGGTGAAGGTTTAACACCCGAAGAGATTGCTACTATTAAAGCAATTAAGTCAAGACCAAATCTTAAAGCACAATCAAACCTCCTCACGCGGCCAACAGGCTTAAAACAAAGCGTTCTAAAAGAGGTTTTAAGAAATCTAGTTGAAAAAGGAATCTTACGTGTTTCTTATGGTTGGTATATTCTAAAGGATAAACACATCCTTGAGCATAAACGGGGTTCTTCTCTTACTCAAGTTAAAGAATCTATCCAATATAAAATGCCTAAGGATATAGATCTTTCCTCGTCTGAAGAAGAAGTAATTAAAGCACTTTTACAACGGCCTCATTATAAAGCACAGTCAAACCTTCTGACATCAGATGTTAAACTCCCCAAAGAACAAATTAAACAAGTTTTACGAGATTTGGTTGAGAAAGAAATCTGTGCAGTTAAATATGGATGGTATGTCCTCAAAGATCCAAAAAAATTTCAATCTTCTTGAAAATTGAATGTGCCTTTACGGCCAGACTTATTTTTAAGATTTGAGCTGGGATATTTAAAGGATTTCAAAGTATAGCTTTCTAAATCTCAAAGTATAAAGCCAAGAAAAAAATAATATTTCTCTTCGAAGAATAAAAATTTTAAATGAAGCTGTTTCAGTTCATTCAGTCCAAACAAATAGAGATTGAGCGATATGACAAGTAAAACACATACTCAGTCCATTGTTAGCTACCCCCAAGACGAGCTATCTCCAGATAAGACAGTAACAACATCAGATCACAAAACTGTCACGAAGCGATTTCACAATGACAAACTTATGATAATAACCTTGTTAATCGCTTCAGTTATTACCTTCTTAATATATACATTACCTGATTGGGTGTTTATTGAAATTCCGACCAGAGATATAATCCATGGACTCTTGAATTTTTTGGGAATAGAAAATTATCTAATCCCCTCAACTGATCCCAGTACTATTATTCCTGAATCTTTGAGAGGCGGCCCATTTCCATTTCTAGAAGCTACAATCCACACACCAGGGATACGGATTCCATATGCAGATCCCCTTCCTGATGGAGATTATTGGATAGTAAAAGCTTGCACAGGAATGCAAGCTGGAGGATTACTCATTGCTATTATTATGGTAACAGAAGCTCCATGGATTGCAAAAATTCGTGCAAGTATTGCTTTCTTTATCGCTCTATTTATTGGAAACGCTCTAAGAATAACATTTCACCTCTGGTGTGTTTATATCCTAATTACCCAATTTCATATGGATCCCCAAGAAGCATTTTATTGGGCTCACGATGTCTCATCCAAAGTCATCGGTTTTTTTGGAACTATTCTTTTCGCTTTCGTAATAGAGAGGATTGGACCAGTTCCTATTATTGATCAATTTGCAGATTGGTTGGATTGGATGTGGTGGCGACTAAACACAGTTAAGGCGAAGATATTCAATATATGGAGCTAATATTTCAAATTCACCTCATTTTCAATGGTATGTGAGCATTAGAGGCTATTATTTAACAATCTAAAAAGAAATTCTAATTTCATTAAATTGACTTAACGTATTATATAAAACTTCATAAGGAATAAGTGAAATCAGTCTCTGAACAGAGACAATATATTTATTACGTTCAAGGATACGTTCTGGTTAGTATTGAATCGACTAATGTAACACAAGATTTTCATAGGAAAATATTTTTCCAGAATACTAATCAGAATTTTAAAGAAAAACTGTTAATTAACACGAGATACTATATTTACTCAAAAGGTGTATCAAGATTGAGTGTAAGAAAATCTAAGCGGCGAGAAGATTCCCCCATGCCTGCTACGGGAGCGGGATTAATAAGATTTTATTCTGAATCAGACTCTCCAGGATTAAAGATGGGACCATATTGGACTGTGGTATTAGCTGTTGCGTTTGTTGCTATTATATTGCTCTTGAATATACTTCTCCTTAATGCGTGATAATTACTTCTAAGTTTATCTGATCATACATTTATTTCTTCACTGGGGAAAAAAGGATTTTCATTGAGAAAAAAATTACTGAATAGGTGATAACAAATGGTAAAAGATTTCCTTATTTCCAGAATTATGACAAAGAGAGAAGATCTCGTCACTATTACCATTCCTGGAAACAGAGATATTTTGTTAGATAAAATTCGTGAAACAGGATTGAGTGTTTACCCTGTTTTGAAAAAAGGTTCTGATGAACTTGCTGGAATTGTATCTCGATCTGATCTTTTTCGTAATCCTGATGAAACCCAAATATCGTTGTTAATGGTGCGAGATGTTGTAACATTAAAAGCTGATGACAAAGCGATAACCGCAGCACGGATTTTCGTTAGGGAAGTTTTTCAACGTATCCCCATTGTTGATGAAAATAAAACTCTTATTGGCTTAATTTCGCGAAATGATCTTGTTAAAAAAGTTGTAGTTCCAGCTAGAATCCAATCTGATGTTGAAAACTATTTTTCCCCAAATATAACCGCAATCTGGGAAAAAACTCCCCTTCCTGCTGCTGCTTCAATCCTTAGATTAAGTCATCAAAAAGGTATCCCAGTTATAAATGAAACCGAAATGGTGGGATTGATCACTCAACATGATTTCCTTAAGGTAGTAGAAATCTTGGACTCCCAAAGTAAAAGTCGAACAGGCCACGGAGCAGAAAATGATAGCTCCTCCTGGGATAGTGAATCAGTACTGATCATTGGCTCAAAAACGTTAACTTTACCCTCAAATATGACAGTAAGTGAGATTATGGAACGAAATGTTGAAGTGTGCTACAAGGGCAGTACAATAAGTGAGGTTGCAAGGAAAATGAGCTCAAAGCAATTCGATCAACTTCCTGTAGTATCTGCAGATGGTAAGCTACTTGGAATAATTAATCAAAAAGATGTCATTAGAGCATATGTAGAGCATTATTTTGAAAACAACCTATCTTAGATTCTAGAAACCTTAGTATTTGTATTTCTTTGTAGACTCTTTGTTTTATCTTTAAGAAGTGAAAAATTGCAACTAACAATAGCCATTCCTGATTCTGCGGTCACTGATTGCAGTGATCTACGTACAAAAACTGAGAAGTTATTTCAAATTGCGCGTGTTGCTGCAATCTTCCAAGTTCAAGATATTCTTCTGTATCATGATCCTTTTTTAAAACCGTCTCGAGCCAGCCGTGAAAGGCGTATTATTTCTAGAATTCTTCAATATATCGAATGTCCACAGTACCTTCGAAAAAGAATGTTCCCCCTCTCTCGTGACACTTCTGCTGTCGGTATTCTCTCTCCATTAGCAACACCACATCACATTCGATCTCGAGATCTAAAACCAAACGAAGTCAGAGAAGCAGCGATATTTCTTAATCAAAGCCGTGTTGTAGCTGATGTAGGGGGTACACATCTCCTTGAAGTTCTTTCTCCTCCAAGAAAATCATTATTAAATAAAACATTACGGGTTACAGTTAAAATTCGCAAAAATAAAGAAAGATTTAAAGCAGAAATTCTTCCTAAACCCCCTGAAAATGTGTACTGGGGGTATTCAGTTCACACTTCAACAACAACTCTTGGAAAGCTACTTGTGAACCGATCAGAATTTAAGATCGCGACTTCTAAATCTTGTCAACCAATTGCATCAGTTTCCATTGATGTAAGAGAAAAATCAAGTCTTTTGGTAGCATTTGGTAGCCCATACCAAGGGATTCCAGAGATGGTTAAGGCAGAAGGAAAAAAAGTTGGTGATTTGTTCAATTGTTGCCTCAACATTCTGCAAAAATATGGCACACGCTCGTTACGATTAGAGGAAGCAATAATGATTACTTTTAGTAAGCTTGATGATCTTTTATAATAAAAAAAGATCTACTGGGAAGATTTGCGATTAAAAAATCTGAATAATAATGCTAAAATTATAAACGATCCGAAGAGGACAAGATAAAAAGGTAATTCTGATAAGATGGTACTTGAAGTTGGAATTGAACTACCAATGAGATAATTATACATTTTAGAGGAAAAAGGGAGATTATACATCGCTTTGGAATACTCCTTAAATTCAACCATGGATTGGATTATTTATTTTTAAATTAATCTACCAAACGCTTAAATGTACCTCAAATTAAGCTCTTTCAATTAATCTACTTGAATGAAAGACATTCTTATTAATATTAATTACCTTGTTTTTGATATTCTAGTTGAAATTTTTCGTTGGAGGCAATCCTTTAATTTATTAAGACATCTCTGTAGTTGTACTACAAGATGATTGGTAACTCCAAAATTTTAAAAAAATCAATACAATTTGAAGCGATATAAGAAAAAAGTCCTAACAAGTACGTAATTGACGGCGGGGGTACCCCAGCCAGGTCAACGGGGCCAGAATGTGTTTATTGGACACTTAGTCGAGAAACACATGTCCCAGACTCAAGATCTGCTCGCATAGGCGTTCGTGAGTTCAAATCTCACCCCCCGCATCAATAAAGAGTGCATCTGATGTTGATCTGAGGTTCTTTCATGAGTACAGAGAACATAATTCCAGGAATCACCCCAACTCGAATGCAACTACTAGAGCTTAAACAGAGATTAGAATTAGCTAATAAGGGTTATGAGTTATTAAGTGAAAAATTAGAAGCTCTAACTGGTGAATTATTCTCAACGGTTATGGTATACAAACAAAAACGGAATGAAGTTCAAGAAGCAATAAGAGCCTCTCAAGATTATTACACTCAGTTACAACTTCAAATGGGAGACCATGGAGTAAAGAATGCAGCCTTTGGATATCCTCGTAAATTTAGCTTGGAGAGTGAGAGTCGTAGACTTATGGGAATTTCCGTCCCAGTCTTTAAAATTCGTCAAGAAACATTATCTCAAGATAAATTACTCTATTACTCAATGCGAGAAACCACAGCACGATTTGATAAAGCCTTGAGGATTTTTGAAAACACGCTCCAAACAATTGTGGGTCTAGCAGAGATTCAATCAACTCTGACTAGACTTGCAAAGGAGATAATTGAGACGAAACGCCGTGTGAACGCTTTGAATTATATCATCATACCACGTATCGAAGCTACAGTAAGCTGGATAAAATTAACATTAGCAGAGCGAGAACGAGAGGCTTTTGTTAGACTGAAAAAAGTAAAAAAGAAACTTTCTAAAAAATGATCTTGGTCTCAATCTCTAATACGACCACGTCTTAGTCCTGTGCGACGTGCAGCAATCAATCCTACTTTTCTTCCTGGTGGAGCATTTCGTGAAACTGTGGTAGGTTGACCTGGTCCTTGATGTGCTCCTCCTCCGAATGGATGTGATACAATGTTCATGGCAACACCCCGAACAACTGGAAAAGACTTATGTCCCTTTGCCCTCATAAAAGCCCTTTTTAATCCAGCCTTAACAAAGGGGCGATCTGGACGTCCACCTCCAGAAACAATTCCAATCATTGCACGAGCATTTTTATCAATTTTTTTCAATCTTCGAGAAGGTAGTTGAACCGATGAACCATCTTTTGATTGGCTTCTCACTAAGCCATGGGTTCCAGAAGCTCGACATAACGCTCCTCCATCGCCAGGTCTGACTTCTACATTACATACCCATACCCCCTCTGGGATTTTATGAACAGGTAGGACATTGCCAACCTCTAAAGAGGCATTTGCACCTTGTTCCCGTCTTTGACCTATAAATACACCCTCTGGGGCAGGTAGAAAGCATTCACTCCCGTCCTCATATTTAATGAGCATTAAGGGGACTCCTCGGCCACGTTCGTGGACAAAATCGATTATCGTGAACTCTATTTTATCGCTCCTCTCCTTTTCTGAGAGTGGTAGATATCGTGCTTTTCCCCTTCTTCGATGCGATAATGCCCTAAAGACTGGAGAACCTCTGCCTCGTCGTTGAACTAAAATTCGCTTTCCCATTCTTCACACCTCTTAGATGATTCCAACTTCAGTTGCCAAATCCAAAGCACTATGATCTGGTGAGAGCTTTATGAAGGCTTTTTTCCTACCTTGAGGAGTTATGAGAGTATTAACCTTCACTATTTTTACTTTGTAAAGCTCTTCGAAAGCTTGCTTAATTTCATGTTTCGTAGCCCGACGATCAACAATGAAAACCAAGGCATTTTCGTAAATACTATCCATCTTATTGAAAGCCGCCTCTGAGATTAATGGATACTTAATAATATCCTGAGGTTGTCTGAACTTCAGCTTGGTTTCACCTCTATCATTATCAAATTATTTAGATATTTATTGTTCTGATTTACGAAGGAAATCAATTGCAGATTTTGTCCAAAGTGTCAAGCGTCCTGGATGAGTTCCAGGAGCTAGGTGTTCAACATTTAATTGATCTACCTTGACAACATCAACACCAGGTAAGTTTCTTGCCGCAGCACCTACCCCATGATCGTTACCAATAACAATAAGAACTGATTTTCCCTTTTTATACTTTCTTCCACGACTTTTCCCTTTTCCAGGCCGAATTTGAGTATTTCGTCTTTTAGCTTTAGCTAAATCATATGATAGACCTAAATGATCGAATACAGTCTGAACCTCATGAGTTTTTTCTAATGATTCAATTTTATCGCTTATAATTAAAGGTAAAGTCTTAATATCCTCAATAATGTGACCTCGTGACTCAACTAGGACTGGATTAGCCGTACATGCTATCGCGGACATTTTTGCTAATAATTTTTCCTTCTTGTTTACTTTTTCTGTGAAATTCTGCATTCCATTTGGTGGATGTGTTCGACGACCTCCTACTACAAAGGGAATAAACCCTCCACGACTAGCAGAGTGTGTTCGTGATCCTTTCACTCTTGGAATTCGAGCAGCTCCACGTCCAGTCCCCCAGCTTTCTGCAGATGTTTTTTTCCCAGCACGGGGATCGACCCCATAAGGAATTTGGCGATTACGCCTACTTGCTAGTACACAGCGTTTGATTATATCTGGACGAAATGGAGTGCTAAATATTGCCCCAACATCAATTTTTTGGATTTCTTTCCCTTCTAAATCATATAAAGGAATCTTGGAGGAGTTCAAGTTCATCGCCTAGCTGCTCTTAATTCTTCGCTGTTGTACTGATATAGGTTATTTGGAGATCCTCAATTTCCTTAGGCTTCAATCGAATCGGATCTCTTAGTCTTATTAAACGTTTAACAGATCCTGGAACACTTCCACGAACAATACAATGTTTCCCTACTTTTCCATATCTCTTAAATCCACTAATGGGAGTCACTTCTTCGCCATCCTCACCAATCTTGAGAATTTGTTTATTATACTCCGTTCGTGCAAAATAACCTAGTTGTCCAGCACGTGGAACCGTCCACATTACTCGTGCGGGATGCCAAGGTCCAATACATCCAACAACTCTTCGACCTTTCCGTGTTTTACGAGGGAGGATCTTGATCCTGTGTCTTTTAACTGGCCCTGCAAATCCCTTTCCCTTTGTTGTGGCACAAACGTCCACAAAATCACTCGGTTTATAAACATCTTCAATAGAGATCTTTTGACCTAAAATTTCCACTGCATATTCGAATGCCTCGCTAATTGACCCTCCTACCTTGATTTCTAGTATATCAGGAGACTTTTGGGGAAAACCAGCTTCCCTAGGTAAAGTATGAGCGAGTACTCGAACTTCTTTCACTTGTTCCAGATTATTTCGTATCTCGGTGATTTGAAGCTCCTTTTCCTGCTTTTCTTTTGGAACCTTAATTCGACGTTCAAGATCTTTTTCTATGTTATCTCCCCAAATTTGGGTTCCAACACGAAGCTTCTGATTTAAGTGATCAGTTACATATGTTCTAATTCCAAAAATAGCTATAGGAGGTGTCTCAATTACTGTTACAGGCACGAATTGTTCTTGTTTGAAAAATGGTGATCTTCTATCAGTATTAACCATTGCTAAATGTGTCATTCCCGCTTTGTATCCAGCGTAACCTAACAACCTGGGTGAATCCAATGACTCTGGCCAGGTTCTCCAACGTGCTGTATGCCTTCTAGCGATTTTCCTTCGATATCCGAGAGAACCTCGATGTGGTGCATGCTTTTTCCTATGACCCATGCTTACAGCCTCCTATCTACAGTCTGATGATTTTTAGAGAGTAACTGTCTTTTGGTAAACAGAATAATCTCCAATGTTTAGTACAAGTCATTTTCGGAAGTTTTCAACAAGTGATTTAAATCCTCCGTACTCTTTGAGTTAATTATCAGTAGCTTTAGAAAATCTTAATCCTCCGAATAGTGTGTACCCCATTAGTTCAAAACTTTCCAAACGGGTAACCTAACCCATTATAAATTCCTCATATTGTTTACGATCATATTAATCGGCCGCTAATACATCAGCTAGAACAAAATCCCACATTAACCATTTCAAGAAATAATTTTGATTAGGATACTAGGATCTTCTACTTGGGGATTGTTAATATTAATTCAAGGTTTTCCTATCTCTAGATTCACCCTCATCAGGTTTTATTGCTTAGTATTTCTTATTCTGGGTCATGTCTTCTAATCGGTTATACTCCTGCTTTCCAACCTTCTTCCTATCATGCTGAACTTAAGTCTCAAATATTTAATCATCCAAGTTGTAGCTTTAATTCAAAATCTAACAAGATTTACCTTTAATAAGGAATGTAATTAAGGCCAAACAAGAAGTCTCTGATCATATAAAGGCTGAAAGGAGACCAAGAAAGAACAAGTTTTGAACTATAAACTTATTTGGTTGGTAATTTTTCATAATGTCTCTTAACCTAGATCCTAAGGATGAGGAAAATTCAGTTCCAATATTGTATTTCGATATGAAAGGTTCATCCTTAACAGTTAATAATCACATTGCGCAGGAAATCTTTGATAATGGTTATTTTGGTCAATGGATTTCGAAGAGTTCTCTTGTTTTAGAACCAGAAGAGATTTTACTCCTCATGGATCGGAAAAGAATTGTTGTTATGAATTTAACAACTAAAAAAAGGATCACTTCTTCTGAAATAGTAGCACATTTTACTAGGATCAATAAATCCTTTTGGAGTCGTTATTTAGTATACAAAGACCTCAGAAATAGAGGATATGTAGTTAGAATAGGCACTCAAATTACAGCTCCTTTTAGGATTTATTCACGTGGAGGAAAACCAGGGGAATCGGTTAGCAAAAAAGTTATTTTTCCTCTTTCAGAAGGAGAAGATCTTGATCTTGATTTTCTAGACCAACTCGTTAATCAATCAAAAATTGATAGAAAAACATTATTACTCTCGGTAGTTGATCGCCTTGGTGACGTCACATACTACCAAGCTTCACAATTAGAATTAGAACTTAACGAGCTGGAATATGAATACCGAGATGAATTACCCCAAACTTATCAAGGAAATAAGGAGGAAGATTAGTGCAGGGAAGATATTCGATCACATCAGAAGATAATTTATATGTCCCTGACACATCAGCTATCATCAATGGAGGGTTGAAAGACTTCCTCGAATCTAAAAGCAAACAAATCTCTAGAATAACTATTCATGCTTCAATTATCGCAGAACTCGAACATCAAGCGAATAATGGGAAAAAAGTGGGTTTAGAGGGATTGAATGAACTTACAGAAATTCGAGGCATATGTGAAAAGAAGGGCATTCTTATTGATTATGGAGGGCGACGACCATATCTTTCTGAGATAAAACGAGCACGGAGTGGTGAAATAGATGCAATCATTCGAGATTTTGCTTGGAAAGAAGGGGGTATTCTTGTCACTTCGGACAATATTCAACATTTGGCTGCAAAATCTATTGGTGTTGAAGTAATTTACATTCCTCAAAAGGATAAGTTTATCGAAAAAAAACTCCAGATCGAAGAATACTTTGATAATAGAACAATGAGCATCCATTTGAAACAAGGTGTTCCCATTTTTGGAAAGCGGGGATTTCCTGGCAACTTTAGCTTTGAACAGATTAGTGATAAAATTTGTACACAAACATTCCTTAAAGAAATAAGTAAAGAAATTATTGAAAAAGCAGAGCAATTTGAGGATTCTTTCATTGAAATCGATCGGAAAGGTTCAACAATTGTTCAATACCAAAATATTCGGATTGTTATTTGTCGACCTCCTTTTTCAGATGGATGGGAAATAACTGCGGTAAAACCGCTTGTTAAACTTACAATTGATGATTATCATCTGTCCCCTAATTTGTATCAACGATTAAAGGAAAAGGCTGAAGGAATTCTAGTTGCAGGTAGTCCTGGAACAGGAAAAACAACCTTTACAAGAGCTTTAGCCCTTTTTTACGAGAGAAAAGCTAAGGTCGTTAAGACAATTGAATCCCCACGGGATTTAGACCTGAAAGCTGAAATCACTCAATATTCGAAGAATTTCGGTTCGCACACGGAAATTCATGACATCCTTCTTCTCTCGCGTCCAGATTATACTATTTTCGATGAAATTAGAGATACAGAAGATTTTAAGCTATATACTGACCTTAGATTAGCTGGTATTGGTTTAATAGGAGTTATTCACTCTAGTACAGCAATAGATGCCATTCAACGTTTTATTGGAAGATTAGAATTGGGTGTAATTCCTAGTGTTCTTGACACAATTATTTATATTGAAGCAGGCACAATAGCTAGGGTTCTGGATGTGAAGATGACAGTTAAGGTTCCTGCTGGATTAATTGAAAGTGATCTGGCACGACCAGTTGTTGAAGTAAAAGACTTTGAAACTGGAGAGACAGTGTATGAGATGTATACTTTTGGAGAACAAACTGTCGTTATTCCCCTTGAAAATGAGGATTATGACCTAACTAGAGTTGATGCTCGTACTATTCAGAATTTAACAGATGCTATAGAGAAATATACTACTCAGCCTATCGTATTGATACCAAAAGATCGTTATGGAAGAAGATTCGAGATTCAATGTACCCAAAAAGATATTCCAGCAATTCTAGGAAAGGGAGGAGAAAATATCCGAATGCTTGAAAGAACATTCCGAGTGAAACTGGATGTTGATAAATCAGATAAGGATTACTTTTTCTCTGGAGTCGGTATTGTGAAAGATAAAATGATTTCTTTTCGAAAAAAGACTTTGTATATCAGTTTTCCAAAACGTATGAGTAATAAAACTATTCAATTCTATACTCAAGACCAATTAGATAAGAAAAAGGATCCTTTTTTTGTAGGGACAACCTCTAAATCAGGAAAACTCAAATTATCAACTCGTAATAAAGCCTACACAATATTTAAAGAAATTTTTGAAGTCAATCAAATGCCAATATACTGGAAACATGCCTAAGGATCTTATTTGAAAAAATAGGGGGATTTGTGATCTTCAAATGGAATTATTCTTCTTTAAAGATTTCACGGAGCCTTCGTAATTCTTTCAACATTTCTCCACGTAATTCAGCAATACTTGTTGATCTAGCATCTGCGATCAAATCAAGTGGGGACTCAGATGGTTGACTTGGTGTAACCCCAGGGGACGGAGGTGGGGGAACTCCCAAAGAAGCGGAGGGAGGAGCGGGTGGAGCCCCTGTAGAAGAAGGAATTGGGGGTGTTTGAGAGGGAGGGACTGATGGGGGAGTAGGTGGACCAGTTGATGGAGCAGATGGGGGTTTTGGAGGCTTTACTGCTTTTGTTGTAGGTGGAAGTGGTGGGCCTGCACCTGGTGCAGCCTCTGAAGGTTCACCTAGCGCGACATCGAATAACGCTTCTACATCTTCTTCGACGGAAACAGCCGCTCCCGCTTTCTGAAATCTTGCTATTCTTGTTTTTATTGCCCGATTTCGATCCCGATATAATTTAATTATTGATTCATAAACACGAGGGCGGAATTTATCGGCTCTGACTGCTTCTTTGAATTGATTAACCATTTTTTCTTGGGATTTACTTAGGATCTCCAGGTAAGCCACCATTTCACTTGGTGTGGTTTCAATGCCAGGCAATCTATCGACACTTTCTACTAATCCTCCTGGGCCACTCTCTTCTTCAGTTTCAAAGTACATGATTGAGCAGATAAATGTCATGGAAAGAATTGTTATCAAAACTCCGTACATATAAAAAACATCCCAGGTTACCTCGAATAGTGAGGTTCCGAGGAGTGTTCCGACAGCTGCTTCTACTTCAGGTGATTCTGGTAAGATAAGAATTGCAGAAACAATAACCAATATTATTCCAAGGAAAAGGGTAATCAGCCATATGAATCTTAATTTACGTATGGTCTCAGTTGATTGTACCGCGCTTGTTAGAAGTAAAATTGCCAATAATGTGAGAAGGCCTCCAAACGCTAAAATCACAAACCAGTCTATATCAGGAAGGTCAAGAATCTCAGCATATACTGTATAGGATACTATTACTAGTACAATTCCGATTAAAACACCTAGTATCCAAATAATGCGCAAACGGTGAAGATTTTCACGAAACGTCGGACCAGCAGTTAATAAAAATGGTACTATACCTAAGAATAATAGTATCAGTCCAAATAGGAAAAGGATATCCCATCCTACGTCTGGTATTTCTAGAATTTGACCATAAATGACAATGCTAATGATTTCAAGTACTATCCCAATTAAAATAAATAATAGAAAGAGAAGCTTAAAACTCCATAATCTTTCATGATCTTGGATACTAAATAGTATTGGCATCAAGCCAAAAACGATGAGTAATGCTCCAATAATGAAATATTCAAACCATGTATGTAAGGGATCGAATGGAGTAAGATAGGTTCCATATACTAATGCAGAATAGATTAACATCAAAAATCCAATAGCAAATAATAAGAGTAAGTGAATATAGAGTCTTTTAACACTCTTCTTTGCACTAGCATCCATAACCACTAGAACAGGTAGAAATCCAATTAACACTAGAAAAAAACTATAAGCGGTTATAACTCGATAATCAAATCCAAAAAATGTTCTGCTCCATGTAACAGGATCAGCATTAATATCAACTGAATTTGCCACTCCTGTAAAATAAAGAAGTGCAACTATCATACCCAATATACCAATACCAGCGAGGGTGAGAAGCACTCTTGATGATCTTACAACTGTATTTCTCAACAAAATAATCTCCTAATCATCAATAATATAAAACCCATCATTATTAATATATCAAAAGTTGACTTAAAAAGTCTAGTGAAATCTAAGAAACATCCCCAACTTAAAATTCATTTCTAAAATAAGTCTTTCTTATTACAAAACCTAATTGAAAGAACTTTTTTATAACTTTACACTATACACTCGAGTTTATTTGCCCAAAAAAATTGGATTTGGCTTAGTTTTTATTTAATTCAAGGAGAAATTACTCAGAATAATGATAGAGCCGTATATATTAATCACTGTTTTTTGTTTCTCTCCAAAACAACACGACTCAACAGGTTCTAGAAAGTTTAGAAAAGAAAACATAAATATTGATAGAGAAATGAGCAGTCATAACTTAATAAATAGATAATCAGGATTTAACATCTCTAGATCATTAGAGAGAGATTATTGGAAGCCGAGGTATTCTAGTCCGGTAGGAAGCATGCCTGGAAACTATGACGAGAGAAATTCTTTCGCTTCTCTAGGTAGCATGTGCTCTCTGAGCTCGAGAGTTCAAATCTCTCCCTCGGCGTTGAATTTTCTTATAAGTATTACTTTTACACCCTTCTAGTGAATAGCAAAGATTGAGGATCTGGACTACAAAAGATAATATATTCCTTCGAAACTCCTTCAATACAAGTGTAGAATATTCACACGCGGAAATATCATTATCATCGAATGTTTAAATTAAAACCTTCAGTAGGAACTTGATATGGAGTACAATCATCAATTAAGAATTGCTGGCGCAGATTGTCGTGGTGATTGGCTGGTAGCTTATGCACTTGCCCAGATTAAAGGTGTTGGACACCGACTAGCGTCCCAGATCTGTGAAAAAGCGGATTTAGATCCCGATATGCGATGTGGATTTTTGACAGATGAAGAGATACAATTAATTGAAGATATTCTTACTAATTGTTCAGCATTTGGGATTCCAAGTTGGATGCTAAATCGACAAAAGGATCTTGTTACGGGTGAGGATATTCACATAATCAGTAATGATTTAATTGATACACTTCGGATTGACATTGAACGTGAAAAGAAAACCCGTTCTTATAGAGGTATTCGTCATTATCTTGGTCTTCCTGTTCGGGGACAACGGACTAAAACATCTGGTCGTGGTGGAGCTACTATAGGTGTGTCAAAAAAGAAACTTTCTAAGAAATGAGGTATAAACTATGGGTGATCCTCGCAGATTACGTAAAAAACTCGAAGGGCCCCGCCATCCCTTTAATAAATCCCGCATCGAAGAGGAGATGAATTATTTAGGGAACTTTGGGCTTAGAAATAAAAAGGAGATTTGGAAATCTCAAACAGTTCTCAGAAAGTTTCGAGCTAGAGCACGGGCATCGTTAGCTCTTCCTGAACAGCAAAGAGAAAATGAACGCATTATCTTAAATAAAAAATTATATCAAATGGGGATTATGCCAACAGAGGATGGATTAACGGATGAAATATTATCCCTATCCATCGAAAAATTCCTCAAAAGAAGGCTCCAGTCAATTGTGCATGAACTGGGATTAGCAAAAACTCCTTGGCAAGCACGCCAGATGATCACCCATGGTCATATTGCAGTTCATGGAAAAAAGATTACATCACCCAGTTATCATGTTTCGCGTGGGGAAGAAGAATTTGTGAAATTTGCACCAAGTTCCCCCTATAATGATTCTACTCATCCTGCTCTGACCGTACCCCCATCGAGCTCTCCTAGTGCTCCTATAAGTGACAATTCCTCAAAAAATTAAGACAAATAATGTGAATAAAATGTCTAAAAGAAATCAGTCCCCTACTATGGCTGTTGCTCATATACTAAGCTCATATAACAACACAATAATTACCCTAACTGATATGACTGGTGCGGAAACTATTGCCAAGTCATCAGGGGGACAGGTCGTCAGAGCTGATCGTAATCAATCATCTCCTTATGCAGCAATGAAAGTGGGGCACGCAATCGCGCGAATCGCAAAGGAGAGAGGTATTCAAAAGATTGTTGTAAGGGTTCGTGCACCTGGAGGTTCTGGTGCACGTAACCCAGGCCCAGGGGCTCAAGCCGCAATTCGAGCCATCGCCAGGTCAGGTTTACAAATTACAAGGATTGAAGAAGTTACCCCTATCCCTCATGATAGTACCAGAGCGCGTGGCGGGCGTCGAGGGCGTCGAGTTTAGTTTAAATCGAATTTTATTAACAAATAGTTTTTAATTTTCAGATTATTAAGCAGATTCTTTAAATCTAAAGCTCTCTAAGAAGCTTGCTTCCACATTGAAGGATAAGTTTTTTTCTCCATAAAAACTGTTTTGGTGTGAGCACATATACCATTTGATTGTGTTAATATCTCTTTGGTTGATAATACCCCCTGGGCAAAAGCAACAAGCTCACCCTTCATTGTCAGAATTACTATTAATGAGTTTTTCTCAATACCTTCAGTAACTCGTATAACTCCTGGTATGGTTAACGCTGCTCCATGGCATATGGCATCAACCGCAGAATCTCGAATGAAGATCTTAGGAAGATTTTGACAAATAACTTCAATTGGTTGAATTATTTTCCTAATAAATGTTTCATCTTTCTCTATTTTATAATAATACCAAGCATCAGATAAATCTTGGAGCGTTACGCATGTCTGCTCGGAAAATGGGCCAGTCCTAGTGCGACGTAATTCTTGCATATGGGCTCCTGTACCTAAAAGTAACCCAATATCATGACAATTTGAGGAAATATATCCAGACTCAATTAAGAAATTGTGAGTTCGTGGAACAGTCATATCATATACATAATTAGTGCCATTTACAATTTGAATGTCTTTTACTTTTTCAATAATACAGCCATCTAGCGGGAGGAGGTCTATGATGCTTGATACCTTTTTATAAAAATATCTTGTTGTAGGAATCTTGCTAGTTATTACTCTTGATAAATTTCCACCCATTTTATGTGCAAGTTTTGATTTTGATTTCCTAATCTCTTCTTTATAATGAAGTCCAATGTGATAATGATCATTTAGCTCTCTTTTGTGTTCTAAACTTTTGATTTGACTAAATATTTTAGCTTTTTTAGGATGACAAGTACCAATTTCATTTATAAATAACTTTTCAGAAGCAATATTCCCAATTGAAATTTCATAGATTAAAGATTTTTTATTATTCTTGATCCGACGTCTCGTGAAAATCCTATTAGCAATCCCTACTTTAAGAAGCATTTTGTGAAGACTATATGCTTCCTTTTCATTGACTGTAAATAAGCCTATTCTTGTTTTATAATTCTTTCTTGTTTTTCCAAAAAATACAGATCCGTCTCCATCAAAATAACCTCGTAAGAAAGCCTTTAGGAGTTTACATTTTATATTTAGGATTGGAGAGAGATCAGAGTTAATTTTAGGGCTTTTAATCCCAAAAGACGCAGCCACGGTGGCTAAAAAACTATTACTTGTGTCTAGTTCCCAGAAACCAGCTTTTACTTCTTTTTCCGATATTATGAAGTTTGGAAAGATGTTTTGATATATTTCAAGGAATTTATCAATTAGTTCTCTTTCTTCATTATGAAATTTGATTCTCGTGTATCGTACTGTATTTTTTTCTTTGGTATTGTTCCCATCAGATGCTATCAACCCAAGTAGATAGAAAAATTCCTCATTTAAGCCTTTTACCTCAATTATTTTTCCTTTTGATGTCTTAAATCTGTAAATCTCTCTTTTTACTTCAGGATAGATTCCTGCTAGTTTAAGATGATTAATAGTTATTGCTGACTTTGAATTTTTCAAGAATGTCTTCCTATCTATTTTCAATTCTTGATTCATTGACCTAATGCTGCCATATTTCTCAATAAAAGCATCCTTACACTTCTGTTTGATGTCGTCTTGTTGAATTAAGTAAGCTTCATCTAGCAAATCAGAAACAATTAGTTCTTGAGAATTATCTGGGAAATTCAAGCTTTTGACGAGATAATCACCAATTTCTAAATTTTCTGCTTTTCTCATTCTATATCCGTTTTCTGTTGACCGAAGAAGTGGATGATCAGGAGTTATTGTAAAAGAAATCCCTGATTCCATCTTAATTTTGATTAATTTCGAAGGTGAAGTTATTTTTTGTAGAGCTGAAGGACGTGTTTCGATGATTTTTCCTTTATCTTGAGAATAAACAAAAAAATTATCTGAAAAATAGAGCTTAGAGATTGGATAAGATCCATTTGTGGTCAGAATTTGTGTATCAGGGTGTAAGCATAACTTTCGGATATAAGTTCCAGCTTCACATTCTATGTGCAGTAAAGAGAATTGGGAATCAGAATGTTCTAATAACTCTAGTTTGTATATTTTCCGAACTCGAAGTCTTCGCTTAACATTACTTCTCAATGGAGGAGTCTGGTATATCTTCCCTTGGAAATTATCAAGTACAGAAAGAAGTTTTTGAGTAGAGACAGGGGCGTGTGATTTCATGATACAAATATATTCCTTCCCTGCTGGGAGAAGAACCTGTAAAGCGCGAGTTGCACGACCTAATGCGATTGGTAAAGATCCTGTGACGGCAGGATCCAAAGTTCCGCCGTGTCCTGCCTTCTTGATCCCCAAAATACGCTTTACCCAAGCTGTGACTTCGTGTGAGGTGGGATTTGCAGGCTTATCAAGGTTAATTACCCCCAGATCCAGAAGTTTAGAAATATTCCTTTTTTGGGGGGATTTTCCAATCTTGGGATCTGTAAAATAATTCAGTACCTTATCGTAGACCTTCTGATCAGTTTGTAACATTTCACCCTCACCCATTCAACACAACCTTCAAGTTAATCCATCAAAGAGTTATCTTTAATGGAGTTTTTATCTCATTCACGATTTTTGCTTTATCAATTGCTTTAGCAATGTCTTCATCTTTTGCTCCTCGCTTAATAGGAACACTGAGATCTAGAGGACGAAGATGTTTGATATTACAGCGCCGTCTTTTCACAGGGGATACACCTGCTCCAGATATCAACGCAAAATTTTGGTCAACAAGATCGACAATAACGGCTTTCATCAGCGCTTCGCGACCAGCAGTCTTCACAATAACCCGGCCTACCTCAATCGCAGCCATTTATGATTCCTTCTTTTAATTAATTGATTCAAATTCAAATTAAGCAAAAATCACAAGTGAAAGAATGGAAAAATGCCTTTATTTCTGCTTTAATTCAATTTTAGACTTTTTTAAGTAGACTTTTTAACATTCTCGATGAATCTTCAAAAGATACTTTCTCGGTATTTTTTGATCATAATATTCACATTTGGGTAGCTCGAAAGGACAAGAAAGATTAATACTAATTATTTATTTGAATTCAAATTGACTAGGAACTATTCTAATTTGGTAATAGAAATGTAGCTAGCCGCTGTGGCTTAGTCGGTAGAGCGACAGACTCGTAAGGTTAATCTGTATTGAATCTAATCCGAAAGATCTGTTGGTCGTGGGTTCAAGTTATATGATTCTGCGGAATCCTATAGGAAATTCCCACCAGCGGCTTTTTCTCCCCATTAATCTTTTAAATATGAAATATTCTTCCCAAGAAAAGAATTCTTAGTATTGTCTTATTTTGAGCTAAGAAATAACCGAAGAAGCAAGTTTAGAATTTGTATGACTGCATTTTTTTGATGAAGTCTTGATAAATGACTATTGGAGAGCTACTAAAGTGATTAATCAGATCAGTCATCCAAATTAATGCTTGTTGATAATCTTGCTGAACAGAATGTTTCAACTCTATTGATGAAACAAGCTGTTCAAGTGTAGAATAGTAATTTTCCAATCTTAGCTTCCATTCACCTCTTGTACGGCGATCTAATCTATATATTATTGGTGTTTCAACCTCTTCTAAAGTTACTTCATTCTGGAAGATATAATGCCAAAAAACAAGGGGGAAAGCGTACCCCGTTTCGCTAAGATGTGTGGGGAGTAATTCAGTTCTATATCCTTTCAATCCACAAAAAGCATCTGTAAGATTAAGGTGAAAGCAGTCATTAAGGGTTTTTGTGATTAACATGTTTGTTATATAGCGATCTATTGGAACTTTTGTGTTTTGTTTCCAAAACCGGTATGAGAGATAGCGACTTGTTGAAACTAGCTCGATTTGAGGATTAATATCAAATTTTTCAAGGATTTCCTTGATACTGAATGGTGCATGTTGGAGATCAGCGTCAAATGTGATTAAAATATCAAAATTTTCTTTTGCTCTTTGAAATAAAGTCAGGAGGGACCTACCATAACCAAGAGGGCCATTACTGTGACGAGTAAACGTGAATGGATAAATTTCAGCTAAGGATTTTTCGTATATTTCTTGGGATTGATCAGTACTCCCATCATCCACAAGCAAAACAGAGATTTCATAAGCCTGGCATTTATTTCCAATAAAATCATACAGAGAGCTGATGCATTCAGAAAGGTATGCTTGTTCGTTATAGACTGGTATTCCAATTAATATTTTTGAGATGAGGATTCCTCCGCAATCAAAAATGTTATAAAAAGCATGATTTACTTCTTAAACTCTTTGAATATTCATTTATAAATTTATTGAGGTTTATAAGCGAATGATTTGTCCTTTTGAGTGTTTTGAGATAATTTAATACGATTAATTAGAAGATAGTTTAAAACTGGAATCGTCTTGATAGTTACAGCTTTGAATAAAGCTAGGTTAAAACCATTAGACATTTCCAGCTTAATAGATGTTGTTTTATATGATTATCTTCCCTTTATCAAAGTTTTTACTCTGGCAACTAAAATTGGATTTTCGATCTTTCTTGCGAACATAATGAGAAGACTTCTTCTTTAATTTTAGGATGATGAAATATTTTTAAGGCTTACTCCTCTCGGTCAAATTGGAGTGACCCAATTAGTTTGGGCCATTTGTGCACATTAGGAGAATGAAATTATAATATGAACGATTCTGATCCTGAACTTCAAGAAATCCTTAGAAAGAAGGCATCGTCTTTGCAAAAAAGAGCCTCTTTTTTTGATAAGGTAAATCGTAATGGTGTCACGAATGTGTATGATGCGAATATTGATGAAATAATTCAATTGTCTCCTATACCAGTACTAGTAGATTTTTCTGCTGATGCATGGTGTAAACCATGTCAAGTAATGGGTCCAATTTATGAGGAATTAAGCCACGAATTTGCCAATCGGGTTCTTTTTATAAAAATCAATACTGATCACAACCCACAGGCGACATCAAAATTCCGAATTTTTTCTGTTCCCACATTCATGGTATTTAACGCTGGTAAAAAGCTTAATCAGCGCACAGGGGCAACTCCAAAAGGAAAATTCAAAGCTTGGCTAGAAGAAATTCTCAACAGGATCCAATAGTCAATTGAGTGAGAAACCATGCGAAAGAAATGGAAAAAGAAACGATTGAGAAGAAGAAAACGTAAAGAACGTAGAAGAACACGATAATTTTTTTATTGTGTTTTTAATTTATTTTTGATTACATTTTCTCGCCCTTCTACTTAGAAGCTGCTTTTCTGGAAAAGATATGAATGATTATAGGTCTGATTGGCTCAAGAGGCACAGTTCCAACAGCTAAAGTAGCGACTGTTTCATTCCTGATTGATAATCGTTTTCTATTTGAATGCCCTTCAGAAATAGTACAAGCATTTCACAAATATCAGGAAGCTTGGATAGAACAACGAAGTCTATCGTTTACTCCCCGACTCGAAGCATTAGGAAAACCGACTTTTGGAAAAATTTCTCATATAATTTTATCTCATCTTCATTTTGATCACTGGGGAGGATTAGCTCATATAATTCATCGTATAATGTTATTAGAGAAAGAGAAAAGAATTGCTAAGCCCTTAATAGTCATTATTCCCAAAGATTCAACCATTCCTTTTCAGATACGTATGACTAAAATATTTAGTGGTTCCATTGAAGCAATTTTACCTGATGATGAATTTTTCTATCGATTGCTCACAATAACAGTTGGGGAATCTGTAAGGACCGTTATACAAATTAAGGTTATTGATAATGGTGAGGAAATTCTCCTTGATTCTGGATATTCTTTAATAGCTAAAAAGAATAATCATTTTACCTTTGGATCCGTTTCCTATAAATTAGAATTTAGTGTAACAAAACTAAATGTTGAAAAGGCAAAGAAGCTCGGAATTCCTTTCAATAAAACCTTAAAACAAATAGAGAAAAGTAAAACACAGTTTAAAATTGGATCTCGGAAAATATCCCGATCTGACATATTTTATGAAAACAAAACAACACTATGTTATTCTGGTGATACCCAGGTGGATTCTGATCTCTTTAAATTCTTTTCAGATTGTCAAATCCTAATTCATGAATCCACATATCTTACCCAAGAGGAAGATTATCATCTTGATTCACATTCAGATATCATCTCTTTGATTGAAGAAGCAGACAGATTGACTGGTTTAAAGATTTTGATACCAATTCATTTTTCGATTCGTTACACTGAACTTGAGATTTCAAATTGTATAAAAAACATATCTAAGGAATCATATCAGATAATAAATCCAATTAATACCTTGCTTGTCCAAATAGTACAAAATGGTTCAGTTATTACATTACCTTGAGGTAATAATAACTAAACCTCTTTATATATCCTTAAACCTTCTCATTTCTATTCTAAATCCGATTGAAAATATACTCTAAACCATTCTGCAATATTTTCATAATTCCCAGATTTTACAATTTTTCTAATTAATTTTACTGTGCCAGAACCATATTGAATTGCCTTTTTTGGCTGTCTAGTTATCTCAAGAGGTAAGCCTATATTTTGAGCAAGTTTTCGTAATAAAGCCTTTCTAATAAGCTCACCCTGGGGTGCCTGTTCAATGTGAGCTGAAATAGGATACATCTTTGCTTGTTTTATTATGCTTGAATCAAGATAAGGATATATTATATCTAGCCCAAAGTGGAGAGCTATTTTTCGCTCACTGATAATTTGGTCATTTTGTAGAGATTGAAGGTCATCGTTCATCATTTTTCTAGTTTCCTCGCCTCCATTGCTTTGGTAGATCTCGGCATATTTCTGATATCCTCCAAAGAGTTCATCAGCTCCCTGGCCAAGGAAAATGGTTCTCGTATCAAAGTCATTAGCTATTTTTTGCATTCCTAGGAATATTGGAATTGCAATTGAAAGTGCAACAGGATGCTGAATAATATTCAAGTGTTTTAAACTTCGAATTGCTTTCATAACCCGATCTTCTGTAAGATAACATTTATGCAAATTAATTCCCAATTTTTTAGATCCGAGGGCAGCAGTCTTTATATCATAAGAATCTCTTAAACCAACAGAAAGAAGAAGAATAGTTGTTGGTTCCAATATGGAAACCATTATTTTCGCAATTATTGATGAATCTAGTCCTCCACTGTAAAGTAAACCAACCGAACTAGCATTTCGATGTTTTCCAATAATTTCTATTAGTTTATTTTGAATAATTTCCATAACGTTTCTACCAATGCCAGATAAATCAGAAAATTTCTATTTATTTTGATTATTTCAATTAAAATCAGGCCTTGTATTGCATTGATTCGAACACTCAAACCGATCAATATGCTTATGGATGATATACATGACCAATTGCAAAAATTTATCATCTGGAATAAAATTGTGTTGATGACTTCCAAAATAGGATTTAGGAATGTGATTTTAGGTTGGAGAAATCAGAACCTCCCAAAAACATGAGAAATCGATATGAATCCTTTTTTGCACCATTTGGGAGGTTTCTTGCAAAAACGGGGATTACTCCCAACATGATTTCCATCATGAGCGTTGGTACAAGTTTCCTCAGTTGTCTAGCATATGCTTCTGGCCCTACTATAGGGGAAAGTTTAGGATTACTTTTAGGAACGATTCTACTCGGATGTTCGTCACTCCTTGACATGTTAGATGGCAGTTTAGCCCGAGCAAAAGGATTAGCTGGACATTTTGGGGCCTTACTTGACCGAACATTAGATCGGGTTTCAGAATTTTTATTTTTACTTGGAATTATGATAGGTGGTTATGTTTATCCAGAATGGGTGTTCTTTTGCTTTGAAGGTATGATATTGGCTAGTTATATCAGATCAACCGCAGAAAAACGGGGTGGTTTGAACATGGATTCCACCACTGGAATTTTTGAGCGTAAAGAAAAATTGACATTTCTATCTATAGGATGTTTAGCTGAGATTTTGATTCATGAGAATTTCTTGGGGATTGGGGATTGGTGGTTTTTTCATTTCGGCTTTCTAGGTATAGTTGTATTAATTATTGGATTTTTATCAAATGTTTCTGCATTTCAACGATTGCTGTACGCCAAGAAATTCTATGCAGCCAAAAATAAAAAATGAACTACTCATAAAGGTCAGTTATTTTTAGAAAGTGACTCCTTGGGGCCTCTGGATTTTAATTTTCTTCTTACATATAGGACAGTGACCTCTTATTTTCAACCATTCAGCAAGATGCGTATAATGAGCGGGTGATCCACAATCAGGACACCTGATGAGTGTTGATGGTTCAGTTATCCGCATTCGACACACGCTACAGAATTCTTCAACCTCTGTATCGAAATCTACGACTGGTTTTTCCACAGGTGGGAGTCGTCCTTTTGTTTGAATTTCTAGCTTTTTAGCTCGTAATTTAAATGATTCTGCAGCACGGGGAGATTGTGCTTGAAAAGCAGCTCTATGAAATAACTTCGAGGCATATTGGGGATTATTCTCTTCATTTGCCAAGGCAGCTTCAGCCAAAATGGGTGTTGGAGCCTCTTCTCCGAGACTTTCTAGGAGCTCATCATATAATGCAATAGCTTGATTTGTATTTTTTTTGCGTAATATATCTCGCGCAGAGTCTAGGATCTTTAATAGACGATCATATTCAGTCATTGTTGTTTCTAGAGAGTCTAAATCCCTCTTAAGATTATTTTTTTCTTCTGGTGGAAGTTTTTCCATAATATCTTTAGCAATAGCAAGGGATCTTCTCATTTTCTCAATATTCCCCTGCTTGAGATAATTTTTTACTTCGAGTAAATATTGTTCAATTGCAACTGCTGGTTTCCGTATAGTCGTCAAAAATTGTTCAGCTTCTTCAACCCGTCCTTGTTTCTTCATTTCTGTAGCTGCAGCGATTATCACTGCATTTGCTTCCTCATCTGCTTCGATTGTCCGTAAAAGCTCTGCAGCTTCCATATATTTTCGATTATTATACGCATGCCTTGCTAAGTTTCGAATTGCTTGATCTCGATCATGAATGAGTGAGATATTTCTATCAATAATCTGTATTGCCGCAGGAATGTCCTCTACACTCCCCGAGTCAATGAAAACTTTTGCTCCAGCAAAGGGTTTTTTGGCTAAGACAAAGGCAGAAGCAGCTGTATGAGGATCATTTCTTCCAATACTATTCCGAGCTATACGAAGAAATACCTTTTCGATCTGTTTAAGAGTATATCTTTTTTCTAGACGACGTAAAACTAGAATTTGTGAAGCTTCGGGAGTTCTTAATACTAGATTTGCCGCTTCTTCTAATGAATTACGGGCAAAATAATCAAGGGCATCAAGATGTCTTCCTTGTTGTTCTAATTCATATCCCTTTTGAATGTGTTTTTCAGAACTTTTCCTCGTGCTGATTATAATTATAAAAATTATAATTAAAGCCGCAATAATTATTAAAAGACCTTCTCCATTCATAATTATCATCTAGGGAGTTAGAATCAATACTTAGTAGCCCCTTACCTTCACCTTGTATAGGGAAGATCCTTATAAATAGCCTTGTAAATAGCCTTGTAAATAGATTTCGTTTTCGGTATTCGTGAAAGATATACAGAGATTGAAACTGCTTTTTGATAACAAAAAACATCTTCTTTCTATTTCCTAATAACAGTAGATGAAGTTCTTAATAAACACAAGTTTGAGTCTTATTATTTGTCTTTTTTCAGTCACGAATTGGATTCTATGTCTAGATATGAATATTATTCGTTATAATGATCCTACCATAATATTAAATTCCAAAAAACCCATTAGAATTCTTTTTTAGGGGAATAAGTAAGAAATTGGTTAGAATTAAACCATTCTGTCGATATTTTAGACTTTTTAAAATTAGGTTCTGCGATAGATCCTAAAAGGTTACCATCTGTATAATATCTTTCTATTAAAATAAAGATACTTTATTTGTATTTGTAGAATCCTTTGATAATAATTTCAAAAAAAAAGTAAGAGCTGAATTATATGTCTGCATGGCAATCATTCTTCAATCAACTTTCAAAACCAGTAAATATTAAGAATTCCTCATCAGTTTTGAACGAACTCTGTCATTGTGATGAAGGCAGCTTATCGTTCAATAGTGATAATTATCATCCTCAAGGTAATTGTTCTTTAAGTTTGGTTTGTTGCGCGATTCAAATTGATAAACATCGTGTACACAATTTTAACAATTGTCTATCGACCCCTATAAAATCTGAAAACACGATGTTGGGAAAAAATGACCCAAACCTCTTTCCCCTAGATACGATTCTTGACCGATAAGTTATTCTTCGAATAGAGATTACAGATACTCCTGTTCTAGTTTAGCTACCGCCTTTTCTAGTAAACTATTAGCTGTTTTCCATTTCAATCCAGTTTTACTTAATGTTTGGCCCCACGTCCTTCCTTGGAGGATACGTGTAACTAATAACGCTTCTTGACTTGGGCTAAGTTTTACTGTTCTTGATGTAAAATATTTGGTTGTTAACTCATAGATTACGTCTACTGCAAGTAAGAAATTTACATACCCTTTTAGATAATTTCTTAATCGAATTTTCCCACTAGAGGTGATCTTCGGCTTATAATCAGGAACTAGACTACAACTCTTGATAATTTGGACTACTAGTTCTGGTTTCATTGAATATAATGATTGTTTAAGTAAAGCTATGAACTGTAAAAGGAAATCAGCTGATGCTTGATTAATAATAGTTTCCGTAGAATGTTTTAATGGATGTATCACAACGATGTTCCATTCTCCCGTCTCCAATGTTTGTATGGGGCGAATATGGACTGGTTTATAATTGAATTTTCTCCAGAATTTCATTAATTTAACTGTTACACCGTAACTTACACCAACCCAATCATAAGATGAATACAACTGATCATGTAGTTCTATAGCTAAACGCCCAAAACCTTTATCGACTATACTCGGATGAACAGCTATTCTAACGATTCTTAATCCACGTAGCTTGGCAAATTCCGCAGAAAAATGCCGTATAGAAACAGTTGAGATGAGATTCCCCCTGATGAACTTTCCAGAAGCAATTTCTTGTATTTCCTCTCTCTTCATTCCTCCTTCTTCAGCAAGTTGA
Organism: Promethearchaeota archaeon; assembly: GCA_048939725.1. Lineage (GTDB taxonomy): Archaea > Asgardarchaeota > Heimdallarchaeia > Hodarchaeales > Hodarchaeaceae > Hodarchaeum. The sequence goes on along the minus strand of JBHLPG010000001.1, from coordinate 13,904 downwards.
CTTGATACTAATAAATTTTCTTTTTGATCGCCTCTACTATAAACACCAGTGAGAAAATGTTTTCCTGAATCAGCTAACACAAGTAAATCGTTGGGTTGATTACGATAATGCGCGTAAATTAGGAGACTGAAAAGTTGTTTGAGATGGGGTAATCCATCATCCGAAAATAAGTATTCTGGATCTTTGTAGACTTGAAGTTTTACAGATTTTCTCTCGATGGTTTTTATATCCAATATTTGTGGTTCTATTTCGACATCCAATAGAAATGAATCATTTAACAGTTTTTCTATTGAGTCTCCTTGCATATATCTTATGGGTTTACTCAAAGTATTCTCTGAATAATAGCATCGTTTCTGCTTTTTCATGTATTGAAGAAATTTATGTTGAAAACTTCTCCCTGCTCCTTCATATCCATGAATGGTTGATGAAAATATTATTTTGGTACTAACTTTTGTTATCCTCTTCAGAATTGCCACAGGGATTGCAGCAGCTTCATCAACTACAAATAGATCAATGTTCAATTTTTCATCAATTTCACTTGGCCAAACATAAGTAATCCTCGAATTATCAGAAGTATATATCCCAGAAACTAGCCCCTCTTGAGTTGTTTTACGAAACTTGATATTTTCTGTGGTTAACCCCCTTGAAAGGAAATCAAATAATATTTGAACGTTTGTCATATGGGGAGACGAAACTAATGCTCTAAATGGCTGCTTACCCTTTTTTATAAGAATTTGAGATAAAAATAGTCCTATAGAAGCCGATTTTCCTCGTCCCCTATTAGCTAACACAACGGAACAACTATTAGGATACTTAGAATCAAAATATATATCAAGAATGCGATTAATTATAGTTTTTTGTTCAACAGTAACGGGAATATCCTTAAATTGATCTGAGAGATTGATTTTGTATGGCATAGGATTAAAACGGGCAATAATCTCTGTGGAATCAACTTTTTTAGTCATACACTGAGAATTATTTTCGACATTCTTCAGAAACCAGCGTAATAAAGTAGACTTCTTTCCTGAAAATTCTTTCTCGTGATTAAAATTCCGATTGATTGAATAAATCCACTCGGAATAAGGAAGACCTAGTGCAAAAATTAACCCTCCTCCTCGGACAGCTTCCAATAGAATATTTACATTATTAGGAATAAAATCAGTTCGGAGATCAATAAAGAGAAAATCTACAGTTTGACCTAACATAGTAGCAATGTTATTTGCTGTAATTCTTTTTACATCCCTAAGTAAGGGAAGAAAATGGTTCAAGCTTTGAGAAATTGATGGACTTTCTTTCTCTAGGATAATTAACCCGGTTATATCTATCTGCTTTTTTTCTACACAATTCTGAAGAAACTTTGAGAAAACACTAGCAGCTTCTTTTTCATTTGTAAATAGAATAAATGTTCTTTGATAACTCTGGGTATAGCCCTGAGACAGTTTTTATCAACCTTTCTTTGGATGAAATCCTACCGAGCATATCTGCCACCTCTGACTAGATTAAAAATGCGTAT
>JBHLPG010000001.1:0-12381 GCA_048939725.1 Promethearchaeota archaeon | reverse complement strand
TGAGACAGTTTTTATCAACCTTTCTTTTCATTCTACATCTATTTTTTTAACTCTACCTTTAACTTTCTCGAGAATCTCGTTACACACTTGGAGCGCCATTTCATGCTCCTTCTTTATACTCTCAACTTCAGAAATTATTTTTCTTTGTTCTGAGTGTGATATATTTTTGTCAAGACTTTTTCTAATTGTATTCAAGCGAGGAAAACTACTACAGACGTGATTACTCCCTAATTCTGAGATATCTCTTCTAGGTTTACGGATTAGCTCCGCAACATCAGGGAATAGTGTGTAATAAAGTCTTGGTCTCCCTCTTCCTGATCCTGGACGTTGTTTTCCCACGACTAAATTATGTTTCTTTAAAACTTCTAAATGTCTAATGATTGATTGAGGGTGATCATCTAATCGTTTTACGAGCTCATTCACGAATCCCTCACCTAGAGCGAGTTCAGCTAGCATCCGTCGTCGGGTCCGATTAGCTAATAGGTGTAGAATTTCATCAATCTCGTCAATTGCTAGCACATTTTTATTCTCAATTTGATAGGAAAGGATCTTCAAAATTAATTCAATTTCATTTAAGGGATCTCTACTCATTATATTCCATCTCATCTAGATAAAATAACGTGGATCAAAGTTAATTTCTTGTTCCTCTGGACTGTTTTCCTCTTTGGATTGTTTATGCAATCGGTGAAACTCTTGAGACATTCTCTCTAATTCATTGAAATCTGCCTTGATTCTCCATTGATGGGTCAAAACCTTCAGTAATTCAAGAGAAGATATTGGATCATAATCAGAGAATGAATCTACAGCAATTATTTCAATTGGGATATCTCCATTGTAGCTCCAATAAGTTAGGAAAGAACTCGCTATCTGACCCATTAGGGTGAAATTTGCTGGTTTTTTATTTTCGACTTCAATTTGAAATTCTGATGACTTAATTCTATGAACCTGTGGTTTTAACTTAATATCTCGCTTGTAATTATATACTCCATCCAATAGAAATATCTTTGCAACCTTCTGTTCTTGATAGAATCTATATAACTCCTCTGCTAATCTATAACTAATTACATCAGGTATTGCAAAATTGCTTGTGGTTATAATGAAGTTGCTAGAGCCAATTTTTGATTGAAGAATGGTGATTGGAAGTAAAATTTCGCCAGAATACAATTGTACCATTTCATTAAAGTAACTTGAAAAAAAACCTGCTAGTTTTTTTGTATTTTGACTCATTTTTTGAATTTCTTTTGTCAGCATTCGGGCAACTGATCCATAATACCCTAACATTTCAATGACAACAGTCCCCTCGAGGGGTTTAGATTTATCTTGTCTTATAAATTTGAGATTTTCCTCTTCTTCAACTTTTTCAAGCCAATCTTCGATTTCTCCAGTCAAGTTTTCGAGATGCAATGTAGATCATCCGACAAGTAACGAGTTAAATTCACTAATTCCGTAGTATTTCAAGATTTATAATGTTCAAGAGCGTTTGTTATATGCGATAATTTCAATTCAAGATTCTGGTTTCTGATGAATTCAGTTCTTTCTGAATACGGTATCTTTTCCAATGCTTCTTTATTATCTTCAAGAAATTGATTAATTGCTAAGAAGGTCGCGCGATTGATAACTCCTTTAAGATCAGCACCACTGAACCCCTCAGTTTTTTTTGCGATGTCAGACAGTGATATCCGAGGAGATATTGGTTTATCCTTTATAAGAACTCTTAAAATTTCTTCACGAGCCTTCTCATCTGGTAATGGGAGTTCAATGACACGTTCAAATCTACCAGGTCTTAACAAAGCTGGATCTAGAATATCTGGACGATTGGTCGCAGCAATAATAATTACATCAACTAACTCCTCCAATCCATCCATTTCAGTCAAGAAAGTTGTCACAATCCGATCTGTAACTCCAGAATCGGATATACTAGATTTACGTGAGGGAAGTAAGGCATCTATTTCATCAAAAAAAACGATACAGGGAGCACTCATTTTAGCTTTGCGAAATGTTTCTTGAATTGCTTTTTCACTTTCTCCTACCCATTTTGAATGAATTTCGGAACCTTTCATATAAATGAAATTTCTAGATGACTCACTTGCAATCGCACGAACCAGTAATGTCTTCCCAGTGCCAGGTGGACCTGTTAACAGTATTCCCTGAGGAATCTCGGCTTCTAAATGGTTGAATACCATTGGATATTCTGAGGGCCACTCGATTATTTCTTTCAATTCTTGCTTAATCTCATCTAATCCTCCAACTTCATCCCATGTTACAGTAGGAACTTCGACAAAGACTTCTCTAAGGGCACTGGGTTTAACTTCTGTTAAAGCAATATCAAAATCTTCTGGTAATACTGATATTTGGTTGATTATATCAAGAGAAATATCTTCTCCCCATACAATTTTTGGAAAAACCCGTCTAATTGCACGCATCCCAGCTTCCTTGGTTAGAGAAAGCAGGTCTGCTCCTACAAACCCATGAGTTCGAGTTGCTAGCTCTTCTAAATTTACTGTATCTGCTAGAGGCATTGATCGAGTATGGATTTCTAAAATAGCTAATCTACCATTTTTATTTGGAATCCCAATTTCAATCTCACGATCAAAACGCCCAGGACGACGTAAGGCAGGATCAATTGCATTAGGACGATTTGTAGCTCCAATTACAATAATTTCACCTCGGCTTTCTAAACCATCCATCAAAGCTAGCATTTGAGCCACAACTCTTCGTTCCATCTCCCCAGAAGCTTTTTCATCACGCTTAGGGGTTATACTATCAATTTCATCAATGAACAGTATACTAGGAGATCTCTCTTCGGCTTCTTTGAAAATCTCACGGATTCTTTTTTCACTTCCCCCATGATATACAGACATTACTTCAGGGCCAGATACATCAATAAAATGAGATTCAGTTTCATTTGCGACTGCTTTGGCCAAAAGAGTTTTACCAGTACCAGGAGGACCATAGAGAAGGACACCCTTTGGTGGTTCTACTCCAAGGCGCTGAAATAATTCAGGATATCGCATTGGAAGCTCAACCATTTCTCTTAAACGTTGAATTGTATCATCTAATCCTCCAATATCTTCATAAGCTATTTTTGGTATAAGTTTGTAATCTGGCTTTTCTTTGTCAGAAACAGAAGCAGAGGAAATTTCAATCACTGTACTCTGATCAATAAAAACAGAATCCTGCTTTGGAATTATGTTCACAACAGTATACTCAAAGAGATTACCCATATATTCTAAACGAATTTTATCATCAAGGGAAAAAGCTCTGCCTTGAAGTTCGCGTTGAAGATATCCTTCTATTCCCTTCAAAATATTTCCAGTAGTAGGGGCAAAAACAACTTTCTCTGCTGCAGCTGTAGATGCCTTTCGAATTGTTACAAACTCATCCAAACGAACACCTGCATTTGATCTAGTCGTTGCATCAATTGATATCACCGAATCATTTTCTTCAGCACTATAAGCAGGCCAAACGATTGCAGTTGTTTTTCTCCCTGTGGAACCCACTATCAGTAATACATCACCAGAAGAGAGCTTCAGCTCCTTCATATGTGCTTTTGAGACCCGCGCCATACCGCGACCAACATCACGGTAATGCGCTTCTTTGACCTTCAACTTCAATTCGGTGGATTTCATTAAATAGTCGGTCTCCAAAAATCATTTCAAAAAGAAAGATTAGTCTACTTGAACTTTCTTTCCAGTTTTGTCTATTAAGGTATCTTTCTTTAATTCAACTTCCAGAACACCGTTTTTAAACTTGGCAGAAGCAGATTCCGGGAGTATTATACAGGGAAGATCCAGTTCTTTGTAATATTTCCGTTTTTTGTCATTTGATTCAGCTTGAATTAAAAGACTATTTTCTGTTGCAGACAGATCAATATCTTTCTTTGAAACACCTGGTATTTCAGCGATGACTCTTAAAACCTCAATATCGTCAATAATATCCACTAAAGGTTCTCTTTCGTAAGATGGCTGTAACCCAGGACCACTTCCTGTTACTTTTCTAGGATTGTTACCAAATCGCTCAACGTGGGGACGACCATCAGGTCCCTTTGTCATTCTAAATCCCCAAACAAATCCTGGGAATTTTGAGCTATCTTTATCTTCCATTAAGTCTCGTACATTGAATCGACGAAATATATCCTCTAAAAAATAATCCATCTGATCCCAGATATTTTCAAAGTTAAATCCACCAAATTGATTCATAAAATTACGAAAAAAGTCATCAAAAGGGTTCTCTCGAGGACGCCTTCGTGGATGACGATCCTCATCATCATAATTGTCACCAGTAGGATCTGACATTACATTTAACTCCATATTCATCTTGTATTTGTCATATAAAACAACATGATAGAATTTTCATAAACCTTTCGCTTCATGTGAATAAAAACAATTAGAAGTTTTTAATTCCGATGATGTAAGAATTTAGATCTAAGACATAAAGTAACATGTAAAAAGATTTAAATTCACATTAGGTGAAAGAAAATTTGTTTAAATTAAGATTAAAATTGGTCCGAGAAAATCCTTCAAGAACTTAAAAAAGGAACATTGAAAATTATTGAATGATTCTCCCGAGTATTATGTATTTCATACAATTTTGGAGTTTAAATCTGCTAAAAAAATCCAAAATTCTTATTATATACCTTTTTACCTTTAATGCAGCTAGATCTTTAAAATCAAAATAGAAAGATTTCAAAAAGGGAAAGATGAAAAATACCTTGAAGTAACTATTTACTTATAGTGTTATTAGACTTTTTCAAACCAAGATGATGCTGATAACAATTAACAGTTAATCAAAGGGATGAACAATCATAGATCCCTAAATAATTGGAAAAATGGAGCTAAGATAATGAGTACCCCTAAATCTGCAGAAGAAATTAGAAAATTGGAGCTTAGTTTAGAAGAATTAGTAAATAAATTTCAAAGCCGCGTCCAGTTAATACGAGAAGACCTTAAATCTCTTGTTACAGATATTGAATCTCTCAGAAACTATATAAATGAACGACGTCGAATTTCTAATAATTATACCCGTGAAATATCTGATCTGACAAATGATCTTCAAACTTTTAATAATGAAATTGGCCAAATTGAGAATGAAATCTCTTCAATTCAGAGTAATATTGATTCAATAAATTCCCAGGTATCTCAAATTCAGTCGAATTTACTTGCAGATAAAAATAAATATGGTATACTTGACTCTGAAAAGACGAATTATACTACTACCCTTCGGTCTCTGGAAGTAGAGCTTGCTTCATTAGAGAATGTTCATAATGAATTAAAACCCAAGTTTGAAACCCGTATGAAAGTAATTACGCAGGAGTATGACCGATTAGAAGCTGAGAAATCGATGTTGGCAAATAGATTTCAGGCAATAAGGATTTTGTGTTTAAAAGATTATATTCAGAGCCCAGAGGTCGGTTTAATTAAATTTTTAGCTAAGAAACCGAGTCCTCAATCCACACTGACCGAGATTCGTTCAGCTCTTGGTATAGATCTTAATACACTGAAATCAGTTTTAAAACTATTAGAAGCCCGAAAAGTGCTTTCATTCGATGAACCAGCTGAAAATGTGACACTTCTGGTCAAAATTGACCTATTTGACAAGGAGGTTTGATTATGGATACCGATACTTTAAGAGAAAAATTCATTAGAAGTGAGGAAGCTCTGAACCGCCTGGGAGACGATACGAAGCAACTAGTATTCACAAGGATTCAAGAATTAAAGGAGACAAAGGATTATCTCGAAACTCTTATTAAGGAAAAAGAAGCTGTCGATACTCAGATTACGGAACAGGAAGCGAAAATATCTTCTCTTCAGGAAGAAATTAATTCTAAGGCAAATTTAAAAGAAGAACTAGTTAGAAAGCAAATTAATACATCAGAAGAACTACAAGCAAAAAGAAATCGTTCTGATGAAATTCAAGTAGAGATAAAAGACATTACAGGAGCTCTTCAGACAATCAATGATGAAATCAACAACTTGAAAACAGAAATCACACAAAAAAGAGAAAGAATCGCAGCTTTGATAAAAGAAAATCAAGATCTTGAGATCAAACTAAAAACGGAAATTGAGGAAAAAGAAGCTGAGAATTTAGAGTTGAAAAAAGAACTCGATGCTTTGAAAGCAGAAAATGCAGTTATTTCATTTCTTCTCGAGGAATCAGCGGAAGATATTCCTGAAGTTGATATCCTAGCAGCAGTAATGAAGCTAGGAAAAACATCGAAAGATGAATTGAAGAAATCGCTTGAAGGAAAAATTTCTCCTGTAATAATAACTCGTACTCTTGGGCGAATGGCTGAAAAAGACTTACTACATTATAATGAATCTAATGATGTTATATCAATCCGATAAAAGACCAGGGTGATAGAATACATTTGTCAGAAGCATTTACACGGCAGAATGTTTGGAATTTTTACAGAAAATTGAAATCAGGAAAATTACAATGTCTTGCTTGCCCCAGACATTGCCAACTTTCAGAGAATGAAATTGGTTGGTGCGGGGCACGAATCAATGAAAATGGGAAAATTGTTCCACGAACTTATGGTTTAATTTCATCGCTAGCAATTGATCCTATTGAAAAGAAGCCCCTTTATCATTTTTTGCCAGGAACAGGGATATTATCAATTGGATCCCATGGATGCAACATGGGGTGTCTACATTGTCAGAATTACTCTATTTCGATGAATCGCAACATATCTTCATTGAGAAAGATGATGCCTGATGAGTTAGTGCGAACAGCTCTTGCAAAAAACCTTCCCTCGATTGCATCAACTTATAACGAACCGATGATAGCCTTTGAATATGTACGAGATATTGCTGAAAATGCCCATAGACACAATTTGCGGATGGCAGTCGTAGATAATGGATATATCACAAGAAAACTTGCTGAAAGATTGGGTACTCTGATCGACGCGGCAAATATAGACGTTAAAGGATTTTCAACCGACTTTTATAAAGAAGTATGCAGTTCACCCTCTTGGAAACCAGTATTGAAGACCTGTGAGATTTTCCATAAGGTGGGTGTTCATTTAGAAATAACTAACTTAGTTATCCCAACAAAAAATGACTCAATGGAAATGATTAGAGAAATGTGTGAATGGATCGTTGACTCCCTTAATCCTAATGTTCCCTTACATTTCTCACGTTTTCATCCTGATCACAGGCTGAGGAATCTCCCTTTAACGCCCATTAAAACTTTGGAAGCAGCATATAACCTAGCAAAAGATATTGGCTTAAATTATGTCTATCTAGGAAATGTGAGGAGTCATAAAGGTAATGATACATATTGTCATAATTGCAATGCCCTTTTAATCCAGAGGGCAGGCTTTTATACAGAGATCCGTGATTTAATAGCTGGGAAATGCGAAAAATGTGGCACCAAAATACCTGGGGTTTTTTCTTAAGCTAGAGCGTTTCCGAAAATTATGAACTAGCCATTCTCACGTAAGGAATCTCAATAATTTCACCTGCTAAAAGGGAAAAGATTCGGAGTTGAGAACTCAACTTTCCTCCCTCAGTTCCACCAATCAACCATAAGTATGGATAAGGCCAATATTGCATATAATGAAGATCCTTTTGTGAAGGATAGAGTTTTACTCCTTCTGGATGACTATGGAATATTCCAACCAATATTGCCTTCTTTTTTTCATGGTTTTGAATCTCTTTGTACATTATTTCATAATCTAATGAAAAACTGGTTGAGGAATTATCCAAGTTCTCTATTTGTTTAAATGATCTAATCTCAATTCTTTCTTCATCATGATGTCCAAAGCAAAGACCAACAACTTCAATCCTCGGTTTTTTTGCAAGAAGAAGCATTATCTGATTATAGACTGTTTCAAATATTACTGCTTCTTTTCTCTGCATAATGTACTCCCTTTCATCTACCATGAAATTGATAATCAACAAGATTGATCTAATCTTTTATGGATAATCATATAATACTTCTTTGGAGGATAATGTTGTTACATTCTGACTAAGCCCTTCAAGTGCCCGAGAGTAGGCTTGTTGGGCTTCAGGAGCACCATGTATTGCATAAATAAATGAAGGGGAACCATAGCGAACCATTTGAACTAAACCATCTAACGATGCGTGTCCTGAAAATCCAAACCGTTTCACCTCTAAGGCTAGAGAAACATCGAATATTTGTCCGAATCCATTATCTAGAGTGATTTCTTTTTTTCCAGATATTATATCCGCCCCAAGAGTTCCTTCAACTTGATATCCAACGATATATAATCCATTAAGAGGATTATCTCCGCCATATCGTAAGTAATCATAAACAGGGCCACCCTCAAGCATTCCTGAAGTAGTTAGTATGATACTTCTTTTTTCTTGAGTTATTAATCTCTCCCGTTTCTTCCCCCTTTTTCCAGTATAGGATACTTCATCAATCGTTTTAAGTCCTTCATGCTCGAATGGAGTCCGATACCCTTTTTCTTTTAGTTCCATAAGAATTCGTGGTGAAACCCATTTTTCACTCAAATATTTTTGGTAAATCATGTTCATATCTAAGATCATACCGTCTATATAGAGTGGGAACTTGTATAGAAATGAATCAAAGTCGCTTGTAAGGTACGCTTGTATCTCTTGACTTCTCCCTAAGGCAAAGGAGGGAATGATTGCTTTTCCACCACGTGAGTAACATTTTAATAGAGATTTTGTCAGATTTGATGTGGCAAGTTTTCTACTGCTGCCTATCTTTCGATTAGCGTTCGTAGTTTCAGTCAATAATATATCAATGGGTTCTTCTGGATCAGGATACACAATAGGATCATGATAAGGGGTTTTAGCATCATTGAAATCCCCTGTATAGAGAATTAATGTACCCTCCCAATCGAGAAGAATAGTAGCACTACCTAAAATATGGCTCGCATCAAAAAACTCTGCTGTGATTCCATCTGTAATAGAAAATCTTCGTTGATACTGATGAGTTTCAGTTTTAGCAAGTGCTGAATGTAAGTGGGAGATCCCATAATGATGAGGACCTTCAATTTTCAAATGATCCTTCCATAATATTTCTGTAATATCTTTTGTTGGGGTTGTACAATGAACCAATCCTTGATATCCCGCCCGATAGAGAGCTGGGATGTAAGCAGAATGATCGATATGGGCATGCGAAAGTAAGACAGCCAGAATTTCCTCGCTATATTCATCTACACCTTCAGGGGGAGTTGAAAGTAATCCAGTCCTACGAGGGTGGAGTTGTATCCCGGCGTCTAAGAGAATTCTATGGTCACGATCAGAAATCATGACACAGGATTTTCCCACCGAATCGGCTGCACCAAATACAGTGATCTCTAGCATATTTCAATTTGTCTCCATGACTGTTTTTTGATGGGAAACATCAGGTCTCCTTTGAAGAAAGAAATTTTGTATTTTTGCTTTGAGAAAATAGAAAGTTACTTAAAAATTGTTATAATGTGGATATTTTGCTGGTAAGGTGAAACTATCAAAAATTATCAGAGAAACTGTTCTTCTAAGGAAAAGCCTAAAAGCTCATTTGATGTATTGATTATATCGAGCGAAAATGACTGTAGATCCTCAACAAGTTCCCCTTTCAGGAATTCCTATTGGGATTTTTTTGATGTTTCTTGGATCTTTACTTGAGTTTCCTGAACTATACAATCTCGGTTTCCTTATTTTCATAATTTCCGTTGTACTTGTGTTTGCACAATGGTTAGTGAGTGGAGGGGCTGTCGAACTTCTTAATTGGCTTCCGATAATAATAATTCTAGCAATAGTTCTTACATTAAGCAGTGATTTTGTATCTCAATCAAGTGAAACACAAGTTTTTACTTGGCCCCTAATAATAATCGTTCTAATATTTATTATCGCTTTCTTCAGTACACAAGGGGGTGATTTAAGCTTTATTGTCCCGTTTCTGCCAATAGTACTTGGTATAGGACTTTTAGGGTTTATTACTGGTATATTATTCTGGAATGACCCCATTCGTGGATTAGCTTATAGTATTGGGGTATTAGGTATTTTTGTTATGTTGATTTGGCTAAAAGTCCGAGGTTCACAGCAAAAAACACCTGTTGCTGGAGATAAAACTCATTTGATTGGCCAGAATGGAAAAACAATATCTATGGTCTCTCCTAAAACAGAAGGTCGAGTAAAAATTGGAGGATCTATTTGGAAAGCACAATCTGATATTCCAATTGACGAGAATGAGTCAATCATTGTCGTAGGAATCGCAGAAAACCAGTTAATTTTAAAAGTAGAACCCCTAAAATAATTCCCTCTCCTATTATTATTTGATTAAATAACTCAAAATTCTTATTAAAACTTGATAATATTCTTTTATTCATCCAAAAATAGAACCACTTAACCTAGAAATGCTATGGGCCGGTGATCTAGCCTGGTATGATAAAAATGTGTGTATGGACACAAATACAGAGGTTATCTTAATCCTTATCAGAACATCCAATCAATTTTTTATCAATTTTAACAGTCAATATTTTAGTCGAAAATGGTTTCTATTACCTGGGACAAGCTCAGTTAAAGAACTAAATAGCTTTGTTGTTTCTGATCTCGCTTCATCAAAGGAATTATTTTGAATCAATTCCCTGATCTCTACCATCCTTTGTGCCTCAAGATCTGTAACAATATAATTTTCATTTACTTCTACATTCAGATTGTGTAAACTTAAGTAGATGTCAGCAACAGTTTCAAGATTTGATCGAGGATTAGGTGCTACGATTTCCCTTTCTAGCTGATTAGCTCGATTTCTAACCCATTCAGACTCAATTAGATAAGCCATTATTTCTCGTTCCCTTTTTTACATTAATTCATTATTTATATCAAAACACTTTATCTTTTATTTATAGTGTTAATAATTGCTGGAAGATGAGGAGCTAAGCCTAAAATTACCGCAGCAATAAAAAATAATATTGCCCATCCTCCTAAAGGCCAACCTAATGAAACTGTTAATATTATACAAATAAAACATGCTATCATTGATATAGCTGCTGCTGTTCTTCCAATCATTTGTATATTTATAAGTTAAAACATGTATTTCTCTCCCACAAGTTAAGATGAACTGAAGCTAAAAAACTGATTATACGTTGATCCTCAAGTTATATATTAATTTATTTTGACTCAATACCTCAAAATTTTTTTTAACTTTTATTTTTTTTAAATTATTATCCAATAAAAGGTTTGATTCATCAATAAAAGTCATGGGCCGGTGGTCTAGCCTGGTATGACGGCTGCCTCACACGCAGCAAATCACTAGTTCAAATCTGGTCCGGCCCACCACTTAATTATTCTTAACAATATGTTTACCAATGAATTGAATCATTGCTTTGTAATATTCGATTGGATCAGAATATAAATTTGCTTCATCAATTATTTTTGCCAGTAAATCCTTAGAGATTGGAGTTAATCCACCTAATTTCACTCCTTTTATTAGAATCCAACTCCTTTTCAGTTTTTTACTTATATCTGTAGCATTTTTGATCGGGTTGGAAAGGTGCATTGATGAGATTCTGGTAGTATTCACCACGTTCTTATAAATCCGTACTGCTTCTACTGCTTCTCCAAATCGAGTTACCTCTTTCATATTATTCCATTTACCAATAATTATGACATTATTATATCCAAATTTTTCGAGTTTGTTCAATCGACTTAGATCAGATGATTCAAAAACAAAAGAATTTAAAGCAGAATTAATTCCTTGAGAATTATACCATCCAATGGTCTTGGTAATATCTCTAAATAAATCAATAGCCTCGTTCGGTTTGTTATACCCTAATTGTTTAACCTGAATAATATCAATTGCTTTACCATTCATATCTATTGTAGTAATATCTGGAAAACCTGATGGTTCACTTCCCTTTGTAACTCTTCCCTGTCCAGTATGGATTGAACAAATATTCTCTTGATATTCAAGATTTAATGCTTTTCTGAATTCTGGATCTTGAAGTATGTATCTTGTGACTGCATTCATCCATGCTTCAGGACATCCTTCGTACCAACATTTAAAGTGGCCTGACTTAGTCTTTTCATATTTATTTGCTACTTGAATAAACCTCTTGTCATTCAATGAATATCTCAAGCTATTTACATGTTTAAATAAATTAACCGTGTTACCATCGCGTCTAGAAATGGTCAATGGTTTAGCATCATCCAAAACTATTTCCATATATTGTTTTGCCAATTCTCCTGTTTCAACATTTAATATGTCATTGTTATTAATAGACATCAACCTTTTTATTACTTCTTGCAATTCAACATGATAAATTTTGAAAGATTCATTTGTAATCCCACCTGTAGTAAATTGAGACGAAATTTTTCTTAATCTATCTTGCACAGAATCACGTGTACGTCTTGTAAACGTTTTTGTTGAATATATTTCATTAAGCTTTGCCATAATTTTGTTGTT
>JBHLPG010000119.1:0-10925 GCA_048939725.1 Promethearchaeota archaeon | reverse complement strand
ATTTTGGAAAGCAAACAGCCACCCTATAATGATTATAATCTCCCTGTATTCGAAGAGGGTAGTCAAGAAGAATTCGAGATGAAAAATTTAACATGGCGATTTGGAAGCGCCCTTGTCATTTATCACCGGGGGGTTGGCAATCTCGAGCATCCTTTTGTCCAACTCCTCATAGAGTTCTTTAAAGACCTTAATAATATGATATATGGAATTGAAGGGATGGACATCCGTTTAATTTCAGAAAAAATCCCCTACTGGAAAGAAAAAATTGACCAGTTCCGTGATTCAATAGAAAATGAAGGAAGACGGCTTTATATTATAATGATGGAAGCTGATCGTACACTTGCAGAACTGAAAAATATATTTAAGCCAGAACAAGCAGAATTCACTGTTAATGATTATATAACTCTTAAATTGGAGCAAGGAAGGACGTATCTCTATGTCAATGACGTATTGTTCCAACAGTGTAAATTTTTATTACTGACCTTTCCCCTAGACGAGGTAGATGATTACGGGGAGATGGATTCCATTGATGAGATTGCTGATACGTTGAAATGGTCTCTCGAAGGGCAATTAGATGATGAGGGCGAATTGGTCTCTTACGACATCCCCGCACACACCGAATTCTGGGGACATTGCTCCAACCTTCAGGCATGGGCGGAGTATAACTACGATACACGGTTATTGCACAGTAGTTTATCCTTTCCTTTATTAAAGAACTTGTACGATGCCGGAGATCCCCAAGCAAAAGAAGTATTTCAGGAGGAAATTTGTAAGAGGTTTGAGACCTATTATCAAAACACAATACTCTATTTACTGGAACAAAACTATATTCAATATCTCACTGAAGACCAAAAAGAAATGCTATTGAAGAATTGGATCGAGAAAGATTTTGAGAATGCCTTTGTACTACTAATTGGAAATAAACATCTCGATAAATTCGGAGAACAGTATCGGTCTCTAATATTAGAAAATCTTTCTAAAAATATTGAACTTAGAGAGTCAATTTTAGTAGAAAAACAATTAGCCGCTTTACTTGAAGAATTAGGATTCCAAAACAATACTGAATTTATCAACCAACTGGTTTCAAAAGACCGGTCTTTACTCAAAGAAATTTTTGACATGCGTCAGTATCCGGTTCCCACAGAAGCTGTTACAGGGATTTCATATACTCATTTGGAAGTATTAAAAGAGTTACAAAAAATGCTTATTGAGCTTGGTAAGAAGGATACTCTCTTAAAGGAGGTAATTACTCATCACGTACAACAGCTTTTTGAAACACCTTCAGTGGCAAACATGTTTTCATTATTATGTTATTCGTTTTATGAGTTAGTTCCCTTAAAAAAATTTAAAGAAATGATGTGGGAGAAAGACTCTCCCTTTTTAAGCAATATTTTTAATTATCTCGGACATGAACTATTGATGGGGTATTTTGATGCGTCTTTAGTACCTTATGATTTATTATTTACTTATTGGGATGATGAGTGTCGCGGATATTTTAGCAATGCGGTGAAAGAGCTTCCTTCAAAGTTCAAGAAGAGGGTTATTTCGGGGATATCAAAACGTAAGGAGCATAAGACTTATAAAGATGCCGTTGAGAAACTCCTTTACGAGATTAATAGACCTTCGGGAGGACATCCAGGGCAGCTAGATCTCATTCCTTAATAATTTTAATTAGATTATCGGGTGATGTTTTATTTCTACATTTAGAAGAATTGAAGGCATCTATCATCATACAGATCTAACCCAAGATTTAATTGACTATATTAGAGATAATCACTCGTAAGAGAAGCTGGTAGTCAAGTTCCATTCTATTTGATTATTGATATAGAGCGTTAACCAGCCCTCAATTAAATAATCATATAATATCAGCCCTTTTAACTCGTTTAATTGAGTTCTTATAACCTTGCAATTCCATTCATCGTATTTTCCATAAAGTTGATATTCCATACAGTCTTTTAAACCATCCATAATTCTGATCCCTCTTGTTTCATCGGTAAACGGCACTGACTTAAGAGCATAGAGCAAGATTTTTACATTCAAGATCGGAAGAATATCTCTTTTCACTTCTCTCAAAATTTTCTTAAATAGTTTGGATAACCGAAGATTGGTTATCACATACGTTTCTTGAAGTCGTTCCTTGGTACTTTGAAACTCAACTCGTTCGATGCTAATCAATTCATCAAGACTAAAATTACGCACTAAATAAGGCATATTCAAAGAAGAAGGTGAAGTTATATAAAGAAAAAATCGGAGGATGCTAACTAATTTATAACACCCTCTGGTTTTTAAAGGGGCTATCACTAATTTTTTATTTAAAAACTTAAAGCAAAAGATAATATCATGGCAACAGAATCAGAAGATTCAGAGTTTATCCTCATTCCCGAGATCGACCTTAGCGTGTGTCCGTTTGTGAACCTTTGCACTCTCCCCAAGCATTACGATATCTGTAAAGTTCCTGACTGCAAAATTCTGTGTTATGAATACCTTACTAAAGAAAACGGGATGAGATAGTTTCTTTTCTTTGAATTTCTTTATTTTTTTTAAACTTCGATCATCATCCTTCTCATTTTCGTGTAAGAAAATCAAAAATTTATCTTATAAGTGGTAGATTATTTTAGTGGAATGCTCTAAAGTTAAAATTTTATTTGAAGATTTCTCAATGTTCACCCCATCTAACAATTTTCCTGTTTTGGCGAAATTATACTGCCGATAATGGTCTCCATAATCTAAGAGAACAATATAGTACACATTGGGGTTTATTTTCACGCTTTGTTGAGGGAAAGGACCTCCATACGTAACTTTTTTTACATCTTTCACTCGTAAGACTTTACCCTCTAGAGGTTTCTTTTCTCGAAATTCCCGTTTGGCAAACTTTACGACAGCTTTTAAAGCGCTTCTCTGATTGAAAGTCACTTAACCTCACTACCAATACTAGAAAAAATACATGGGTTTTAAATATGCATCGTAAAATAAGCCATTGATCACAATTTATTTCACTGCTTTCACTTGAACACCAAATTGGATCTTTCGCAAATGTTATATCTCAGGAGTAATTTTTTACTCCTCTCCTTCTTTTTTCTTTATTAATAACCTTTTTTTATGGGAAATAATGCTAAATATTTTAACAAAATCATTAAAAGATTTAAAAGTGAATGGTAAATGAATTGTATACGATGTGGAACAGAAAATGTAGATGCAGAAGGCTATCTATTCAAACAACCGGTAGGGATGACCACACGGGATTATGGCGCTATGGTTAAATTTACTACCTATTATCTGACTCATACGCTCCCTGCATGCAAGAAATGTAAGGGAAGTTTCCAAGTTTGGGATTTCGCCAACAAATTATTAATCTTGTTAAGCGGTTTAGGGGGGACTCTATTAGCAATAGGGGTGTTTTTCTTCATTTTTCGAATGTTCAATGAAGTTTCTGTTATGCCCTTTTCCTCTGGATTAGTTCTAATGGCAGGGTGCTTAATTCTGTGGAAATATATAAGGGGCATAAAATCAAACCCTCGTATGTATATTAAGTATAACAAGAAGACAGGTGTGTTCTATGTTCGGTCTGGTGGCTCCCAAGAATGGACTATTTTAACCAACTAATCTTTTTTCTTTCTTTTTCTTCTTCGAATTCCTAGAATGATTATAGTTATTCCCACTATGGTGGAGCAAGCCCCAATGACACTATACATAATTATTTTCCATGTTATAATTTCAACTTCAATTCTAATGTATCCTCCCACTGAATCAATATTTTGAAAAGAGAACCCAGCTCGATTATAATTAGACCATACTTCGGTTACCATTACAATACCAGAACTGGAATATGCTTCAGTGAGTTTATCTGTACTCTCAAGTACCCAATATTCTGCTTTAACTAAAAATGAATTATTATAGGTGGTAAAACGCCATTCTATGAAATCCCCAACATTGCAATAATTAATTCCAAAAGCTCTAATACAGGGAGTTTCTACCCTGCATTCAGAAGCAGATTCTAAATACACAGTCTCTACTATGTGATGTTTATTATATGCATCAGGGAGCCCTGGAAAAAAGGTTAATCCGATTAACCATAGAATTAACAATTTATTCATTGGGCGTCATCTGGTTCATTAAGCTTTTGAATTAATTCAACAGCAAGAATAAGGTCTTTTAGAACATCCGCAATCTTTTTAGTTCCTAAAGTGAACCCGCTTCCAATTCTATATCTCTTCAATTTTATTGAAACATCCTTTAACTGTTTCTTTATTTCATTCATTTTGTTGGATCACATACAAATTTTCTATTCTTATATCACAGATTTCACCTAATAAAGATTTTGGTTTCTAGTTTGATAGACATAGGTGATTCCTCCCAAAGCCATTTTTAGTATATTTTTCTCTTTAAATAATCAGAAATGAAATGTGTTATATTATGGGAGAAGAAGTCAAGAACGGGAGTAGTCATTCCGAATCTGCTCAAATGCGAAAAAAATACGTGTATACGTGGCGGAATAAGTGGATTACTGATGGTGCAGGGAGTATCGATGATTTTATCGAGATTTATGAACGGTTAGCAGTAAAGATGAGGCGCTGGAAAGAAGAGGGTATCATCATTGATCCAGACATTATCGGGAGTTATGGGGATGATTATACTCAGTTCTGTGTATATGATGAGCGTGTTGCACTGAAAGAGGGATTTGAGGAAGATTATTCTGAGGAAGAGGAAGATGATTGGGATGGAGAAGTGCCCGATTCCTACACATTGGAATTTCAAGTAAATGAACATCTAACTGTAAAATTGTTCAACGATCTTATCATGATTTATGTTGATGGAGAACGGTTTGATCAATGTCATTATCTTCTTATTGTAGATCCGTTAAAACGTGAAGATCATGATACTATTAATTCCATTGATGAAGCCAAATCATTATACAATAGTGAGCTGGAAGAGAAAATTAAACCCGAAGACTTGGGAATTACAAAGGAGCAAGAGTTTTGGGCCCACTGTTCTAATTTACACGCATGGGCAGAAAATAATTACGATACTCGGTTGCTCCATAGCAATTTATCATTTCCTTTGCTAAAAAAACTCACAGAAGTCGGAGATGTAAAGGCAAGAACAGTGTTTAAAGAAGAGATTGCCCAGAGGTTTGTAAGTGGGTATATTCCTGTGATGAGATACCTTTTTCAAGAGAAATATGTGGATTACTTGACTCAAGAAGAGTTTGAGGTTGTTCTCAATGAGTTTGATTATGACAGTTTAGATCTAAGTATGCTTCTTATGAACATTTGGGACTATAGAGCCTCGAAATACGGTACTTCTTTTCTGTTACGTGTTAAAGATTGGTATTCAGATTTTTTTGCAGACAATCATCATTATGTAGAAGTGGCTTCTCATCACTTAGATAAAAGTGAGTTTAGCCCCATCGCGATTACTCCTACAGGAGGATATTTTATTAGGGGTTCAAATGATGGAAAGCTTAAGGAATTCGAGATATTCGGCGGAGAATTAATGCGAGTTTTTGGTGATCATAAAGGAGAAGGAGTGACCACACTCGCCATTTCTTCGGATGGAAAATTGGTGGCAAGTGCTTCAAATAAGGTTGTGTACGTGTGGGATTATAGGACGGGAGTCTTGCTTCAGTGCCTTAAGGGGCATCAAGACCATGTGAATGTCTTAGTTTTTGACCCTAATGGCGATTACTTGGTAAGTGGCTCAAGTGGTTATGAAGCAAATGAATGTGCTATCAATGTGTGGGATCTTCAGACAGGAGAATTAAAATTATCTTTGGGTTCTCATTGGAAGTCGATTTCCTCTCTTTCTTTTTCTCCGAATGGGAATTATTTAGCAAGTGGGGGATTTGATAAGACGATAAACGTATGGGATACAAAGACAGGAAAGTTGATAACCACCTTGGTGGGACATAAGAATAGTATAGTTGATGTAGCAATTACCAATGATAAACGGGTAATAAGTGCTTCATATGATGATACAATAAAAATCTGGGATTTCAGTCAAAATAAGACAATCGGTACCTTTGATTTTCGCAGTGAAAATAACGTGAACACACGGATGGGAATCGTATGTTTTCTATTGACTCCTGATCAAGAATTAATTATTACTGGTCTACAGCGATCCCTTGAAGAGGGAGGAATATTGTCTAGTTCAAGGCTTTCAGATGGAGAAGCGTTGCAATATCTCCCAATCAAGCAAGATTTCCCCGGTCATTACGAAGAGCTGAATAACTTGGCGGTTTCCAAAGATGGAGTGTTTATACTTTCGGCATCGCGGGAACGAATGGTGAAAGTGTGGATGGAGTTTACTCAATATCTCGAATTTCAAGTAATTATGGAAGATTTGTAAAGAAAATGATTACAATTCAGAAGTTTGAAACAACTCCTCAAGAATATCCGGATTTCCGGTACTGTGTACTTTTTCTTCTCCCTCCCGAATGTAGAACTGCACATCCTCATAAGGCCAAAAAATACGCTCCTCTCCAGGAAGTCCTGTGGTAACTACTACCTCGCGTCTCCCTTTCATATCCTCAACGGTTGCCATGTACATTTCATACTGCTCTTTTATATCCGGTCGAGCGTCAATGTTGATAACCATCATTTTCATCCCTGATTGTTCTAAATATTTACCAATTATGTTTAGAACACCAACCCATTTTTCTTTCCACGACATGATAATAAATGCAGAAATTTCTATATAAACAAAAAACCTTTAAGCGAAATTACTAGTAATATTTATTTGCGATAACCATAATTAATAACAAATTTAGGCGAATGATGGTGTAGAACTCAATTACCAAAAGCAAGTGATTATTTTAGCTCAGGACCAATTTTCATTAACCAATTAGATCCACTATACAATTGAGCTACCACAGAAGCAACAACAAAGGGAATATGCTTTGGCATTAGAACAGGCACAAGATTGTCTCGAATTACAAAAAAAAGGTGGGAGAAAGCGTAATATTGGAAATACTTTACTATCAATATAGAGCCCAAACAGTTAAATAATATGTTGATAATAAAATATATTGGTGTAATCTAATGAACAATTTTAAAAAAAAAATTATAGTTACTTTAATAGTTCTAACTCTTTTCTGCACTTATTTACCACTTAACCTTGTTCTAAATCCAGAATCTTACCGAAAATCTGGAAATGATAAATCTTTGAAACGTTCAAGTTACTCTGATGACATAGATAAAGAATCTACTCAGCAAATTTGTGTAATAAAAGGTTGTGAAGAAGAAAATGTCAATCTTGGTGTTTCTGCATTTGAAAATAATTTAAATGATCAAATTGAAATAATTTATGGTAGTCTTCTTGATCTTATTATAAGTACTGACATTATCGTAATTATTTCTCATGGTACAGAAGAAGGAATAATGTTAAACGGGCTAATAATCCCATGGGAGTTTTTAGCATCAATAATAAATCACTCTGAAGCATCCTCTATTTATATCGCAGCATGTTACAGTGAAAACGTAAAAAATTTCAATTTTAAATCTAATTTAGAGATTTATTGTTGGAGCGGGGAAGTCGATGCATTAACAATGGGATATTATTTATCATTTTTGGTAAATAGCGAATTTTCTCATGTAAATGATGCACTAGATAATCAAGAGTCATTAAAGCAGAGAGCTCAATTAATTAAAAAACATCCAGAAAAGCGATTACCATTAGCATTATTTAGCATTAGTTACAACATTAATCCTTTGATTGTCGCTTCAACAATCCATATGAAATTTGAGGGAATAGAGGACGAGGAATTTGCAGAGGATTATGCAAAAATTCCAAAGTATGCAGCTTGGCTAATTAGTATCTTTGCTCCAAAGGAAATAAAAGAATTTCTTAAGATATTTGTCGAAGTAATAAGTTTTGTCTATCTAGCTCAACTTGCAATTGCTATTACGGAAAGTAGAAACCATCATACTAACGGTGGGTGTTATTTGTCATTTGAAGTAGTTGCTTGGTCAGTAATTCCCTGGGTTCCGCCTGCTATATATATACAAGGGAGAGATCCAGACGGTAACATTTTATTTATGCTCCCTATTATTACTACTGCCTTTAATCTTCTCTTTATACTTACCTTCTTTTCAATTTTAACAGGGATGTACTATAATGAACCTGAAATGCAGTATCCGAGTTGGAAGTATAGGAGTATGATGAATGATATTGGAATGTGTATTATCATTCCAATTGAAGCTGAATTCACGGTTATTCCGTGCCAGTATATGTGGACATGGTTTTATTTATATAATCAAGGGCCATTCACCGTGATTTTCAAACCTGAAATCGAAGGACTTCCCGATGAATATTGGGATATAAATCCAGAAGCTGAGGTTCCTCCTGGGCAATTCCTAATGATACCGATAATGTTTCACATACCGTGTGATGATCCTGGAGGGATTAAAGATATTAGTATATCTGTTTCTTATAAAGACCAGATTAAAGGAACCTCTGATCTTAAAATAATAGTTAGAGACATAATACCTCCTGATTTCGATCTATACGAGAAAACTATTATGGATAATGAGACTTTTGATTATTCAGTAGATATTTTAGCTTCAGAAGGAGCCTCAAGTGTTACCGCAGACTTATATTATCAAAATAATTTAGTTGGTAGTGATAGTTATCCAACAATATCAGACATTCCAAATGGAAATAGTTATACCTTTGAATTTGTTAAACCTGCTCTTTTAGGAGATTATGTTATTTCTATTACCGTGTTAGATATTTTTGGTAATTCACGAACAAAGAGTAGCATAATTCATTATATAGACGATGATCCAAATGGACCTGAAATATTATGTACTCCAGAAATAATTGATATAACAGACTCACATGAAACCTTTTCATTTGAAGTAGATGTATCAGATCAATCTGCAATTTCTTCTATGTCAGTAACCTATAATGACATAGTGGTAGGATCTTCTTCAGGATTGTATTCTTTAGTTAGCCCAAAAGAATTAGGGATGCATCCGATCTATATTGAAGCAATTGATGATGATGATGATAGAGGAGAAATTGATAGAGCATCAAATTTAAAAACTTTATACTTAATGATTGAAGACGATGACATTACGGGCCCTGAAATTAATATCTTATATAGTGGTTCTCAAACAGATGGGGATCCAGGGCTTTGGGAAGTGGTGGTCGAAGATGAAGAGAGTGGAATTGCTGAGATTGAAGTCTATATTGACGGAGTTTTAACCGGGCATGAGTCAGGCTATTATTCGGTGCCTAACAGTTTGGGTAGTCATAATATAGAAGTATTTGCGGTTAATGCTGATTTGGATAGAGATGAGCTTGATCAAGAAGATTCTACGATGTCGCACAGTTTAATAATAACAGATGATGATACCACCCCTCCGGAGCTCTCCAATTTATACATTCTTGATGATATCCCAACTATTAGCATTTCATTTACAGCTTTAGATGATAATACGGGTGATGATATGGGAATTTCGCTAATCTCTATTTTTGTTGATGGTGAATTAATCGTATCTTATGAACCTTTAGAAACAGAGACATATTTCGAATTTTCATTGTTCAATCAATGGGGTATGGAATATGGAGAGCATACTATATTGATTGAAATCCTTGACGCTGATGATGATCGAGAAGGAGACTCTATATTAAGTTCTCAATTCGGAAGTTTTATCATAACATTTGAGGAAATGAAAGATTTCCTAACATGGGAGATTGAACAATTAATTGTTGCCGTAATAGAAAGTCCTGATGAACAATGGGGTGATCCTACCGAAAATAGAAAGGCAGCAGTGGTAAACAAATTAACTGAGTTAGCCATTTTAGTAAATTCCATGAATTTTCTAGAAGCATATGATAAATTACTTCATGATATAAAACCAATATTAACTGGATTAAAAGTGGATGAAACTGGATTAGAATTTGGAAATGGTACATTTAAGAATGCTTGGTTTACTGGAGATAACTATGTGGATATTTGTGACCTACTATTAACCCATTTTCAGATATTAATCAATTTTTAACTCTTTTTTTTTCTTGAAATATTTATAGAGTAAGAAGAGAACTTCAGAATATATATTATAGGTTTCCTACAAACCACAGCGCTCTCTAATTTCGTTCTCATCGAGACTCCGATCACATTCATTACAGTAGTAATCTTTGGTTTCAGTCTTGGTTAAGAGATTACCGCAATCGGGACATTGTAATTCTACTTTCACATCGTTTTCATTCATTTTAATACCATCTACTCTCGATATGTGATTTTTTGGTTAAACGAGTTATATCTAGAAAATTAAATTTATAAATAAAATATCCCATTCAATTTTTCTTTTAAATAGACTATAATCTAAGGAAATTTATGCCATCCGTTAAAAAAAGAATTATCAAACAGATTTTATTTATTTGTATTTTGGTAGGATTGGGATATGCAACATTTCTTTCGATTCCCGATATTGTAGATCTGGTTCTAAATTTTGATGAAGTTGCAATAGGCTTGGTGCAATCGGTAATCTATTTACTGAGGGGTGAGTTTAATTACTATGAGAATTATTTGGTAGATCTCATTATTGTTATGGTTTTTACGATGGCAACAGTAAACTTTTTGTTTGTGTTTGGCACTACAAGCCCTCCTTTTGAGTCCTTAAAGGTGTTTTATAAGTATAGAGGATTACTTTAGTGGGCATTTTATCAAGTTTCCTTCAATAATTATAACAATAAATTCTTGAGAGATCTCCTGTAATCGATTTATAATATGAAAAAAAAAAAGATTAAAAATTTAATAGACTGCCTTTATTTGATCGAAATATTGATTTACAACACTGTAATCCCACCAACTTTCATAATAGAATGAGATATACGAAAGTTTTCTAGTATTATCTAAGTTGAAGTTATGGTAACCCTCAGAAATGGTGGGATTTAGCAAATCTGCAGGTATGCGTTGAGAA
>JBHLPG010000455.1:0-2739 GCA_048939725.1 Promethearchaeota archaeon | reverse complement strand
CACATAAACAAAAAAGGTGTAACATGTTAATATAATTGGTTCTGTGCATGCAGAATCTTTGATTGCATTTTTAGAATTTTCTTTCTTAAATCTTTAGTACAACTTGAAAACAAATAGTAGATAATCATTCATAGATGGATGGATAAGAATGCATACTTCCAAAGAAATTGAAGCACTAACAGGTTTACTAGATTTCTTTTCTGACAGAGCTGAGGCGCATGCTAGTTTTATGGTGGCATGTTTTTTTGGTCTATTCACTTGGCTTGCTATGGCTTATAGCATGAAAAACATGTGGGTTGTGTTTTTCTCAATGTTACCGTACGGTCTAATTGGATACATCTGTTACCATTGTCTGCAAAGATTTGCCTTTTACGCTGATATGGCTGACAAATACAGAAAAGAACTAGAAAAAATTGCAAAACCAGAGAAAATTATCTTCGAGTTCGAAAAGGAAGGTAAGGTGAAGAAGAGAAATTTGGAAGAATATAGAGATATGTGGCATGAAAAGGCACGTGCAATTCCAAGATGGATCCTGAAGCAACCATACCGAACAATAGCATCAATCATTCTTTTGGCTTTACCATTTGCTATAGTTTATCTACCTAAGTTTGTAGCTTATTTTCCTCCAAACCTACACCTTTCTAGTATGCATATCTCTAGACTTCTTTTCCTTCAACATTCTCTAAATTCTACTTTCTAACAACTTTGAGTACTTCTGCTTCTTAGAACGGGGGCTTCAAAGGGTTTACAGAAGATTGCAAAAAAACTGAATAGCGTAAACACTTTTTGTCATAGAATTTGTGGGCTATCTTCTAAAATATTCAAATAATTAATCTTTTAAACACAAGAAGATTATTGACTAAACATGTCTATTGAAGACATCACTGCAGAAAACTCTTTGAACTTGTGGAACCTCCCGTTTATTGTGCTGATGATTTTTATCACTTCAATTCTTGGTTGTTTTGGCTTTGTTGCTTTATTTGCAGCAATAATCTCGGAGCCTGCAGAAATCCACAATGTTCTCATAATAGCGTTTACAATAGCGTATGGAGTTATCATCACTCTCAGAAACCACATAATCAAAAAGATATTCTTAGTATCTCCAATTAAATTCCTACAATTCAATTATATCCTAAAGACGATACTCGGAATTGTAATTGTTATCATATATGGTGTAATGTTTTCGTTTGCTTTTCTTCCAACGGAAATTTATGACATTTCAACGCTTGTGCTGGTGACCTATTCTTTTGTTTTCTTGTATTTTCCATTTTTTCTGTTCGGAACCGCAGTGTCAAAGTCAGGTGAGATTAGAATCTCCTTCGAAGCATTATTTTCTAGAATAAACAATTTTGACCAACGACAGAAATGGTCGAAAAAGGTTTTTGAATTATTAGAAGGAATACTGGAAAGAGGTAATGTGAAAGTTTCAAGCGACAAGTTACTTTACCACTTTAACCTGAAGTTAATGAACTCGGAAGACATCCAAAAAGACCTCAGAGACATAGAATGCTGGATGCTAGGGAAACAAACAAAAAAAATTGTTAATTCAATTAAACAAATAATTCCAGAAGATGAAATTAAGCCAATTGAAAAAACCTCATTACTAGATCGATTTCTTCAAATTCCAAGCGATTACATAAAATATTTCTTTTTTACCATAATTGTAGTTATTGTCCTAATTGTAAAACCCGAATGGGTCGAAAAACTCATTACAGAGTTTTTGAAATGATTGATTGATAAACACAAGAAGTTTCTGAATCTGAGAAATACAGAAAGTCATGAGAGCAAAAAGAACTGAGTAGAATTCTATTCTGCACTTAATTCAAAAAACCCTACTTTCTATTTATAAGTAGAAAATTGCCTATGAAATGAGGGAGATAATGTCCCTAAATGAACGGGAGAAGTATTGTCTGGCTCTATTTGTAACTAGAGGAGGAGAAGCCAGTTACGATGAAATCAGAGACATTATTCTTGCGTCTAAAGAATCGTTTAAAGATCTATCTGAAAAGTACTTGAGACATAAAGCAATTAAGAACACTATTCTCACACTTGTTAGGAAGGGTTATCTTTCAAAACCAAAACCAAAATTCTATAAGATCAATCCCATAATGGTAATGGGCTTCATTCAACAATTTCCTATAATGATTTCAAAAGGTATAACCAGCAATCTTCGGTATCGAAAAGAACACATACTTGAATTTGATACAAGCGAAATTGAAAGTGTGTTGTTAGATGATGAGTATATACATGAAGCGTTCAAGGATCCACCTTACTACCTTGTTGAAAACTTAAGAGAAGCCTTGAACCTTCAGAAAATGGGTTCCTACGATTCTGTTTTAGTGAAGTGTGGAAAATGTGTGGAAAACATGGTAGATGAACTAAACTATGACTATTCACTTTTTGACAAAGAACTTACTACTGGAAGAATGATTAACGAATTGCGAAACCAAGATGTTCTCAAAAAGATGAAAAAGAAGATAAACATGGACGATTTCAGAACCTTTGTTGATGGAATTAACGTTGTCTATAGGTTCAGAAACATAATGGGAGCGCATGTAGCATGGGATTGGGGTATAGACCAAGTTGCTACATCATGTTTGATCTTGACCTTTTACCTAGCTAACTTATATCTCTGGGAGATTAGAAAAGAAGAGTGACTGGTCTTCTTGGGGCTATTCTTGTACATTTATCCCTTATGATTTTGGCAGCTAAAAACAATAATATACACTCAATTGACCA
>JBHLPG010000454.1:0-2740 GCA_048939725.1 Promethearchaeota archaeon | reverse complement strand
CTCTGTGTTTATGCAATGAGCCTGCTTGATAAACCAGAAGAGGTGTTTATGTGGGATGGAGGAATCCCACAAACTCCCCGACCTCCCCTCAACTATCTTTTGACTTTCAACATAGAGGGACTCATCAATGAATACTATGGAACCACAAAATTTTTGCGAGATAGAAAAATAGTAAATATCCCCTGTTTCTTTAAAGACGTGGTTGTTATCCGTGTTAAATGCTTAGGAGAAAAAGATGGAAGACCAGCTCAAGCACAAGTAGATCTATTGGATTTCTATGATGAGGAAACTGGTTTTACAGCTATGGAACGAATAACAGGTTGGGATATTTCAATTGTTGCGATTATGATGGCAAATGGGCAAACAAAAAAAGGAGCTGTCCCATTAGAACTAGCTATATCAAGCTCGAACTTTGTGCATGAATTAGGCCGACGGGGGATTTCTGTCTCAGAGAGGATAACATATCTGGGTTGATAGAACTGTTATAGCGATATTTAACCTTATTCACCAATTTCCTCTAAGATTTTTGGGTTATTTTTATTTTCGGTTTACTTTGAGAAGGATATTACTGCCTCTAAATTAGTTCTTTTATACTAAGGAGGATTAATCGCTAGTAGTGAAGTATTTTCTTGTAGTTCCTTATGTGGAGTCTTAATAATGACCTTCTGTGAGAAATGTGGTACAGCAAATGAGGATGGATCTATTTTTTGTCCTGTATGTGGTAGTAAACTGACTGAAACACCTTCTGACATGGACAAGATTGCCTTGTTGAAAAAACAAGCTCAAAAGCAACTGACTCGTGATTTACCTTCATTTCGTAAGTTAACTCCTCAAGAACAGACCCAAGCTACTTATTATATTGCACTAGCTGTCGGAATTTTAATTATTGCTATTTCAATTTCTATAATGATTCCTGACTCAATAGACATTGTCTTACCAATTGCTTTTATGGTTATTGGAATTGCTTGTGCTTTTCTCGCTTCTCGACAATCAGATCGTGATATTTCTTTCTTCATCGCGATTATTTTTGGAATTCTGACGGTTGGTTTTGCATTGATTATTGAAGATTCTGTTTCTATTATTCTTCCCACTGGTATCATGGTTGTTGGCCTGATTCTTACATATTATTTTGCACAACAATCCAACCGTGATCCATCATTTTTTGTAGCTATTGCTTTTGCTATTGTATCATTTGGCTTTGCTATGACTTTCCATGAGGCAATAGATTATATTTTGCCTATTGGATTCATTCTAATTGCTTTAACTCTTACGTATTATTTTTCACGGCAATCTTCCCGTGATCCACTATTTTTCGTTGCCATTAGCCTTTGTATCCTTACAATGGGGGCTGCTCTCACATTTGATGAATCAATCGATATAATTCTTTCCACAGGAGCAATTTTGATCGCACTTGTGATCATCACTTGGGCAGTTAAACGTCTTTCTGCTCAAAATGCCTTGAACAGCCGTGGCTCTAATCTAAATTGACTTGCAAAGTTAATAAGAATTGTTTTATCAATTCTTTTTCTTCAAAATAAAAAGAGCTATAAACAACAAATCTTTGTGTTCTTATTCCTATCAACAAGAAATGGTTTTGATAAAAATGAAGAATTATAAAATTAGACTAGAGATTACTGATATTCAAGGCGATGGAACATGTCCCCGAGGTCATAAAGTGGGTGATTGCTTTTCTTATCCTGATGAAATCGGAAAATTGTGTCAGTCAGCCTATAACTCTATATATCCAACAATTAGGGTGATGCAATCAGATGGGACTTTCCCCTGGTTTAAGGATCCGAATACTCATGAACGATGCTGCCCAGATCCGAAACGTCCTGTAGTTATTAAAATTTCCCGAGAAGAAGTCCTTGAAACCTAAATTTCTTATGATGAGGGAGATTTACACATTTTTTTCTAAAAACAACTTTTTAATTCTCTTTAATGAGAAAATTATTCTCCAAAATAATTAATGAGATGGAAAAGTCGGAATAATTTCATTAAAAGTTTAGATATTCTAAATTATATTATTAAACTCTGGATTCGAATCTACCTCTTCATTAAATTTCAGAATAAAAAATTAAAGAGAATTACTTCTAATAGAGAAAGAGTGCCTATTTCTCCTTTGATTTAGAAATGGATACCTAAAACGAAATCTTTATTAACTGAAACATTTCTCCAATGAAATTGATATCTATAAGCATTAAAATGACCTTGGAAGAGAATAAAGTTTGATGTGTGATTCATTTATGTCTTTTAGCTGATCCTCCACCTCATAAAAAGAAATTAAAGAAGAATGGATGCGTATTAATTTGGAGAATGGAATACAATTCATAAAGAGAAAATACTATTTGACAGTCCTTAAAGGTTCATCATATGATGTTGGACTCGCTATTGCGAAAAATATTGAAAAATATCCGAATAAACGATCTTTTATTACCAATAATCCAATTAATTTCGAAAAATTTGGTTTTAAAAGTTTCGATGACTTCAAAAGCGCATTAGAGATAGTATGTCCAGGAATAATAGACGAAATTCACGGGTTTTGTGATGGACTGAATTTAAATCCCAACATGGTTCAATTTTTTCAGAGTGCATATGACATCCCACGAAATTGTTCAGCTTTAACCCTTTTGCCTGAGTGTACACAAGCAAACCATACGATTGTAGCTTATTCAAATGAATGGTCCTATCTTGACCCATTAGAAGATTTTACTTTTGTCACCAGTCAAGTAGATCGCAA